>PLXO01000202.1 GCA_003151425.1 Acetobacteraceae bacterium
ATCGCCTCCTCCGGCGTCGGCTAAGTGGCGGGGAGGGTTTGCTTTGACGGCATGCCACGCCGTACGTCAGTGTCATTGTCGATCGAGTTCAATGGTGTGGGGGGCGTGCGTATGGAACCCGTGCTGGATGCGATTCTGCGGCGGCTGATCACCCGGGGGCGGTTGACCGTGAGCTGGCCCGACGGACGGTTCACGACCTACGCCGGCCCGCCCGATTCAGGCCCTGAGGCCGGACTCAGCCTCCGCGACCGGCGCACAATCCGCCGGCTGGTGCTGGATCCGCTGCTGGCATTCGGCGAGGCCTATATGGACGGCACGATGGCACCGGTCGACTGCGGGATCTATGAGGTGCTGGACGTTTTCGCGGTCAATATGATGGCGAACGAGCGAGGCCATCCGGGCGCGTATATCCGTGCCGTGATCGACACGATCAAGCGGCGTATCGACCAGTACAATCCCGCGCCTCGGGCGCAGCGCAACGTGGCGCATCACTATGATTTGAACGGGCGCCTCTACAGCCTGTTCCTGGACCGCGACCGGCAGTACTCCTGCGCCTATTTCCCGCGTGGCGACGAGACGCTCGAGGAGGCGCAGGCCGCCAAGAAGCGGCATATCGCCGCCAAGCTCTGCCTCGATCGTCCGGGCCTGCATGTGCTCGATATCGGCTGCGGCTGGGGCGGGCTGGCGTTGACCTTGGCCCGCGACCATGGCGCGCGCGTCACCGGCATCACCTTGTCGGCCGAGCAGTTGACCGAAGCACGGGCACGCGCGGCGGCCGAGGGGCTGCCGGATCGCGTGTCGTTCGAGATGCTGGATTATCGCGCGCTGACGCAACGGTTCGACCGCATCGTTTCGGTCGGCATGTTCGAGCATGTCGGCGTGGTGCACTACCGCGCGTTCTTCGACACCGTGGCGCGCTGCCTGGAGCCGGACGGCGTGGCGCTGCTGCACGCGATTGGGCGCAGCGGCGGGCCGGGCAGCACCAATCCGTGGATCGCCAAATACATTTTTCCGGGCGCCTACTGTCCCGCGTTGTCCGAGGTGTTGCCGCCGATCGAGGCCAGCCGCCTCGTGGCGACCGACATCGAGATCCTGCGGCTGCACTATGCCGAGACGCTGCGCCACTGGCGCCGCCGCTTCGCCGCCAATCGCGACACGATCGGTGCGCTATACGACGAGCGGTTCTGCCGGATGTTCGAGTTCTACCTCGCCGGCTCAGAGATCTCCTTCCGGCGCGAGGACAACATGGTGTTCCAGATCCAGCTCGTGCATCGGCAGGCTGCGGTGCCGCTGACCCGCGACTACATCGCCGATACGGAGCGGCGCATGGTGCGCGCCTCGGCGCGGCGGGAGGCGGTGGAATCGAAGTAGCCGTTCACCCGCGTCGCGCCGGATGATCGCGCCGCTGCTGCGGTCTCGCCGATTCCTGCCGCTGTTTGTCACGCAGTTCCTGAGTGCGCTGAACGACAACCTGTTCAAGAACGCGCTCGTGGTGCTGGCGCTGTTCCAGGCTGGCGCACAGGGGCCGGTGCTGGTCGCCGCGGCGGGCGGTGTGTTCATTCTGCCCTACCTGCTGTTCGCCTCGATCGCCGGCGAGCTGGCCGATCGCTACGACAAGGCGCGGCTGATCCGGCTGATGAAGTGGTGGGAATGCGCCCTGATGGTGACGGCCGCGGTGGGGTTCCTGACCGGGGAGATCGGCTTCCTGATGGTCGTGCTGTTCGGCCTTGGGGTGCAGGCGACGTTCTTCAGTCCGCTGAAATACGGCATCCTGCCGGACCATCTGGGCGTGGATGAGATCGTCGCCGGCAACGGGTATATCGAGGCCGGGACCTATGTCGGCATCCTGGTCGGCACCATCGCCGGGGCGGCGTTGATCCGTGACGTCGAGGGACCGCTGGTCGTTTCGATCGCGGGTTTGTCGATCGCGCTGTCGGGCCTGCTTGTCGCGCGCGCGATCCCGCCGGCGCCGCCGTCCGGCAAACGGGTTGCCATCGGCTGGAACCTGGTGCGCGAGACCGGGCGCATTCTGTCGCACGCGCGGCGCGACCGAGTGATCTGGCGCTCGGTGCTGGGGATCTCCTGGTTCTGGATGGTCGGCCTGGTACTGCTGACGCAGTTTCCGGTGGTGGCGAAGGACGTGCTCGGCGGCGACTCGGCGCTGGTGACGCTGCTGCTGACGGGGTTCACCGCGGGGGTCGGCGTGGGCTCCATCCTGTGTCCGTTGCTGCTGCGGGGTGAAGTGTCGGCGCGGCATGTGCCCTGGGCGGCGCTGGGGATTTCGCTCTTCACCTGGGACTTTGCCACTGCCTGTCAGGCGGCGGGGGCGGCGGGCGTGACCAGCATCGCGGCGGTGCTGGCGAGCCTGGCCGGGTGGCGCATGCTGGGCGACCTGTTCGCGCTGGCGTTCTGCGGCGGGGTTTTCTCGGTGCCGCTGTATGCGATCGTGCAGGCGCGCGCGGCACCGGATGAACGGGCACGCATGATCGCCGCCAACAACGTGCTGAATGCGGGGTTCATGGTAGCGGGCAGCGCGGTGGCGGCGGGGCTGGCGGCGTGGGGGCTGGGCGCGCCGGCGATGCTGCGGCTGCTGGCGGGGCTGAACCTGCCGGTGGCGGTTGCCTTGGCGGTTGGGCAATGGCGGTCGCGGCGAAGGTGACCCTTGCCGGCTGCAGATCGCGCGTCCGGGACCCATTATCGGCGCATCCCGACCGCCCCTCGCGAGGACAACATCGCCCTCGTAACGACACCTGGCCCGCGGCCCGGTCATCGCCAGAGCGCAGCGCCAGTGCGAACCGACCGACAGTCAATCGTTTCGGCGGTTGGTGTAAATCCCGCCGAAACCAAAGTGCACCAACGTCAGCCGGACCGCATCCTTCATACCAACTGGAACAGGCGCCCGGCGCCTGCCACAGTCCGCGTGTCGCCAACCAGCCGCAGGCTGTCCCAGCACAGCGCCTGATTGCTAGCCACCACCGGGCGGCCGATGCAGTCCTCGACGCGCTCGATCAGGCCGGCCGAGCGCAGCGCCGTGCACGAAATGAACAGCGCTTCGACAGCCTGGTCGGCCGTCAGGCGTCGGGCCGCTTCCAAGACCGAGGCCTCGGTCACACGCCCCCGTGCATTGTCGTCGCTGAGCGGGAAAAATCCGCTGGCACGCAGCTCCAGACCGTGTCCGGTCAGGAACCCCTCCACCATGGCGTTCACCTCCGGCACATAGGGCGTCAGCAGGGCGATCCGCCGGCAGCCGAGCCTGGCCAGACCGCGCATCGCCGCGGAGACCGGATCGGTGACGTGCAACGACGGCCGGCCGCGCGTGACCGTCGCACGAACCGTCTCCGGCCCCAGCGCCATGGCACCCGAGGTGCAGCCAAAAGCCACCACGTCCAGGCGGCCCTCGGGGACCAGGACGGCGGTTGCGTCGGCGATGGTATCGCCCAGCTCGATGAGCGAGGCCAGCGTGTTGCGCAGCGGCGTCCGGACGCGCGTCGTGCAGATGCGGATGTCGGCGGCGCGCAGGTAGTCGTGCACATCGGCCTCGATCGTGCCGTCATTGGCCAGCGCGATCAGGCCCACGCAGACCGCGGGCTCGGGACCGAAAGCGACCGGCAGCTCGGTCCAGGTGGTGGTTGCGATATCGTCTGGCATGGGCAGCTCCTTCTGGAGGTCGGCGACAGACATTGGCCGAGAACCGAAGCTTGCGCTATTTCGACCAAGTCGAACATTGGTGCGGTGCATGGATTAGCAGTGGAAAAATCTGCACTGTTGATGGTCAGTGCGCCCGATAGGACTGCTATTCGTGCCATCCTGACCGAGCGTGTTGAGCGGCAGTATGCCGTGGGGCTCGTCGAGGGGCTGATCAATCCTGACGGCACTTGCAGCATCCAAGCGCAGGACCGCATCGGGGCGGGCAATTCCGAACCCCCGATGGGGACACGCTTTATGAGCTCGGGTCCGTCACCACGGGATCCCCAACCCAAGAGCAGCGCAAGCAGTTCTTCCTGGAGTGACGGTTGGGCAAGCGAGCGTTCGCGCAGACCGTGTGGCGCACAACGTGGTCATGTCGCAATGCTTGCATAATGCCTGCGGCCCGTCGCCGTCGTCATGACGTAAGGGCATCACAGGCGCAGACGCCCAGTCCGAGCGTGCTACGCGTCGCGTGGCAACGCCTCGACCTGCTGGAGGCATCCTCAACGCCTGCCACGGCGTCATCGGCCCTCAGATAGCGATCGCGTATGACAAGTCCGGGCGTCGATGTCCTGGCGAGACGTGATGGTCACAAAGCGCCCCGCCTCTGCGTTGGCGATGCCAGCCTCTGCCTCAGCGACGATCTCATCCTCAGCCGTTAGGTCGGCAACAAAACGGCGGGCGGCTTCGACGAAGAACTCGGCCTCGCTCGCGACTCGGCCCTCAGCGATCTGGCGGTCGATGAGAGACTTGAGTTCGTCCGGCAACTGAACCTGGATCACGCCCATGAAACGCCTCCGACGGAAGGACGTTGGCAGGAAGCGGCGGGCGGTCCACGGAGACGCGCGTCATTTGTCGCGGCGGCGCGCACCGGGTGATCCTTGTCACCAGAGCCGGAATTTCCCGACCGATGGCACCGGCGTAATGGCACCGGCGGATTCGTGGGGGGAAACAACCTTCCTGGCGTGACGGTTGGGAACGCGCGCGTTCGTGCATGCCGAGCGCCGCTACCGCGCCTGCTGGATCGCCGACAGGATCCATCGCCCGCCCGGCACGCGGACGAACGTCCAGATCTCGGTCGCGGTCACGTGCTCGGTCGGGCTGCCGTCGACCACCCGTCCCGCCTGGTCATAGGTCGCGTCGATCATCTGGAAGCGCATCGCCACGGTGGCGTAGTGCCGCCCGCCCTCCGCCCAGGCCTCGGACAGGTCGCCCTGCGCCAGGTGCACGTCGGTGACTGTGTTGCGCACGCCGCGACTGGCCTGCTCGGCAAGCTGGTCGCCGAAATAGCTCAGCATCTCGGGGGTCAGCAGCGCGGACAGGTGGTTCAGGTCGTGCGCGCTCCAGCCCGCCTGGATCGCGGCCAGCAACTGCTCGAACGCCTGATAGTCGGCAGGTGCGATGGCGATCGGCACCAGGCCGCGCCGTGCGCCGCCCGCCATCGGGCCGGGGCTGCCTATTGGGCCGCCCATCATCCCGCCGGGCGCGAACATCGAGGGGCCGCCGCCGGCATACTGCGGCGACGGGCCGCGGAACATGCGCCTCAGCCAGCGCACCACGAACACGATGATGGCGATGCGGATCAGCAGCCCGAACAGACCGAACATCCCAAACCCTCCGAACCCGTGCCCCAGCAGCAACCCGGCCAGCCCGAAGCCGAGCAGACCACCTATCAGGCCGGAGCCAAAGCCGCCGCCAAAGCCGCCGCGATAGCCGCCGCCGTAGCTGGAGCCATAGGACGAACTGCCCGGCGTCAGGCTGCGCTGCATCGGCGACGCGGACCCCGCCGTACCGGTCGAGGGCGGCGGCGACCAGGTCTGGCTGCCGCGGCTGCCGAACGACGACCCGCCGCCGGCCCGTGCGTCGGCCAGCCCCGGCGTCAGAAGCAGCGCCAGGGCGGCGATCAGGGCGAGCACGAAATGGCTACGACGTCTGGGGTTACGACGCATGGTCTGTCACGCTTTGTCTGGGGTTACGACGCAAGGTCCGTCACGCTTCCGAAAAAACACCCGCGATAGTGGGGACGGATCACGCTCC
This sequence comes from Acetobacteraceae bacterium, assembly GCA_003151425.1. Taxonomy (GTDB): domain Bacteria; phylum Pseudomonadota; class Alphaproteobacteria; order Acetobacterales; family Acetobacteraceae; genus Palsa-883. The sequence goes on from PLXO01000202.1 coordinate 5,725, forward strand.
TGCCAAGGTCATCCCCTCCACCCGCACCGTTGGCGCATCGGTGCCACGACGGAAACGCAAATCGCTCGCCGGCGTCAGGTGGGCGAACATGTCGATCAGGTTGCCGGCGACCGTGATCTCGGCCACCGCCTCGGCGAGCTGCCCGTCGCGGATCATGAACCCGGCGGCGCCGCGGCTGTAATCGCCGGTGACGCCGTTGATCCCCATGCCGATCAGCTCGGTGATATAGAGGCCCAGCCGGATGTCCGCCATCAGCTCCGCCGGCGACAGCGTCCCCGCCGCCAGGTACAGGTTCGACGGCGACGGCGACGGCGGCCCACCCGTCCCCCGCGCCGCATGGCCGGTCGAGGTCAGGCCAAGCTGGCGCGCCGACCGCGAGTCGAGCAGCCAAGTGGTCAGCACCCCGTCCTCGATCAGCGCGCGGGCGGCGGTCGGCGTGCCCTCGCCGTCCCAGGCGCGCGAGCGCGGCCCGCGCACCCGGCGCGGATCGTCGTGGATCGCGATCCCGGGGGCGAACACGCGCTCGCCCATCTTGTCCTTCAGGAACGAGGTGCCGCGCGCGACCGAGGCGCCGTTGATCGCACCCACAAAATGTCCGACCAGCCCGCCGGACACCCGAGGATCATAGACCACCGGCAGCTTCGCGGTGGCCGGCCGGGTCGGATTGAGCCGCGCGATCGTCCGCTCCCCGGCGCTGCGCCCGATGGCGGCCGGATCGTCCAGATCAGCCAGATGCACGGCCGAATGGTAGTCGTAGTCGCGCTGCATCCCGGTGCCTGACCCGGCCAGCGCGGTCGCGGAAACCGAATGGCCGCTGCGCACGGCGCGGCCGGCGAACCCGGCCGAGGTGACCAGCAACGCCTCGGTCCGGCCATACCCCGCGGAGGCGCCCTCCGAGTTGTTGATGCCAGGCACCGCCAGCGCCGCGTCCTCGGCCATGGCCGCGCGCCCCAGCAGCGCCTCGGTATCCGGCTCGGTGCGATCGTCCAGGTCGAGCGCCACGTGCTCCGGCGGCGCGGCGGTCTCGGCCAGGCCGGCAAAGGGGTCCTCCGGCACTACCTTGGCCATCGCCACCGCACGCTCGGCCAATGCCGCGAAGCCCGACGGATCGAACGTGGTGGATGACACCATCGCCGACCGCAGGCCCAGAAACACGCGCAGGCCAAGGTCGCGGCCCTCGGAGCGCTCGACGTGCTCGGTCTGGCCCATCCGGCGCTGCACGCCAAGCGAGGTGCCGGCGATCAGCACGGCATCTGCCGCGTCCGCCCCGGCGGCGCGGGCGCGGGCGATCAGGTCGGTGAGAAGGTCAAGGGTGTCCATGGCGGCTGTGCTGACCTTTCGTGGCGGCGCGTGGCGTTAGATGAGGTGCACGAGGGCCGAATAAAGCCCGAGTCGCCAGCTCGTCGCGCGGATCAACCAAATCGCCCGCAAACTCGGTGGGGCCGGTTCAATGCCCTTGTGGGGCCCGTCAGCATCCTTCGAATTCCGTGAGGATCTCGTCGGACAGCGGATCATCGAAGTCCTCCGGGATGTGAATCTTGCCGTCGAGGAGTCCGAGCCGCCGTGCAGGCGCCGCGGGGCGAACAGACACCGGCTCCTCGCGCGCCACCGGTTCCATGGCAGGTCGATCGTCGCGGCGCGTCGAAGGATCGCCGCTCATGCTACGCGAGGAAGGTAGTACAGCGGCAACAGATCGGTGCACGCACACGGAACAACCGCGTACGCACGGCCCTCGTCGTCGCTGAACTCCACCAGGACGTCCGACACGCCCAGCGTGTCGACCACGGTTCCAACCTGCCCACGCGCCAAGCTATCGGCCGGTCGGTCGGTCAGCAACGCGACGACGTCGAGATCACCAAGCGGCGGTGCCGCAGCCTTCTTTGCCTTTGACATCACAACACCCAACAGGTCACGAACTTCGGGATTGTTTCCCCTGAGCGAATAATCCGGACCGTCCTTACCATGCCGGCGCGTCCAAGTCGCATGACCGGCACGTCCACCCGCCACCGCTGGCCAAACGCGTCGCCGGCGATCTCTGTCGCCTCGACGGCAGCGACCGCATCGCGCAGCGTCTGTCGAAGCCAATCCGCATCCGCCACGGTGATCCCCAGCGCCTGCCGGAACACCCGCGCCTTGTGCCGTCCGCGCGGATGCATGGGATCGAGACAATAATGCGTCAGCTTGTGTACGTCGCATATCGCGCTTTCGGCGCTCGGCAGGCGCACCCCATGTTGCCCTACGCCGCCAGCCGCTCCGCCACCTCGGCCAGGCCCGGCACCCGATCGACCGGGCCGAGCGTCGCCAGCGTCGGCGCGGCGCGGAACACCCGCCCTGCTGCGCGGCAGATGTCCGCCGTGGTCACGGCATTGATCTTCGCCACCGTCTCCGCCGTCGGGATCACCCGGCCGAACACCTGCCACTGCCGCGCAAGCTGCTCGCAGCGGCTACCGGTGCTCTCCAGCGACATCAGCAGCGACGCCTTCACCTGCGCCCGGGCACGCGCCAGCTCGACCTCGGTCACCGCGTGCTGCACCTTGTGCAGCTCCGCAAGCGTCACCGGCATCAGCTCCGCCGCCTCGCTCTCGCCGGTGCCGGCGTAGATGCCGAACAGCCCGCCATCCATGAACGGCGAGCTGAACGAGTAGATCGAGTAGACTAGCCCGCGCTTCTCCCGCACCTCCTGGAACAGCCGCGAGGACATCCCGCCGCCCAGCAGCGTCGACAGCAGCAGGGTCGGATAATAGTCCGGGTCGCCGTAGCCGGCGCAGGGGAAGCCCAGCACGATATGCACCTGGTCCAGCTCGCGCGGCTCGCGGAACTCCCCGCCGCCATAGTGCGCCCCCTCCGCCTTGGGCGACGGATCGCCCGGCAGGTCGGCGAAGTGCTGGTTGACCAGGTCCAGGATGTGGTCGTGATCCAGCGCGCCGGCCGCCGCCACCACCACGTTGGAGGCCGGGTAGTGCCGGCGCATGTAGTCGGTCAGCGTGGCCCGCGGCATCGCCCTGATGCCGTCCTCCGAGCCCAGGACCGGCCGGCCGATCGGCTGGTCGGGGAACGCCACCTCCTGGAAATGGTCGAAGATGATGTCGTCCGGCGTGTCGTTGGCCTGGCCGATCTCCTGCAGGATGACGCCGCGCTCGCGCTCAAGTTCCTCCGGGTCGAAGGTGGAGTGGGTCAGGATGTCGCCGATGATGTCGGCGGCCAGCGCGGTGTCCTCCTTCAGCACCTTGACGTAGTAGGCGGTCTGCTCGCGCGCGGTGTAGGCGTTCAGGTGCCCACCCACCGCCTCGATCTCCTCGGCGATTTCGGCGGCGGTGCGCCGTTCGGTGCCCTTGAAGGCCATGTGTTCGAGGAAATGCGAGACCCCGTTCTCCTCCGCCAGTTCGTGGCGCGAGCCGGAGCCGACATAGGCGCCGAGCGAGACGGTCTCGACCCGCTCCATCCGTTCGGTGACGACGGTCAGGCCGGAGGGGAGCCGGGTCAGGCGGATGGGGTCGGTCACTGGCGGAGGGCTCCTGTCTGGGGCGCGGACGGGTTCTGCGATATCCGGGTCCGCGATATTCTGCGATATCCGGGTCTGCGATATAAGGTGCACAGGCGCGATGACCAAACGGCGAAGCGCTGGGGTTGGGGGGCGGCTGCCCGATTGCGCGATCTGCGGGGCACGGCACATGTCGCCTTATCACAGCGACGATCCAACGGAGATCGTAGAGGGGTGAGCGCACTTGTTTGTTGTGCTACGATCATCAGAGTCGGCAGAACGCCGGCTGCCGCACGCCCGCACGACACTCGCTGCCGCGGCGCTCATCCCGTCTTCTGACCCTGCCTGTAGCCATGGGCAGGTCGTCCCGCTAAGGTATGACCAGTTTTCTGGTCATGAACGAGGGCGCTATGGTCACCGTCAGTCTGGCCCAGGCGAAAGCCCATCTGAGCGAGCTGCTGGACAACGTGGAAGGCGGCGAGGAAGTCGTCATCACTCGCCATGGCCAGCCGGTCGCCTACCTGTCAGCGGTCGCACCGCCGAAGCAGCCGGTCCGGCCGCTGGCTGACTTCCGGGCCAGCAGGCCACGCTGGCGCGGGGTCAGCGCGGCGCTGTTGCGCGCGGCCCGTGACGAGGGCCTCTGATGGTCTATTTCGACACCAGCTTCCTCGCGCCGCTCTTGCTTGAAGAAACCCCCAGCAGCGCCGTCGAACGCTTTATCGCTGGGCTGCCGGCCGGGACGCTGGCGGTCAGCCACTGGACCCGGGTCGAGTTCGCGTCGCTCCTGGCGCGGGAGGTACGCATGGGCGGGCTGGACCAGCCGACCGCGCGCGAGGTGGGCGCAGAGTTCGAGGCGATCGTCGCCGAATCCTTCGTCGTCCTGCTGCCCAGCGCCAGGGACTACACCCTGGCCAGGCAGTATCTCGGGCATCATGACAGCGGGCTGCGGGCTGGCGACGCCTTGCATCTCGCCATCGCCCAGAACAACCGCGCCGAAGCGATCTATAGTTTCGACAAGACGCTGCTCAGGGCTGGACCGGCTCTCGGCCTGCCGGTGAGCATTGGGATTCATACAGACTGATCGAGGCTCTTGCAGCCGCTGGATCGCGCGCTCGGCCCGCGCTCCTGGTAATAGGCCCGCCCCGCCCGTCCGACGCCGGAGAGACCGAAATGGATGACCTCGCCCCCCCGCCGACCACCGCAGCGCCGACCACCGCTGCAATCGCCGAGAACCTGACCCGCGTGCGCGACCGCATCGCCATCGCCGCCGCCGCGGCCGGCCGCCAACCGACCGACATCACCCTGGTCGCCGTCTCCAAAACCAAACCCGCCGAGGCCGTCCGCGCCGCCCTCGCCGCCGGCCAACGCATCTTCGGCGAGAACCGCGTGCAGGAAGCCGCCGGCAAGTTCCCCGGCCTGCGCTCCGACTACCCCGACCTGAAACTGCACCTCATCGGCGGCTTGCAAACCAACAAGGCCCGCGACGCCGTGCGCCTCGCCGAGGTGATCGAAACCCTCGACCGCCCGCGCCTGGCCGACGCCATCGCCGCCGCGATCGAGAAAGAAGGCCGCACCCCAACCCTGCTGATCGAAGTGAACGTCGGTAACGAAGGCCAGAAATCCGGCATCCCCCGCGCCGACGCGGACGGCTTCATCAACGACTGCAAATCCCGCTTCGGCGCCGCCTTGGCCGGCCTGATGTGCGTCCCACCCCTCGACGAGGACCCGCGTCCCCACTTCACCTGGCTCGCCGACCGCGCCGCCCGCCACGGACTGCCCGTCGTCTCCATGGGCATGTCCGCCGACTTCGACATCGCCATCGCCTGCGGCGCCACCTGGGTCCGCGTCGGCAGCGCCATCTTCGGCAGCCGCTGAGGGTCGGACCGGTGCGCGCAGCGAGCAAGGTCAGGGCTCCGCCCTGAAACCCGCCAAGGGGCTTTGTCCCCTGGACCCCCACCCCCCGGGTCAAGTGCCCGGGGGCAGGCGCCGGCAGCGG
>PLXO01000097.1 GCA_003151425.1 Acetobacteraceae bacterium
AGCCCCCTGGCGGGTTTCAGGGCGGCGCCCTGATCTTGCTTCCATCCCCCGATTGCCCTGGGCGCAAGCTTGGCACGTGACACGCGGCCGCGCCCCGGCTTCAATGGCCGCATGGATATGCAAGTCCCCGCGACAAGCCTGGACCCGGCGGCACCGCTGCGTCTCGCCCGCCCGGCGCGGCAGACCGCGCCGCTGGTGTTCGCCTCGCCGCATTCCGGGCGCGACTACCCGGTGGACTTCCTCGCGCAGGCGCGGCTGGACCCGGTTGGCCTGCGCCGCAGCGAGGACTGCTTTGTCGACGACCTGTTCGCCGACGCCCCCGCCCACGGTGCGCCGTTGCTCGCCGCCACTTTCCCCCGTGCGTTCTGCGATGCCAACCGCGAGCCGTGGGAGCTCGATCCCGCGATGTTCCAGGATGCGTTGCCTTCCTGGGTGAACTCCGCCTCGCCGCGTGTCGGCGCCGGGCTGGGCACCATCGCGCGCGTGGTGGCCTCGGGTGAGGCGATCTATCGCGACAAACTGTGCTTCGCGGAGGCGGAGCGGCGGGTGCGCGACTGCTGGCAGCCGTTCCATGACGCACTGGTGGCGCTGATCGAGCAGACCCGCACCGGGTTCGGCGCCTGCCTGCTGATCGACTGCCATTCGATGCCGGCGCACGGCTGCGTCGGGCGCGGCGGTGCCTCGGCGATCGACATCGTGCTCGGCGACGCCCACGGCACCGCCTGTGCCGCGCGGATCACGCGGCGGATCGAGCAGTTGTTCATCGGCCTGGGCTACACGGTGCGGCGCAACGACCCCTATGCCGGCGGCTATATCACCCGCCATTACGGCCGCCCGCGCGAAGCCGTGCACGCGCTGCAGATCGAGGTGGCGCGCCGGCTCTACATGGACGAGACGCGGATCGAGCGCGGCGCCGGCTTTGCCAGTGTGCGGCGCGACCTGACCAGCCTGATCGCCGCCATCGCTGCCGAGTCCTCTGCCTTGCTGGCCGGTTGACCGCCGGCGCGCTTCTGTCATGTGCCGGCGTTCCGGCTGTCATGGTATTGTCATGTCGATCGACGTGAGCCCGCTTGACCCGTCGTGGCCGCCCCGCAATCGTCACCGATGATGCAGGTGACGGGGCAAGGATGCCGATCGAGGTTCCGGAGCTCGATGGAGATCTGACGAAGGTCGTACTGTCGGGGTGAATCGACACCGCAGGTGGCATGGCGGCGCTGTACGTCGCGCTTGTTTTCGTTGCCGGCCTTACAGCCGCGCCGTGTGCACTCGGTGCAGCTCTGTGTTCGATGGATGCTGGCTTTGCTTCTTTGCTTCCTGCCTCATCCAAGGGCCACGCATCGGATAAATGTTAGCTGGCGTTGAGCGAGGAGTTAGTATATATGACTTTTTCTCTCAACCGATTTCAGCCGGAGCCGCGCCGCATGACCCTCCCGTCCAACGGAATCACCTCCGACGTCATGCGCGAGATGATGCCATCGTACCACCTCAGCGCCGGCTGGGCCGACGAACCCGCCGCGTGACGGCCCCCTCCGGCATTGCGCCATTGGCATGTCCATACAAACCTTCGACTTAAAAAGTGAGCGTAATACCTTGAAAGCAAATCAATTCCCTCTCCCCCTCCAAACTGGCGCCGCGGCGACTGGCAAGGCCTCGCGGCAACCCCGGGTACGCAAGCGAGCGGAGGCCGACAGCTTTCTCGCCTTCCAGCGCATCCCCATACCTGTCCACTCCACGGGTCGGGACGGCCTGTTGCTGGACGTGAACGAGGCGTGGATAGAGTTCACCGGCTATACAAGGGCCCAGGCGATCGGCCACTCCTTCGCCGAATTCCTCGAGCTGTCCTCCGCTTCACGCTACCGTCGGAAGGCAGTCCCGGAGCTGATCGACACCCGGCCCGCCAGGGAAACCGGGTCGGTCGAGTACCGCCTGATGAAGTCCCCGGAAGGGGTTGCCGACATCGTCCTCATCGCGCGCCCCGAGCGCGACCCCGCGAGCGGACGCTTTCAACACAACCTCACGGTGATCAACGACATCACCGCGCGCAATCGCGCCGAGGCGGCGTTGCTGCAGGCGCAGAAGCTTGAGGCGCTGGGCAGCATGACAAGCGGCGTCGCCCATGATTTCAACAATCTGCTGATGATCATCCTCGGCAGCCTGGAACTGCTCGCCATGCGCCTGCCCGCCGACGATACGCGCGCCACCCGCCTGGTGGACACCGCGCTGCAGGGGGCCACGCGCGGCGCGGCGCTCACCGCCAGGCTGCTGGCGTTCGCCCGCCAGCAGGCGTTCACGCCGTGTCCGCTCGATCCCCGCACGCTGATTGCCGCGTTGCGCCCGATGCTTGCCCACCTGCTCGGCCACGCCATCCGCATCGAGGAGGATCTTCCGGCGGAACTCTGGACCCTGCGCGCCGACCCGAACCAACTGGAGCTTGCGCTGATCAACCTGGCGGCGAATGCGCGCGACGCGATGCCCGACGGCGGCCGCCTGCGCCTGGCTGCACGCAACGCCACCGTCGCACTCGACGACAGCACGGGCTTGATCGTGCTCCGCCGCCAGCCATCGGCGACGCCGGGCGCGTATGTGGTGCTCACCATCAGCGACACCGGCACCGGGATGGACGAGGTAGCCCTGGCCCGCGCGGCGGATCCCTTCTTCACCACCAAGGGTCCCGGCAAGGGAACCGGCCTCGGCCTGTCCATGGTGCACGGCTTCGCGGTGCAATCCGGTGGCGCCCTGCTGCTGTCGAGCCGGCCCGGCAAGGGCACGAGCGTGGAGCTGTGGCTGCCGCGGACCGCTGAGCCGGTGATTGAATCCGAAGCCGGCGAGGCCTCGGCTGCCGTTTCGACGTTGCCGGCCGCGCGGCGCCTGCGCATCCTGTTGGTCGACGACGATCCGCTGGTTGTCGCTGGCACGGCCGGCATGCTGGAGGAGCTCGGCCACGACGCGATCTGCACCGCTGCGTCGGGCGAGGACGCGCTGGCACTGCTGCGGCGGGACGGCCGATTCGATCTTCTGCTGACCGATCACATGATGCCCGGCATGTCCGGCGTGGAACTGGCCGCCAGGGCGCGGGCATTGCACCCTTCGTTGCCAATTCTGCTTGCCAGCGGCTTCGCCGAGCTTGACAGCCTGGTCGGCGTGGAATGGCCTCGGTTGCGCAAGCCCTACCGCCTGGGCGATCTGTCGACCGCGTTGGCAGTTATGGAGTCGATTACGAAATAATTCCGGCCCGTCTCCCAGGCAAATTTGGTTGGCGGTAGAAGTGTGCGACCGTCCGCTTGCGGCTGGCCATCATATTGGACACGTCACCGGCGCGCGCAACGCGTCGGCTGTGCCCGGTTGGCCGCAGGTAAAGGGCGTTGGTCCGGTGGGTCCCGTCCCGCCACTTGTCAGCAATTCCCGTTTTGGCCCATCTGGTTGCCACATCGTCATGACCGTCCCCGGACTGGTTCCGGGGATCAGTTCCGGCCATCCATCGCGGCACCGTGCTGCGGGGATGGCCGGAAC
>PLXO01000014.1 GCA_003151425.1 Acetobacteraceae bacterium
GGCGCCCAGACATCGGCTACCTCATTGAAATGACTCGGTAGAAAATTCCGTGGTCATTCCGGGTCAGCCTCTGAGGGGTGTGCCTGGGCTGGCGAAGGTGCAATCAATCCGTGCTATGCTCGCAAATCATGCTCGAGGCGGAAGCGTTGGAACGGGTCAACGCTTCCGCCGGTTGGTATCAGTGGCATCAATGCCCGTCGCTGGACCAGTGAGGCGGATCGGACTTCAGCTTGATGACGCCATAGTCGGCGCCCACCGCCTGCAGGTCCTTGTTGCCGCCATCCTTGGGGCTCGACTTGATGACGACGTCCTTGCCCTTGACATCCTTGATCTTGAGCTCGCCGGACCACTTGATGTCCATGTCGATGGCGAGGCCTTCGGTATGGCGGGACTTCAGCGCCGGCTCATAGGCAATGTCATACGCCGAAACCATCTCCTCCGCCCCCTTCTTCGAGGCCGCTGGATCGGCTTTGCCTTGCTTGTCCTTGTGCGCCCACTCGATATCGACACCGGTCATCGGCGGCACGTCCTCCGGCTTCGTACCCTTCGTGATGAGGTAGGAATAATGCATCAGATAGGCGCGTTCGGGCGGACGGAACGTGGCGGATATGCTGACCTTGGCGCCGGCATCGTCCAACGCCTTGAGGAATTTCTTGACCGCACTGGCGAAGCCACCCTTCAGGTCTCCAGGACTCTTGCTGGTAGGGAACTTGCTCACCCAGTCTTTGCCGCTTGGCTTTGACATAACGCCCCCTATTCCGCGGTTTCGCGATCGCTGCAACTCGGTTCGAGATCCTGCCCGAGATAGTAATAATCGTGCCAGAGACGCCGGGCCTGCTGCGAAGGGCCGTCCCAAACCGTGAGATGGACGCCATCGGCGCTGGTGCACGAGCGGAATGTGTCCATCCGCCCGCCGCCTTGCAGATCGGCCTGCACGAGCCCGTCATGGAGGGTCGGCACCGCGCCTCCCAGCACGGCGATCAGGGCCGCATCGCGCCTCACCGCTCCCTTCGTAATGCGCAAGCGATAGCCGACCATCCCGTGGGATCGCTCACCGGGGCATCCGCCGCCCGCGCCAATGATCGCCGCCGTCGCCACGGCAGGGGGATCGTCAGCCTGAACCAAGGCGACCGGCGTGCCGGCGGCGAGCCCATGCCGCGGGACAGACAGGCACACGCTCTGTTGGCCGCGTACCGCGACCCCCAGGCGAGAACTGTCATCACCGGTCTGAGCGGCCGCGCTGATGCATATGGAAACGGAACAAACCACGACCGCGATGAACGCATACGTTCCGGATGAACGGCCTTTCCGGGGCCGGCTTCCGGCACCGCCGCCCGGTTGGTGGGTTCCGAGACGCGCTGCAGCACAATCTTTCAACCGAGATACCCCGAAGGTCCGTGTTGTCGTGATGCCAGGATCGCGAATTCCACGCGCGATTGCAACGGTTTTGTTGGCATGCGACAGCGAATGCACCTTGGGAGGTCGATCGGCGGGCACACGGCTCGGGCCGGCGACACCCTTGCCGCTTTGACACGTCCCTCCCCCGGATCGATCCTGCATCCCAGCGACGATCGGGACGGGAATGCGGGACGCGGCGGCCACCTCGAAGTCGGGCATGACCGCAGATTGGCGGGTGACGCTCTGGGCCATGGTCATGGTGCAGATCGTCATGAGCCTGTCGTTCTCCATCCTCTCACCCGTCATGCCGCTGTTCCTGCCCGACCTTGGCGTGCACGACGCCAGTGCGATCGATCTCTGGGCCGGCATCCTGGCCTCCGTCACCTCGTTCATCGGCATCTTCTCCGCCCCGGTCTGGGGCCGCCTCGCCGACACCTACGGGCGCAAGCTGATGGTGCTGCGCTCCTGTTTCGGTATCGCCGTGTTCACCGCGCTGATGGGCGCCTCCGGCTCGGTCTGGCAGCTCTTCGCGCTGCGCGCCGGCATGGGCGTGGTCGCCGGCTACAACGCCTCGGCGATCGCGCTGGTGGCCAGCCAGACGCCCGAGCAGCGGCTGGGCTACGCGCTGGGCTGGCTGTCCAGCGGCAACCTGCTCGGCACCCTGATCGGCCCGGTGCTGGGCGGCGCGATCGCCGACCTGACCGGCAGCTACCGCATGCCGTTCTACTGGGGCGGCGCCGGGTGCTTCGTTGCCTTCGTGCTGTGCTGGATCATCGTGCCGGAGCGCTTCACCCGCCCGACGGACACGCGGCACGCAGCCTCGTTCGCCAGCATGTTCGGCGTGCTGATCCGCTCCGGCGGGCTGTTGCCGGTGTTCCTGGTGCTGATACTGGCGCAGTTCGGCACCCGCGCGGTCGAGCCTGTCGTGACGCTGTTCGTCCAGGACATGCTGGGCCCGGTGCCGAACATCGCCACGCTGGGCGGCGTCGCCTTCGCCATCACCGGGCTGGCCGGGATTGCCGCGGTCCCGGTGCTGGGCAAGCGCAGCGACCGGATCGGGTATCGGCGGACGTTGATGATCAGCCTGGCCGGGGCGGCGCTGTTCACGCTGCCGCAGGCCCTGCCGTTGGGCTATGGGGCTTTTGTCGCCGAGCGGTTCGGCCTCGGGCTGTTCGTGGGCGGCATCCTGCCGGCGGCGAATGCGCTGGTCGGCCGGCTGGCGGTCGCGTCGCATCGAGGCTTCGTCTTCGGCCTGACGGCGTCAGCGACGTTCATGGGCAACTCGCTGGGGCCGTTCACCGGCGGGGCGGTCGCCGCCACGTTTGGGATCCAGTGGGTGTTCGTGGTGACGGCGGCGCTGCTGCTGGCGAATTTGGTGTGGGTGTGGCTGACGGTGCCCGAGCCCGGCGATCCCGCGACCGCCGACGGCAGATGAGCCCCGTCAGTCAATCGGCTCCGTCAGCGGACCAGCCGCTCTGCACAGAGGTTTTGCCGGGTTGCCGGAGCCGTTATCCTGGCTTCTCAGCCGCAATAGCGCGGGTTCGGGTCCCGTTCGGACGGACGGCCTTGGGTGGGGAGCTGCCGGTTTGGTCCGGCCCACGGACCGTGGCACCGGCTGCAAAAGCGGACCTGCGTCGGGTAGTCTCTGAGCAACAGGCGCCGGCTGGCCTTGGCGGGGCTGGCCGGGAGCTGAATGGCGGCTTTGGCTGATTGGAACGCTCGAAGCGGTAATTCGCGTCCGCCTGTTGCGCGAGGCAACAGCGCCTCGCCCATCTTAAAGAATCGCAAACAAAGCTAGACTTCACGTTTGAGCGCTTCTAACTGGATAAGTCCGCGAATACCGGCTTCGGTGATGTGCGTTTTACCCTTGCTAAGTGCAAGCATCATTCCGAATGGTCGGTCAGCCAGATCGTGCCAGAGGGGCTTTCCCATTCCGTCCCGCACCCGTATCTGCTCAACCCTGCTGAATGACCGGTTCCCCGTCTAGGACTGCGAGAATAGCCTGATACGCATCCATTCCTCGTCGCGCTGCCGTTCCAACGACGGATCGAACTCCAGCGAACAGATCAGCACCCCACGTAGAACGGAAGCCACCTGTGACTTTGCGGTAGGTGGCGGTGG
>PLXO01000259.1 GCA_003151425.1 Acetobacteraceae bacterium
GGCGAAGCCCCTGGCCTTGCTTCGGTCAGGCGCTTGCACTGGGAGGCCGTGCGGCGCCAGCATGGGGCATGCGACGTTGGCTGTTCCTGTTGTTGCTCAGTGTGACCCCGGCGCTGGCGCAGACGCCCGCCGAGCGGGCTGCCGCGCTGGACCATCTGTTCGACGCTCTGAAGGCGGCGCCGAGTGCCGAGGTTGCGGCGCCGCTGGAGCAGCAGATCATGCATCGCCTGGTGCAGGCTGGATCGCCGGTCGTGACGCTGCTGATGAGCCGCGGCGCGCGCGACATGGAGGGTGAAGCCAATCAGGAGGCGATTCAGGATTTCACCGACGTCATCACGCTCGATCCCAGCCTGGCCGAGGCCTATCACCAGCGCGCCCGCGCCCGTTACGCCGCCGGCGACACCCAGGGTGCCATCGCCGACATCGAGCAGACCCTGCAGCATCAGCCGCGCGATTTCGCCGCGCTGCGCACTCTCGCTGCGATCGCCGAATCCCGGCAGGATTGGAAAGGTGCTTATGCCGCCTGGCAGAAACTGCTGGAGATCGATCCGCTGACGCCGGGCGGCGAGGACAAGTTGAAAGATCTGCGCCGACGCGCCCTTGGCGAAGAGACCTGATCGGGCGCACCCGTGCATCGCACTGGGCCGGCCAAATACCACAGCGCCGACTTGCCATCCTGCGACGCCGCGGCCGGGTCGTGGGCCTGAGCTCCCGCTACGGCCTTGCGAGAATCCTGCAACGCGACCAGAACAAACCGCGCAACGCCGACCGAATGGGGAATGTCGGGGCAATCAGCCGGGAGCGGACCTTGAGAACATTCAAGCGGCTTGCAGTAAGCGTGGCCGTGACGGCTTCGGTCCTCGCGATGGCTTCGCTCTTCTGGGCGGCGGTGTGTCCGGCGGCCGCCTTCGAGGGCGAGCAGGTGCAGACCATCGATGGCTTCCCGGCGATGACCAGGTTCATTCAAGGCGATCCGAGCCGCCCGCTCATCGTCTTCATTCCTGGCGCGCATCATCTCGCCCGGATCGCCTATGGCGGTCATGACGGCGGCAGGGGGCAGGACTTCCTTGCCTATTGGCTGGTGCGCGAGGGCTATAACTTCCTCGGCGTCTCCTATCCGCTGACGACCGCGGACAAGGTCATGGAAGGTGCCTATCCGAGCTACACCGCGCGCGACTGGGGCAAGCAGGCTGCCGACCTCGCCAAGCAGGCCGTCGAACAGCATCATTTGACAAGCCGTATCATCGTCATCGGCTGGAGCATGGGCGGACGAATCGCCGAGCCGATCGCCGAGTTCGCCAAGGCCGACGGTCTGGACCTCGATTTTTACGTCTCCTTCTCGGCAACGCCGGGCGTCATGGGCCTCGTCGACATGAACGCGGGCTTCAAGATGGCGCCGACCGGTTATGCCGACCGCTCGAACATCTATTCCGGCTTCCTGCGCCAGATCGCGCTGGAAAACGCGATGAACGACCATACGATCATCGATGAGAAGACCTATCTGGCGGACTATGTCGGAGACATGCCGGTCAATCTGGAAGGCTACGGCTTGCACTATCGCGACGGCAAATTCGTGCGCGACTATTGGGCCGACGAAAACGAGTTCCGCGTTTACGATTTCCACAACCTGCCGTTCATCGCGATGCTGATGCCGAACCAGCCGCTCGACGGCCGCCACGCGCTGACCGATCGCGCCAACTGGGGATTGCTGATCGCGAACAAGATCGAGGCCGACATCGATGCCGCCAAGATCGATGTTACCAAGATTCCGCGCGACCGCTGGCTCGCCCTGGTCGATCTTGTCCGCCACGCGCCCGAACGCCTGAGCGTCGAGATGAACGGCGATCATTTCTTCTTCCTGGGCGAAACCGGCGCCCACGAGACCGCCCGCGCGATCGCGACGCTCGAACCGCGCATGCACGGGTTCAAGGCGGAGCTCAAGGAGCTGCTGGGCCAATAGGCTGCGTGCTAGCCCGGATTTGGATTCACCTGGGGCTGGCTTGGGCAAGTGTCGACAAATGGCGGTCCGCCCGCTGCACGGCCTTCAGCTCCGCCAGCTTTGTTTCGACAACCGTGCTCTGCGCGTCCACATAGGCATAATACCGATGGTAGAAGTCGGTAAACCGCTGCCGGGCCGCAGGCGCCTGGAATTCAATGTCCCCAAGCAGGGTTTCAATCGGCTTGCGATCGGCATCAACCTGCCGATACAACTCGGCGAAGTATTCAAGATTACGTGCGAGATCGAAATAGCGGGGGCTGTTAAATATCGTGTCAAATCGTCCCTGATACCGGCCGATGATCGGCGCATCGTAGAAGACCATCTTGAGGTCCGTATCGTAAACGTCGTTCGGCAGCCGCGGCGGACGCGACTCGGCCAGCGCGCCGGGTATCCACGGAAGCTGGCCGAACTGGGTGAGCGATCGCACCGCGGATTCGTCATTATAAAGCGCAGACGGGTCGAGATCCGGTGGATCGTTGGTGCGGCGCATAAGGTCGACGAACTCGTTCTTCGGCACCGGGAAGTCGAAGATCGCAAACACCAGAGGCTGGTCGATCGGCCATTCCGGCCAAACCCCGGCGGCTGCCAGCGCGTTGTGGGCCAGGTGGATGCAGTTGTCCTGGAACACGCTCCACTCGAAAACCTTGCTTCCGTCACGGTAGGGTTCGTTCTGCGCGTTGAGAAACGCCACCATCCGGGCCATCTGCGCGCGGGTGACGGGAACCCTGGCGCAAAAGCGGCCGCGGCCGAAATTGATGGCATAGTCGGTCGCAATGGAAACCTCGTATTTGTAGTCCTCCTGCGAGACATCGGCGGGTTTGTCGTCGAAGAATCGCGGGTGGAAGCTGACGCCGCGATAGATGCCAAGCTGCTTCGCCCGCGCCTGGGTAAGGGCATAGTCCGCGTGCGTCAGCCCGGTGTTGCGCCGCAGTCCGCCATCGTAGAAGAATGCCCGGCCAGGCGTGGCAACCCATTTCGCGTTGCTGAAATGGTCGTTCATGCTCAGCCCGACGCCGTCAACCCGGGTGTCGTCCGCCGGAGCGCTCGCGATCGAGTCACACAGGCGTAGCGTGGGATAGTCGGTCCCAGGGTCGCGGCAGGCGCCGTTGAGATAGAGGACCGAATGGCCGCCAATTTCACCGCGAATATCGGCACCGAAGCCGGGTTTCTTCATAATCTGAGACAGCGCGCAGAACTCCGCGTAGTAGGGATAAACCGAGGTGTAAAGGGCCTCGTCCCCACCGGCGCCGGGCCGGTCAAAATGTTCGGCACTGCATGCCGTCAGCCAGATGGCGACCGGGAGCCACATGAGACGTGGCAGCGCTGTTGGGCCTTTTGGTGGCACGGCAGGCCGCAGTCCGTCCGCTCCTCCGACCGTCAGCCGATTGCACCATTCGCGCAGTTTCAACCGAGAGAACCCTTCGTCGTTGCGGCGTCGTCACAGCCAAAACCGAAGCGCGTGAGACCAGCCAGGATAGCGCCGATCTCGCGCTTTGACGATTGGCCGGATCGTCCAGCGGTTGGATCGCGACGTATTAAGTTCCAGGGCTTGCGCGGCTCGGATCACCTGACCAATCGCCATCAGATGGTGGGTGGCTTTTCGTTTCACCATACTTTTTTTGCTCGGATAAGCGAATAGTGAAGGCAAGGCATCCCGTGTGACGCAGACTTGAATCGATTCGCGGCTCTGATCGGCGGCGGCGTGTCGACCACCGCGTTGATGGCGACCACACCCGACGGCGACCGGCATACGCGCCTGTCGCACCCTCGACGCCCCGCGATCCCGGTCGTAAGCTGCCCGGGATTCGGGCAACAGACCGGGACCAAGGGGTGACGACCGATGCAGGGAAGTGCTGGCGATGACTGTCTGACAGGTGTGCGGGTCATCGACCTGACGCAGTTCGAGGCAGGTCCCTCTTGCACCGAGGCGATGGCCTGGCTCGGCGCCGAGGTGGTGAAGGTGGAAAACCCCACCGCCGGCGATCCCGGCCGCTCGATAAACCCGCCGGGAAAAGATGTAGATGCGCACTACTTCCTGCAGTACAACGCCAACAAGAAATCGGTCACGGTTAACCTGAAGTCGCCGCGCGGGCTCGCGCTGGTGAAGGACTTGGTGCGCAAGGCCGACGTGTTCATCGAGAACTTTGCCCCTGGCGCGGTTGAGCGCCTCGGGCTCGGCGCCGACGTGGTGCGCGCCATCAATCCCGCGATCATCTACGCCCAGGTGAAGGGCTTCGGCACCGGCAGCCCGTTCGAGAAGAACCTCGCTTTCGACATGATCGCGCAAGCCTGCGGCGGGACAATGAGCATCACCGGCGAACCCGACGGCCCGCCGCTGAAGCCCGGCCCGACGATCGGCGACACCGGCACCGGCATGCTGACCGCGATCTCCATCCTCGCCGCGCTGTATCGCCGCACCCGCACCGGCCAGGGCGAGCACATCCAGATCGCCATGCAGGACGCGATGCTGCAGTACACCCGAGGCGCCTTCGCTGCGACCACCACCAGCGGCAAGCCGGCGCGCCGCGCGGGCTCCGGCAGCGTGCTGTCGCGCAACCCGCCGATGGGGCTGTTTCCCACCAAGGGCGGTGGCTCGAATGATTACGTCTACGTCTATACCAGCCGCGCCAACCCGGAACATTGGCGGCGCCTGCTGGCGGTGATCGGGCGCGAGGAACTGGTCGGTGACGCGCGCTATGACAGCCCCGCCGCGCGGCTGGAGCACGAGGACGAGGTCAACGCCATGGTGACCGCGTGGACCAGCAAGCACGACAAGCACGAGGCGATGCGCATCATCGGTGGCGCCGGCATCCCGGCCGGCGCGGTGCTGGATACGTCCGAGCTGCTGAACGACCCGAGCTTCGAGCAACGCGGCATCATGCAGACCGTGCAGCACCCTGTCATCGGAACCTACAAGATGACAAGCTGGCCCGCGCGTTTCTCCGGCCGGCCGCCCACCCTGCGACCGGCACCGTTGCTTGGCCAGAACAACGAGGACGTGCTGGAAAGCTGGCTGGGCATGAGCCACGACGAGATCGGCACGCTGAAAACCGACGGCGTCATCTAACTTTGCCGACTGTACCCCGCGATGCGACTGCACCGGGCGACGCACGAAACCACCCGTCATGCCGGGCGAAGGCCCGGCATCCACGACTTGCCTTCGTGCTGCAAGAGAAGTTGTGGATGCCGGGCCTTCGCCCGGCATGACGGGTGGAAACCGTGGATGCCGATCTTCGCCCAGCATGACGGCTGGATACCACGACATTACGCCCGGACATAACGTGACGAACGAGGAGACCTCAAGATGGCGGATCTGACCGGTTCTGAAATCATCGCCCGCTGCCTGAAGAAGGAAGGTATCGAGGACATCTTCTACATCATGGGCGGGCCGATGCTGCTGACCGAGGCGTGCTGCATCAAGGAGGGCATCCGCATGATCGATGTCCGCCACGAGCAGGCGGCCGCCTTCATGTGCCAGGCCTACAGCCGGCTGCGGCAGGTGCCCTCGGTCTGCATGGCGGCCTCCGGTCCCGGCGTGACCAATCTGATCACCGGCGTCGCCAACGCCCTGGTCGATTGCTGCCCGGTGGTCTCGCTCGGCGGCTCCAGCCCGCTCAGCCAGTTCGGCCGCCAGGTGTTCCAGGAGATCGACCAGGTCGAGCTGATGCGCGGCTGCAACAAATATGTCGATCGGCTGATGAACCTGAAGCGCATTCCGCAGCAGATCAACTTCGCGCTGCAGAAGTCGATCACCGGCAAACCCGGGCCGGTCTACCTCGATTGCCCCGGCGACATGCTCTACCAGAAGATCGACGAGACCCTGGTGGACTGGAGCTACGCTGGCCGTCCGATCATGGACAGCCGCCCGCTCGGCGATCCGCGCCAGGTCGCGGCCCTGGTGAAGGCACTGGCCGAGGCGAAGCAGCCGCTGATCGTTTCCGGTTCCGGCGTGATCTGGTCGCGCGCCTGGGCCGAAATGCAGGCGTTCGTCGAGGCCGCTGGCATCCCGTTCTACACCACCCCGCAGGGCCGCGGCGTGGTGCCGGACGATCATCCGTGTTCCTACCTGTCGATGCGTTCGTCGGCGTTCCGCGACGCCGACCTGATCGTCGTGCTGGGCACGCGGATGAACTACATCATCGGCCATGCCTCGCCGCCGCGCTTCGGACCGAACGCAACGATCGCCCGCATCGACATCTGCCCGGAGGAGATCTCGTCCGCCGCGCGCTACGTCGATATCCCGATCGTCGGCGACTGCAAGGCGGTGCTCGGCCAGTTGCTGGACGGCATCAAGGGCAAGGTCAACGCCGACAGCTACAAGACCTGGCGGCAGAAGCTGGCGGAAGGCGAGACGGCGAAGCGCAATGCGGCCGGCGCCAACAAGTACGCCGAGGACGGCGACATCCATCCCGTGCGCATGCTGGAGGAGGTGAAGAACTTCGCCAAGCGCGACGCGATCCTGTGCGTCGACGGGCAGGAGACGCTGAACTACGGCCGCCAGACGATGCCGACCTTTTCGCCCGGGCATCGTTTGAATTCTGGCCCGTTCGGCACGATGGGCGTCGGCCTGCCGTTCGGCATCGGCGCCAAGGTAGCTTGTCCCGACAAGCAGGTGATCGTGGTGCACGGCGACGGCTCGATGGGCATGAACGCCATGGAGATCGACACCGCCGTGCGCCACAAGATTCCCATCCTCATCGTGATCAGCCTGAACGGCGGCTGGACCGGCGATCCGAAGCGCGAGAAACCGGGCCGCGATCTCGGCTATGTGAGGTTCGACAAGATGTGCGAGGCGCTCGGCGGCTACGGCGAATACGTCACGCAGCCGGAAGAGATCCGCCCGGCGCTGGAGCGCGCGCAGGCCAAGGTGGACGAGGGCATGGTGGCGCTGGTCAACGTGCGCACCGATTATCGCGCACGGTTTGCCGGGGCGGCGTTCTCTGATTACTCGACCTAGCGGTGCGGCGGCGCCTGCCGCCGGCGCCGCGTCATGGCCGGGCTTGTCCCGGCCATCCACGCCTTTGTCGGTCGAGGCGCAACAACGGGGAGGCTTTGTCTCCCCGTTTCTGTTCGGTGGCGTGTTGCTTCGTGCCGATCCCCACTGGCCTGGAAATGTCACGGCAGCGGCATATGTTCAGGCGCAGGCCAGCGAGGGAAGCAACCAGTGCCCCATACGCGAAAAGTCCAGCTCTTCAAGAACGGCCGAAATCAGGCCGTCCGGATCCCGGTTGAATTCGAACTCCCCGGCGACATGGCCCTGATGCGCCGCGAAGGAGACAGCCTGATTATCGACCCGATCCGCAAAACCGGCCTCCTGGCGTTGCTCGCCACCCTGGAGCCGATCGCTGAGGAATTCTCGGATTTCGATGCGGGTCTGCTGCCGGCGGAAAACCGACCGGAATGAAATGTGGAATTTTCGCCCCGCCCGCCCAAACGATGCCGACGCAGCCTGCATCGTGCTGCGCCGCTCCATCGAGTACCTGTGCAGCACCGACCATGGCGGCGATCCCGCCATTCTCGGCCCATGGCTCGCGAACAAGACACCGGAGCACGTGACCGCCTGGATCAATGCCAACCCCGCCGGCTTCATCGTCGGCGTTGGCCCGGACGGAATTGTCGGCGTCGGCTCCGTCGTGGCAAGCGGCGAAATCCGGCTGAACTATGTGGCCCCCTGGGCGCGCTTTCGCGGCGTCAGCAAAGGCCTGCTGCGCGCCATGGAGGATCATGCGGCCAGCCTCGGCGCCACCGTCTGCACACTGACCAGCACGATCACGGCGCACGATTTCTACCGGCGCTGCGGCTACGTGGACATCGGGCCGCCAGTGCAGTCGTTCGCGGGGACCGAGGCGTTTCCGATACGGCGGGCGATCAGTTACACCGGCTTCTACCCTGCCGAATATGCCGTGTATGTCTTTGTCCCCTTTTGATCTTCGTCGTATCACATCAGCGTAGGGCAATCTACTTTGATTGCTGATGGTAGAAGCGGGCGTCCGTAATGTTAACAGGACCCCCATTCGAG
The DNA here is from genome assembly GCA_003151425.1 of Acetobacteraceae bacterium. Lineage (GTDB taxonomy): Bacteria > Pseudomonadota > Alphaproteobacteria > Acetobacterales > Acetobacteraceae > Palsa-883. The sequence continues at coordinate 8,019 of PLXO01000259.1, forward strand.
TGACCGATAAGGGAGCCTGTCAGAGACCCGTCCGCATTGAGGGCTAGGTTATAGGTCAGCCCCGTTGCTGCCCCTCCAGGCGCAGTCCGGAAGGTAAGGCCGGTTGGAGTCAACTTGACCGTTCCTGCCGCGATATCAACACCATTTGGAAGGCTGGAGACATCCACGGCCGACGGATCTGCCACCGTGGTTCGCCCAGAGCGGAGCTGCACGGTCCCGTTAGCGACAGTGATCCCGATCGTGAGGGTGTCGTGCACGCACACGTAGGTTCCCGAAATGGCGCCCGGTGTAGGCGCCTGCGCCTTGGCGGACATGCCCGTCAGAAGAACGCCCGAAAGGAGCAAGATTGATAGTAATGTGCGCATATGCGTCTTCCTGTTGTTTGGAATTGTTCACCTGCGCACCGCGGCGTTCGCCAGCGCCGCCCCAACACGTGCTATCATCCCACCGTATACGCTAAACCGTGGCAGCTGGCAATGAACTACCGGGACGAGCTTGTGGCACTCATCACCAAGGGAACACCGGCCGACGTCATCTACTCCCATTTCCGGCTTGAACGACCTCTCGACCGGCAATCATCGCGATGCTGAACGACTGCGGCGTAGACATCCCCTCCCACCATCACAGGACGAGGTATCAGATCAGCGTCGCCGCGAGTTGCAGGAGTTGTCCCTCACGTAGACCGTTTATTCCCACCGACACCGCGACAACCGTCATGATGCTATCGGCTCACCGATTGACCAGTTTGGCGCATTGGTCGACTGATCCGGCCGGGATGGACGGACATCCCGGCGTATCCGATGCCGGGCTTGACCCGGCCATCCCCACCGGTCCAGGCGTGAGAATTGCGCAACTGACCGCAGTCACGGCGGTTGCGGGGATGGCCGGGTCAAGCCCGGTCATGACGGGGAGGGAGCGGTGCGCCGAGCCAGAATTTTCCCTGCTGACGCCCTTATGGACCGGAGCCTTTCGGCCCCCCGTCGTGGCCACAGAAGGGCGGTTGCTGCACTGCCGCCCCGCTCATGTCGCCCGAAGCCGCGTTCACGCCGCCAGCTCGGCCTTCCGTTGCGTCATCTCCGCCAGATAGTGTGACGGCACCTCCATGAAGGGGCGGCGCTGGCGCAGCCACAACGGCTGATCCGCCGGCGAGTGCACGCCCTGATTTTCCGGCAGCGCCGGCCAGGACGGCACGCGCAGCCATAGCCGCAGCAGGTGGCGCCGTCGCGCGACCTCCGGCCAATCCTCGTAGCCGGTCCGCCCGTGCAACAGGATGCGGTTGTTGAGGAACTGGATGTCGCCCTCGCCGATATTCATGTCGAGATAGAACTCGGGCGAGGACGCGATGCGAGCCACCTCCTCCAGCGCCTCGACCTGCAACGGCGTCATCACCGCGTCGCCGGCCGTCACCGCGCGATGCGGGTAGCTGCCGGAGATGTTGCAACTGAATTCGCCGGTGGCGCGCGAGAAGATCACCACCCGCTTCACCAGCCGTCCGTCACCGAACTCTGCATCCAAGTCCATGCGGCGAAACACGTAGTCACCATACAGCGTCGCCGCCAGGTCGGGCCGCGTCTCCAGCAACCGGTTGTGCACGGCGGCGGCACTGACAATGCGGCTGATGCCGCCCGACTTCGCCGCGCGCAGGCACAGCAGCGAAACGATGTCGCAGGTGTCGGTGTGCATCCGCTGCGCGCCGCCGGCGTGGTAGCCGCGCGCCTGACGTTCGATGTCGCTCACGTCCAGCACGTTGCCCAGCAGCTCGCCCAGATACGACTGCGGCAGTAACGCGCCGATATGCGCGCCCAATCCGGCGTAGATGCGCGCGATGTCGTCGGACGAATACCGCTCGCGCGGCAACCCGCGCAGCAGCATGAAGCCGCGGCCAAAGCGCAGCTCATCACCGAGCCCGGCAAGCCAGCCGCCCAATGTCGGCAACGGAAACGTCGCTGGGGTGATCTCGGGGAAATCCACATCGCCCAGGGACAACAGGTATCTCAGCGCGGCGTCGATCTCGGCGATCTCGTCGGTGGAGAGCAGGTGCATGCCCTCGGCCCGGTAGTCGATTTGTGATCCCAGCCAGGCGCCAGGTCCCTCGACCGGCACGATCCCGTTCATGCGCTTCCATCCTTCCGTTGCGTCACGCCGACATTGGAGCCACTGGCCTCCGCCGCCAGACAGCACCGCTTGTATTTCTTGCCGCTGCCGCAGGGGCAGGGGTCGTTACGCCCGACATGGCAGTGGATTGCGCCGAGTCCCCGCGACATCGGACCGCCAGAGCATCCGGTCTGCGTCGGTCGGCGCATCGTTCGGATCATCGTGCAACCCACCGCTCAGACCATCGTCGAACCCATGGTTCAGACCATCGCCCAGCGCATCGTCCAGATCATCGACCGTCGACTCCTCCAGCACCCCCAGCAGCGGGGCGGGGAATGCGATCGCATCCAGCACGTCCTCGATATATCCGTAGCCCGCCTCCTCGAAGCGGCTGTGATCATCGGGTGCGGCCGCGGCGGCGGCGGCAAGGCCTTGCCTGAACAGCCGCAGTTCGCTCACGCCCGTATTGAGCCGGCCATCCGCGTAGGCGGCTTCCACGAGTGGGGCGAATTCCTGCCAGCCGAGCAGCTCGATGGACGTTTCCCAACCGTTCCAGCTGATGTCACCGGCGGGGATAGGACGGTCGGTATCGATACGATGCAGGAACGCGCGCGTGGTCTCCAGCGGGATCCGGCCCAGCCAGGTCAAATAGGCGACGGTGCCAAACAACGGCAAGCGGACATATTCGCTCGCGTCGGCATCGCACAACAGATCGAACAGCGCCTGGGCATTCCCGTCGAACGCACCGATGGCGATCTGTGCCACGGTCGTAATGTATTCGTCGCCAAGCAGCTCCTCCAGCGTATCGTCCGGCAAGCGCAACAGACGCAGCAGCGGCGCGTGCAGTCTCGGTTCGCGCGCGGCGCTGAGAATGGGCACGCCGTAATAGACCAGGTTCAAATCGATCTGGCTGGTGATCGGCGCTTCAGACGCGCGCGCTATCGCCGCCAGCAGCTCGGGTGCGACCTCCGGGATGCTGCGCATGCACGCCAGGATCGCTTCGCGCGGCACATCCTCCGAGGTGGCGATCTCGAGCAGCAACGGATGCGTCGGAAGATCGCTCATCGATCCGTCCACCGCAGCCCGATCCGTCGGCGCTTCGCTCATCGATCGGTCAACCGCAGTTCGATCCGCCGGTTTTTCCCATAGGCGTCGGGCGTATCCCCCTGATCCAGCGGCTGGTAATCGGCAAACCCGGTCGCCGCGAGGTGCTCCGCCGGCACGCCGTCGGCGATCAGCAGTTTCACCACGGTGATGGCGCGCGCCGCCGACAGCTCCCAGTTGGACGCGAACGGGCCGCCCTTGATCGGCTGACGGTCGGTGTGCCCATCGACCCGCATGATCCAGGGAATGTTGGCCGGGATCTCGGGCGCGATCTGCTTGATCGTGTCGGCCAGGTCGTTGATCTGCGCCTTGCCGGCATCGGTCATGTCGGCGCCACCCACGGGGAACAACACCTCGCTCTGGAACACGAAACGATCGCCGACGACCGAGATGCCGGGACGGTTCGCCAGCACCTGGCGCAGCCTGCCGAAGAACTCGCTGCGGTACTGCTGCAGCTCCTCCACCTTGGCCGCCAGCGCGGTGTTCAGCCGCTGACCCAGATTGGCGATCTGCGTGTCCTTGTCGCGCCCTGACGCCTCGGCCAGATCGAGCGCGTGCGCCACCGCCGCCATCTGCGCCCTGAGCTGCTCGATCTGCTGCGACAGCAGCGCGAGCTGCGCCCTGGCACTGTCGCTGAATTTCGTCGCCTCGGCCGCCTGCTGGCCGGCGGTGCTGGCGCGCGCATTGGCCTCGGCAAGCTGCGCCGCAAGCTGGTCGCGCGTCTTGGTGGCATCGGCGAGCGCCACCCCGGCGGCGGCGGCGCGCGAGTTGGCGTCGGCAAGCTGTGCGGCAACGTCCTGCTGCGCCTGGTTGGCCTGCGCCACCTGGCCCTGCGCCACCGTCAGCCGCTGCGCCAGCGCTGCGCGCACCTGGTTGCCGGTGGCGATCTGCTGACCGAGCTGCGCGATCGACGCCTGCATCTCCGCCGCGTGGCCACGCTCCAGCGACAGCATCTCGGTCAGCTTCGCGAGTTCCTGGTTGACCTGATCGAGCTGCTTGTCGCGCGACGACAACGTCACCGACAGGAAGGCCTGCGCCAGCACGAAGACCAGCAGCACGAACATGATGACCATCAGCAGCGTGGACAGCGCGTCCACATAGCCGGGCCAGGCGTTCAGCCCATTGTCGCCCCGCCGGCGCAGGTTCGCGACCATGCGCGGCTAGCCGTGCGGCGGCTCGGCCAGGGCGGCGACCGTCCTGGTCAGGATGCGGATGTCGCTGCGCAGCTCGGAGGTGCTCTGCGCCCGGCCCTGTTCGGACTCGGACAGCAGGCGTTGCAGGAACAATTCGATATTGCGCAGATGCTGCCGCGCGGCGTCGTCGCCACCCGCGCGCTCGCGGTGCTCGGCCAGCCGTTGCAGCGCGGGTCCCAGCGCCGACTGCGATTCGGCAATGCGCATCATCAGTTGCTGGCTGGCGCGCATGGTGTCCGACAGCGTGGCGAGCCGCTCGGTCAGGCTGAGCACCGCCTGGTTCGCCTGCAGACTGCGTTCCTCGCCGCGCGACAGCACGCGCTGCAGGTTTTCCATGTTCTCGGCGGTCTGCTCCAGCAGGGCCTGGACATAGACCGGCATCGAGCTGTCGCCCTCGGACAGCACGCCGCTCGACAGCCGCGTCAGGCCGGCCAGCCACTCCTCAAGCTCGTTGAAGAAGCGGTTCTGCGCCTGCCCCGCAGTCAGATCGAGGAAGCCCAGCACCAGCGCGCCCGACAAGCCATACATCGAGGCGGAGAAGGCGGTGCCCATGCCCGCCAGCGGGCGGGCGAGGCCGGTCTTCAACTGCTCGAACATCACGCCCACGTCGCCGGAGCCGACCTGCATCGCGCCGATCACCTCGGAGATCGAGCTGATCGTCTTCAGCAGACCCCAGAATGTGCCGAGCAGGCCGAGGAAGATCATCAGCCCGGTCATGTAGCGCGACAGCTCGCGGCTTTCGTCGAGCCGCGAGGCGATGCCGTCCAGCAGGCTGCGCATCGCGCCGGCCGACAGGGTGAACCGGCCGGTGCCTTCACGCCCTCCGGGTTCGCGTCCAAGGCCGTCGCGTCCACTATCGCTGCGCGTCCCGTCGTTGCGACCGGGGGTGTTGCGCGCGGCCAGCATGCTGGCCATCGGTGCCAGCAGCTTCGGCGGGGGCAATGCCGCCAGGCGCGGTCGCGCCCGCTGAAACGTCTCCACCCAGATCACCTCCGGCTGCAGCCGCAGCACCTGGCGAAGGTTCCAGGCGATCCCCAGCGCGAGGACCAGCAGGATCAGGCTGTTGATGCCCAGATTGTTGCGGAATGCGGTGATCAGGACCGGGGACAGCAGGCCGGCGACGCCCCCGACGGCGGCCAGGAACGCCAGCATGCGCAGCAGGAAGACACCCGGCCGTGTCACGGCTTCGCCGCGCCGGTCGTCACTGCCCCGGTCGTCGCTGCCCCGGTCGTCGCTGGCCCGGCCGTCGCTGGCCCGGTCGGCGCCGGGCCGGCCGCCGCCGCGCCGCTGATCCCCATCGCCGTCAGGTCGACGCGGTCCGCCGGCCCGTCACCGCCGCCGGCACCCAGCGCGCGAATATAGATGCGGGTGGACGGCACCCCGTCGGCGATCAGCGCGGCGCGCACCGAAAGCCCGCGTGCCAGTGACAGCCGCCGTGCCACGGACGGGTCGTCCGCCGCGCCCGCGGCATAGGCGATGACGTTGAAGGTGACCGTGTTCCCGTTAGGGGTGGCCTTCACCAGATCGCCGATCGCACTGTTCGCGGCGGGACTGAGATCCGATTGGTCGGATTTGAACTCCAGACGCAGGCCGGCAGGTTCCGGGCGCGCCGTGGTCACGGCCGTGGGCGAGACCGGTGGCGGCGCGGGTGGTCGGGCCGGGGCTGGCGCGACAGGCGGCGGGATCGGTGCCAGGGAGGCGACAGCGGGCGGCGCGGTCGGCAGGGTCGCCGGCGGCGGTGCGGGGCTGGCAGAGGCGGCGGGCGGCGCAGGTGTGGCCAGAGGCGAGGTGGATCGCGAGGTGGATGACGCGGTCGATGGCGTGGTGGATGGCGCGGCCGAGGGCGTCGGTCCGGCGGATGCCGTTGCCTGGCGCCCCGCTGCCGACC
>PLXO01000237.1 GCA_003151425.1 Acetobacteraceae bacterium
CCGCGGTCCACATGACGGAAGCAAGGCCGGGGCTCCGCCCCAGACCCCGCCAGCGGGCTTTGCCCCCTGGACCCCCACCAGAGGCGGAGCCTCTGGACTCCATCCATTTTGTTTGTGTCGCGGGAGGGGGGACCGAGGCGTGCTTGGCCGGCACCTCCACTCCGGCGGTCGCCGGAGTGGAGGTGCCGGCCAAGCGCGCCTCGGTCCCCCCTCCCGCGACACAAACAACGGGCGGGTTCCAAGGGCCGCTGCCCTTGAAGGGGCTTGGGCCGCGAAGCGGACCAAGGGGGCAGCGCCCCTTGGTGGGGTCCAGGGGCGAAGCCCCTGGCCTTGCTTCGCTCAGGCGGTCGCCTGGCGGGGCGGCTGACGCTCGATTCGCTCGGCCTCGCAAATCTGCAGCACTTGGCATATTGCCAGGTGGGTGCGCGGCAGCCCGAGGCGTGCCGCATCCTCGGCCAACAGGTGCAGGCAATGGATGATTCCGGCGGCCGACGGGCCGATGTTGGAGAGGGCGGCGTCGCTAGTCATGCGGCACGTATCCTTGACTGGAGGCGACGTATGTCACCGGACCATAATGTATCGGCAATGATTGCCGGGGGGTTGCCGTGACGGTCGGCGAGTCCGCCTCGCGGCCGGCGCTGGGGATTCTCGCCGGCGGCGGCCAGCTGCCTGGCCGGGTCGCGGCGGCGGCGGTGGCCGCGGGGCGTGCCGTGTTCATCATTGGCCTCGAAGGTTTCGCCGATGCCGCCGCGCTGGCGCCCTGGCCGCATGAGATGATCCGCATGGGCGCCGCCGGGCGGATTATGGCGAGGTTGCGGGCGAACCGGTGCCGCGACCTGGTGCTGATTGGCACGGTGAGGCGGCCGTCCTTCTTCGACTTTCGTCCCGATGCTGAGGGCGCGCGGCTGCTGGCCCGCGCCGGCCGCGCCGCCTTCGCCGGGGACGACGGGGTGCTGGCGGCGGTGATCAAGGTGCTGGGCGACGAGGGCTTCCACGTCATCGGCGCGCACGAAATTCTGAACGAGGCGCTGGCTCCGGCCGGGGTGCTGGGCACGGCGGCGCCCGACGCCCAGGCGATGGCGGATATCGACCGTGGGATCGCGGTGGCACGCGCGCTGGGCCTGGCGGATGTCGGGCAGGGCTGTGTGGTGCAGCAGGGCCTGGTTCTGGCGGTCGAGGCGATCGAGGGGACCGACGCCATGCTGGCGCGCGCCGGCACGCTGGCCCGGCCCGGCCCGGGCGGGGTGCTGGTCAAGCTGGTCAAGCCGGGGCAGGAGCGCCGCGTCGACCTGCCGACGATCGGGCTGGAGACCATTCGCGGGGCGATCGCCGCGGGGCTGCGGGGGATTGCGTTCGCCGCCGGGGCAACGCTGCTGGCCGACCGCGCCGCTGCGATCGACGCGGCGGACAAGGCGGGACTATTTCTGCTAGGGCTGGATCCGGCCACAACATCCGAAGAGGGACACCGAACATGAGCCGCTTTCTGCACACCATGCTTCGCGTTGGCGATCTGCAGCGTAGCGTCGATTTCTACACCAAGGCGTTCGGCATGAAGGAGCTGCGCCGGCGCGACGTGCCGGACGGGAAATACACGCTGGCGTTCGTCGGCTATGGCGACGAGGACAGCAACACCGCGATCGAGCTGACCTACAACTACGGCGTGGACAAATACGAGATGGGCGGCGCGTTCGGCCACCTGGCGGTCGGCGTGCCGGACGTGGCGGCGGCGTGCGAGATTGCGGCCAAGGCCGGCGGCACGGTCACCCGCCCGGCCGGCCCGGTGAAGTTCGGCACCACGATCATTGCGTTCGTGAAGGACCCGGACGGCTACATGATCGAACTGGTGCAGCGCGGCTGATTGCGCCGGGGCGCGGCGCGACTGGGTGCCGCGCCTCTGGATGCCGCGCCGGCGTCACAATCTCATACCGGCCGCCCGAAGGCTTGACCGTTCGCTGGGTCGTCGGGCGGCTGGTATCAGTCTTGGTGAACCCATTCATCGAAGGACCGTCGCCGTGTGCCGGGCATGTTGCAGGGACGGGTGGGGCCGGTAACGTATCGAATCGATCCAAGCGGCATGCGCCGGAGACCCAGCGCGGTCGCCAAACCTGCGTTCGCCAAACCAGCGCGGACACGGATTTGCGGTCGTGGCGTTGCCGCGGCTGGCAGATGGCCAGGGTTGCGTCTTGGGGCGACTTTGCATGCCCGACCTGTGCCCAACGTGGCGCGATACAGACTGAACGAAGCCGGTCGCCGTTGAGCCAGATCAACGCGAGGCCTCTGCGTCGGGGCGCTGTTGGCACTATGTATTTTGCCGATCTGATTGCCACCGACGGCCACCATGTGCCGTACGACACCAGCGATCCGACGGCGCCGTACGTCCCCCTGCGGGCGACGGCGCGACGTCAAAAGCTGCGCGTGGCACTAAGCGCCTGCGTTTCTTCTCCGTGCCTCTGTGTCTCTGTGGTAAACCTTGCTTGCCGGTAAACTGTGCGCGGCTCGGGGTGGGGTGATCAAGATGGATGTTGTCGAACTGTCCCGGCTGCAATTCGGCCTCACGGCCATGTACCACTTTCTGTTCGTTCCGCTCACGCTCGGCCTGTCGATCCTGCTCGCCATCATGGAGAGCATCTACGTCACCACCGGGCGCACCATCTGGCGTGACATGACGAAGTTCTGGGGCCTGCTGTTCGGCATCAACTTCGCCATGGGTGTCGCCACCGGCCTCACCATGGAGTTCGAGTTCGGCACCAACTGGGCCTACTACGCCCATTACGTCGGCGACATTTTCGGCGCGCCGCTGGCGATCGAGGGTCTGATGGCCTTCTTCCTGGAAGCCAGCTTCATCGGCCTGTTCTTCTTCGGCTGGAACCGCATGTCGCGCATCCAGCACCTGGGCGCCACCTGCCTGATGGCGATCGGCACCAATCTCTCGGCGCTGTGGATCCTGATCGCCAACGGTTGGATGCAGTACCCGGTCGGCGCGCGCTTCAACTTAGCCACCATGCGCATGGAGGTCACCGACTTCTTCGCCGTGGTGTTCAACCCGGTGGCGCAGGCCAAGTTCGTGCACACGGTCTCGGCCGGATACGTCACCGGATCGATGTTCGTGCTGTCGGTCAGCGCTTTCTACCTGCTGCGCGGTCGGCATCGCGGCCTGGCCATCCGCTCGATGACGATTGCCGCCAGCTTCGGCCTGGCCTCCGCGCTGTCGGCCGTGGTGCTGGGCGACGAAAGCGGCTACACGGCGGGACTGAACCAGAAGATGAAAATCGCCGCGATCGAGGCGATGTGGCAGACCGAACCGGCGCCCGCCGCCTTCACCGTGGTCGGCATCCCCGACATCGATACGCATACGACCGACGACGCGATTCGCGTGCCCTGGATGCTCGGGCTGATCGCCACGCGCTCGCTGCACGGCCAGGTGGAGGGCATCGACAATCTGGTGTCCGAGGCCGAGCTGCGCATCAAGAGCGGCATGATCGCCTATGGCGCAATTCCGACACTGCGCGCGCATCCGGATGACGCCACCGTCCGCGCGGCCTTCGACGCGCATGTCGGCGATCTCGGCTACGCGCTGCTGTTGAAACGCTACACGCCGAACGTGACCGACGCCGGTGAGGACGTGATCGGCGCCGCGGCGTTGGATACGATCCCGCCGGTGTTGCCGCTGTTCTTTGGCTTCCGTGTCATGGTGGGACTCGGCTTCTACTTCATTGCGTTGTTCGCCACGATGTTCGTGCTGGCCTCGCGCCGACATCTGGAACGCCACCGTTGGCTGCTGCGTGTCTGCCTGTGGTCGCTGCCGCTGCCCTGGATCGCCGCGGAGCTCGGCTGGGTCGTTGCGGAAGTGGGGCGACAACCCTGGACGATCGACGGCGTGCTGCCGACCTTCCTGTCGGTCTCCAGCGTTCCCGCCCTCGATGTGTGGATCTCGATCGCCGGCTTTGTGCTGTTCTATTCGGTGCTGGCCGTGGTCGAGGTGTACCTGATGGTGCGCACCATCCGCCGCGGTCCGCTGCCGCCGGCCGGGGTTGCGGCGCCCAGCGCGCTGCGCGTTGTCTGACGCGGGCGCAGTGAGCGTCGCCTGGGTAAGGCGCGATGAGCGAAGTCGCCTGAGGAGGGCGCAATGAGCGAATACATGATCCTGCGGCTGATCTGGTGGGCGGTGCTGGGCGTGCTGCTGATCGGCATCGCGGTGATGGACGGCTTCGATCTGGGCACCGCCATCCTGTTGCCGGTGATCGGGCGCACCGACATGGACCGGCGCATCATGATCAACACCGTCGGCCCGGTCTGGGAGGGCAACCAGGTGTGGTTGATCCTCGGCGCCGGCGCGATCTTCGCCGCCTGGCCGGCGCTGTATGCCGTCGCGTTCTCCGGCTTCTACCTGGCGATGCTGCTGCTGCTGCTGTCGCTGATCCTGCGCCCGGTGGGCTTCAAGTTCCGCGGCAAGCTGGAGGACACGCGGTGGCGCACCACCTGGGACACCGCGCTGTTCATCGCCGGGCTGGTGCCCGCGCTGGTGTTCGGCGTCGCCTTCGGCAATGCGCTGAAGGGCGTGCCGTTCCGCTTCGACGACACGCTGCGCATGACCTACGCCGGCACGCTGTTCGATCTGTTCAATCCCTTCGCGCTGCTGTGCGGCGTGGTCAGCGTGGTGATGATCGTGATGCACGGGGCTGCCTGGTTGGGTTGCAAGACGGAGGCCCCGGTGCGCGAGCGTGCCCGCAAAGTGGGCGTGGTGGCGGCATTGGCGCTGGTGGTGCTGTTCGTCCTCGGCGGGGTCTGGGTGGCGCGGCTGGATGGCTACGTGGTGCAGAGCTTTGCTGGTATGGACGCGCCATCCAATCCGTTGACGAAACAGGTCGGCCACGTGGACGGTGCGCTGCTCGGCAATTACGGGTTGGTGCCGGCGACGATGGCCGTGCCGGCGCTCGGGATCGCCGGCGCGGTGCTGGCGGCGCTGCTGCTGGCGCTCGGCCGGATGCGGGTGCTGGCGTTCTGCTGCAGCGGGGTCTCCATCGCCGGGGTGATCGCGACCGCCGGCGTCAGCCTGTTCCCGTTCCTGCTGCCGTCGTCGCTGGACCCGAACTCCAGTTTGACGGTGTGGGATGCGTCGTCGTCCGAAACGACGTTGCTGGTCATGACGGTGGTGACGGCGGTGCTGCTGCCGGTGGTGTTGGCATACACCGCCTTCATCTACCGCGTGCTGCGCGGGCCAGTGACCGCGGCGACGATCGAGGCTGGCGGGCACGAGAGTTATTGAAACGATAGAAGTTGGCAGGACGGAAGTTGGGGAGACGCGCGATGTGGTACTTCACTTGGGTGCTTGGGTTGAGTTTCGCGGCCGCGTTCGCCGCGCTGAACGCGATGTGGCTGGAGCTGGCGCCGGGCAAGGGGCTGCCGGATTGAGTTCATGCACCTCTATGCATATACCTATAACGACCCGCCGAACTCACCAACTCTTTCGGCCTCCGCGCAGGCACATCGCAGTGATCGCTCGGCAGCGATGCCCCGGCAGAACGGCCCGAGCGAGCAGGATGGGTTCGTTTGCGGATGCGACATACCCGGTTCTGACAGGACAAAGCGTCCACGTGCCAACGACAGCGCACACCCGAAGTGCTAGACCACCCGCATGGTCGCCCTGCGCAAACACGCACCCGCCCGCATGACGCTGACCGAGTTCCTGTCCTGGGACCCGGCGGACCCGTCCGGCCGAGCGTGGCAGTTGATCGACGGGGAGCCGGTGGCGATGGCCCCGGCCTCGGAATCCCACGCTGCCCTGCAAGGGGAAATCGGCCGCCGGATTGGCAACCACCTGATCGACCAGGGTGGCACCTGCCGGTTGCTCAGGCAGCCCGGCATCGTCCCGAGGGTCCGTGCCAATCGCAACTTTCGCATTCCCGATCTCGGCGTCACCTGCGCCCCGCCGGCGCTGGGTTTGATGGTCGCCGATCCCATCCTTCTGATCGACATTCTCTCCCCCGCCAACGAGGCCGAGACGCGCGTTAATATCTGGGCCTACACAACGATCCCGAGTATGCGGGAGATCCTCGCGATCCACAGCACGCGGATCGAGTCGGAGCTGCTGCGCCGGAATCCGGACGGAAGCTGGCCGGAGGAGCCCGACATCCTCGTGGCATCGGCCACGCTGACGCTGGGCAGCATCAACTTCACCACGCCACTCGCCGCGCTCTACCGGACCACCGCGCTGGTCGCCTGAAGGGCGGATCGGCGCAGCGCCATCCGCCATCTGTTCGCAACGGCGGATGGCGCTGCCCCCCGGATCAAGCATGCCACCCTGCGCTTGACCCGGTGGTCCGGGGGCATGGCTTATCCGCCCTACGCTATCGGCTCGGGTCCAACGCGGCCTGCAGCATCCACGCCGCGCTCGGCCAGACTGCGGACATACGACCACCCTGACCGGACGGATGCCACGTCCCGCACGCGCCCTCCCGCTTGCGGAACCGAAACGCCAAAAAATACGCGCGAGCCATCAAGTTAGAATTGCTGCCTGAACTACCGAGCTGAAACGCCGAAAAATACCCGTGAACCCTCAAATCGGCATCGCTGTTATGGGACGGACGCAATATGCATACAAATAACGTTCGTAGACCGCGTCGTGCGACCGGAGGTTGTTCTTTCTCTACATAGAAATATCTTGACTTGTCCTATAAGGTATGACAACAACTATTGGGCGTGAGTCAGGCCATGACGATCGTGCAGCGATTGCGGCCGGAGACGCAAGGGTTCCAGGGTTTGCCAAAACCGCAACCCCGACCCACCGCGCTGCGTCAGATTTTGCGAACCGAACTGACAACCGGCGGTTTCCTTGGGCTCGCGCAAGGACACCCTATGGCCACTCTCCAACCCGCGCTTCCGACGCGGAATTTTCCCGCCGGATACCTCGCCGCCATGGCTGTGGTCTTTTTGGCCATCATTTTGCTTATCGCCAGCGCCTGGCTGGCACGATCCAACCTGGTTGGGGTGCTGGAGAGCGACCGGCTGGGCGACCAGATCAGCGACGCCCAGTCTGTCGCGGAAAGGGTGCTGTCCACTCTGAAGGACGCCGAGACCGGCCAGCGTGGCTACCTGCTGACCGGCGATCCGGCCTACCTCAAACCCTACGATGCAGCGCGCGCGCGGCTGGACGTGGACCTTGCGCGCGTTGGCGGCGCTTCGCTGGAAGACCCTGCGCGAGACCGCCGGATCAGCCACATCCGCGAACTGGCAGGCGCGAAGCTGAGAGAACTCGCCGGGACTGTGGCGCTTGTCGAATCCGGGCACGCCGCGGCGGCGATCGACCAGTTGCGGACGGACATCGGCAAGCAGGAGATGGACGCGATTCGCGCCGATGTGGACGCCTTGCAGGCGGACGCCACCATCAGGCTGGCGGAGGTCCGAGCGACGACACGGTCCGCGCAAAGATGGGTCGAGGTCGTCGGCCTTGACGCGCTGGCCGCCGGGTTACTGGGCGCGGTGGCGCTGACGCAACGGCGGGCGCGGCTCCGGCTGGCGGCCACCCTGGCGCAACTGGAGCGGTTCACCCGCGCCTTCGGGCTGACCCAGGGCTTCATGCGCGACCTGGACGGGCGGATCATCTTCTGGAGCGTCGGCGCGGAACGACTATACGGCTACGCGCAAAAGCGGGCGATGGGCCGGATCAGCCATGACCTGCTGCGAACCGGGTTTCCCCAGCCGCTGCCGGAGATCGAGGCAGTCCTGCTGCGCGGCGGCTTCTGGCAGGGGGAACTGGCACAACGCCGCGCGGATGGCACCGAGGTTCATGTCGCGAGCTACTGGGCGCTGCATCGCGGGGAAGCGGGCGAGACCGACGCCATCATCGAGGTCAACAACGACATCACCGAACTGCAGCAGCAGATCGAGCAGCGCCGGCATGCCGAGGAGATGCTGCGACGGTCGCAGCAGATTGCGACGGTGGGCAAGCTCGCCGGAGGGATAGCGCACGATTTCAACAATCTGCTGGGTGTGATCATCCTCAACGCCGAGGCGCTGCTCGATGTGATATCCGACCGACCTGAGGCAGCAGAGCAGACGCAGGATATCCTGCGCAGCGCCCTGAGCGGGGCCGAGCTGACCCACCGTCTGTTGGCCTTCGCCCGCCCGGGGCCGGTGAAGCCGCAGTGCCTCGATTTGAACGTCCTGCTGCCAAACCACGTGGCGATGCTGCGCCGAATGCTCGGCGAAACGATCGAGGTCGCAACGACCTTCGCGCCGGGTCTCTGGCGGACCAGCACCGATCCGTCACAGATCGGTAATGCCTTGCTCAACCTGGCGCTCAACGCGCGCGATGCGATGCCGGGTGGCGGCCGCCTCACGATCGAAACTGCCAACGCACATCTGAATGGACCGGTTGCGGCCTTGCACATCGAGGCAACGGCGGGCGACTATGTCGTGCTGGCGGTCACCGACACCGGAACCGGCATGGCGGCGGGGGTGGCGGACCGGGCGACCGAGCCGTTCTTTTCGACCAAGCCGCCTGCCTTCAGCTCAGGCCTCGGCCTCAGCATGATCTCCGGCTTTGCCATGCAGTGGGGCGGCCATCTGGCGATCAAGAGCGCGGTGGGCGTCGGCACCACGGTCAGCCTGTATCTGCCACGGGCGCAACAGGGTGCCGCGACCGAGCCGGACGCACCCGACGCGACGAGAGCAGATCTCGGCGGCCATGAAGCGATCCTGGTCGTCGACGACAATCTGGCATTGCGCGATGTCGCGCGGCGCCACCTGAGCGCGCTGGGCTACAAGGTGGGCTTCGCCGAAAATGGGCCGGCGGCCCTGGAACTGCTGCTGTCCGGCGAGACGTTTGATCTGCTGTTCACCGATGTCGTGATGCCGGGCGGCATGACCGGCTACGAGCTGGCGGAAGCCGCCCAGCGGCTGCAACCCGGCCTGAGGATGCTGTTCACCACGGGCTATGCCGACGCGGCCGCATCGAGCGGCACCGAGGATCAGGGGGCGCGGCACATGCTCCGCAAGCCCTATCGCAGGACGGAACTTGCCGAGAAGATCCGCTCGGTGCTGCGCACGCCTCAAGCTATCGCGACGCGCAATATCGGCTGGCGTCCAACGCCGCCTGCAGCATCCACGCCGCCGCCGCTCGATCCACCACGCGAGCCCGCTGTTTGCGGCTGAGATCGGCCTCGCCCACCAGCATCCGGTTCACCGCGGCACTCGACAGCCGCTCGTCCCACATCGCCGCCGGCAGCCCCGCCATTTCCGACAGCGCCATGGTCCAGTCGCGGGCGGCCTGCGCCGCCGGCCCCACGCTGCCGTCCATCGACAGCGGCAGGCCAACCACAAGGCCGCCGGCGCCTTCCTTGCGCGCGATCGTCACGAGCGCGTCGACGATGGCGCGCAGCCGGATGCGCGGCAGGCTGCCATAGGGGCTGGCAAGGGTCAGCGACACGTCCGACAGCGCCACCCCGATCACCTTCGCGCCGGGATCGAGGCCGATCAGCCGCTGCCCGGGGGTCAGCATCCCGCGCAGCTCGGTCAGGTTGAAGAGCGCCATCCCCGCCGTTATGGTCCGCCCCCTTCTCGCAGCCAAGATTGGTGCAGCCCCATGTCGCTCGACGCCGCGACCATTCGTCGTATTGCCGCGCTCGCCCGCATCCGCGTGGAGGACGCCGAGGTCGCCACGCTGCAAACCGAGCTGAATTCCATTCTCGGCTGGATCGAGCAGTTGAACGAGGTCGACGTCGAAGGCATCGAGCCGCTGACCGGTGCCGCGCAGATGACGCTGAAGATGCGCGAGGACGTGGTGACCGATGGCGGCTACCCGGAGAAGGTGCTGGCCAACGCGCCGGAGCGGGCCGGCAATTTCTTCGCCGTCCCGAAGGTGCTGGAATGATGGAGATGTCGAGCGCGCTGTTTAGGTGTGCTTCTCCCCCTCCCCTTGAGGGAGGGGGCCGGGGGGAGGGGTCGAGCACGCACCGGTTGGGGGGTCTCAACCCCTCCCCCCAACCTTGGTCCGCCTCGCGGTCCAAGCCCTCAAGGGGAGGGGGAGTGTTTCATACATGACCCTCACCGACCTTACCCTCGCCGCGGCCCGCGACGGCCTGCGCGCCAAGCAGTTCACCGCCGAGGAGCTGACCCGCACCCACCTGGAGGCGATCGAGGCGCTCAACCCGCGGCTCAACGCCTACGTCACCGTCAGCCACGCCCGCGCGATGGACCAGGCGCGCGCCGCCGACGCCGCCCTGGCGCGCGGCGAGGTGCGGGCCCTGACCGGCATCCCGCTGGCCATCAAGGACCTGTTCTGCACCGAGGGCGTGCGCACCACCGCGGGCAGCCGGATCCTCGGCCCTTTCGTGCCGCCGTACGAGAGCACCGTCACCGCCAATCTGCTGCGCGACGGCGCGATTTTTCTGGGCAAGGCGAACATGGACGAGTTCGCCATGGGCTCGTCCAACATGACCTCGGCGTGGGGCGCGGTGGAGAACCCGTGGAAGCGCCGGCAGGACAGCAACGCCGTGCTGGTCCCCGGCGGGTCGTCGGGCGGGTCGGCCTCCGCGGTCGCCGCGCGGCTGGCGCTGGGCGCGACGGGGACGGACACCGGCGGCTCGATCCGCCAGCCCGCGTCGTTCTGCGGCATCGCCGGCATCAAGCCGACCTATGGTCGCTGCTCGCGCTGGGGGGTGGTGGCGTTCGCGTCGTCGCTGGATCATCCCGGCCCGTTCGCCCGCACGGTGGAGGACTGCGCCATCCTGCTGGGGTCCATGGCCGGGCACGATCCGAAGGATTCCACCAGCGCCGACAGGCCCGTGCCCGACTTCGCCGCCGCCTGCGGGCGCAGCGTGAAGGGGATGCGCATCGGCGTACCTCGAGAATACCGCATGGACGGCATGCCGGAGGAAATCGAGGCGCTGTGGCAACAAGGCCTGGCCTGGCTGCGCGACGCCGGCGCCGAGATCGTCGATGTGTCGCTGCCGCACACCAAATACGGTCTCGCAACGTACTACATCATCGCCCCGGCCGAGGCGTCGTCCAACCTCGCGCGCTACGACGGCGTGCGCTTCGGCCTGCGCGAGGACGGCGCCGACCTGCGCGACCTCTACGAGAGAACCCGCGCCGCCGGCTTCGGGGCCGAAGTGCGCCGGCGCATCATGATCGGCACCTACGTGCTGTCGGCCGGCTACTACGACGCCTACTACCTGCGCGCGCAGAAGCTGCGGGCTCTGGTGCTGCGCGACTTCACCGAGGCATTCACCAAGGTCGATGCGATGCTGACGCCGACCGCACCCTCGGCCGCCTTCGCGCAGGGCGACAACATGGACGACCCGATCAAGATGTATCTGAACGACGTGTTCACCGTGCCGCTGAACCTGGCCGGCGTGCCGGGCATGAGCGTGCCGGCCGGGCTGGACGCCAACGGGCTGCCGCTCGGGCTGCAGGTGATCGGCAAACCGTTCGATGAGGAAACGGTGTTCGCGGTCGCCGCCGCGGTCGAGCGCGCGGCGAAGTTCGATGCGCTGCCGGCATTACGTGCCGGTGCATAGCGGCGCGGTGACTTGCACACAGCCTAGCCAGGGGTGATGCGCTTCCGAAGGTACGTCCAGTGGTGACATACGCAATTCTTTTGGTCTGCCTGCTCGGGGGAGGGCTATGGGCGGCCTGGGAATATGGTCGCCAGGGAAATCGCAGGGGCAGCCTGCTTGCGCTGTCAGGAGCGGGCGTTGCTGGCATCGCGTTGCTGGGTACCGCGTACCTGCTGATGTATAGTTACAATCCGTGGGCATGGATCGGATTGCCGATGGCATGCCGCTACACGCTGCGCGGCTGCTAGATAGGGCGAGCCCGAATAGGCTCGTCAGTTGGAGACTGAACCATGGCTTACCTGATCGAAGGCAGCACCGGCCCCTGGGAGGTCGTCATCGGCCTGGAGGTGCACGCGCAGGTGATCAGCGCTGCGAAACTGTTCTCTGGCGCCTCCACCACCTTCGGCGCCGAGCCAAACACGCAAGTGAGCTTCGTCGACGCCGCGTTCCCCGGCATGCTGCCGGTGATCAATCGCGAGTGCGTGGCGCAGGCGGTGCGCACCGGTCTCGGCCTGAACGCGCACATCAACGTGGTCAGCCGGTTCGACCGCAAAAACTACTTCTACGCCGACTTGCCCGCCGGCTATCAGATCAGCCAGTACCAGCACCCGATCGTCGGCGAGGGGGTGATCGAGATCGAGCTGGCCGACGGCGAAACGAAACAGATCGGCATCACCCGCCTGCACCTGGAGCAGGACGCCGGCAAGTCGTTGCACGACCAGCACCCGACGAAATCCTACATCGACCTGAATCGTTGCGGCGTCGCGCTGATGGAGATCGTCAGCGAGCCCGATCTGCGCAGCCCGGAGGAAGCCGGCGCCTACCTGCGGAAATTGCGCACCATCCTGCGCTATCTCGGCACCTGCGACGGCAACATGGAGGAGGGCTCCATGCGCGCCGACGTCAACGTCTCGGTGCGCAAGCACGGCGAGCCGTTCCGCACCCGCTGCGAGGTGAAGAACGTCAACTCGGTCCGCTTCGTCATGCTGGCGATCGAGGCCGAGGCGAAGCGGCAGGTCGAGGTGTGGGAATCCGGCGGTGCGGTCAGCCAGGAGACGCGGTTGTACGATGTGGCGCGCGGCATCACGCGATCGATGCGGTCGAAGGAGGACGCGCACGATTACCGTTACTTCCCCGATCCGGACCTGCTGCCGCTGGTGCTGGACGAGGACTGGATCGCCGAGCTGAAATCGCACCTGCCCGAGCTGCCCGACGCCAAGAAGGCCCGCTTCATCGAGGACTACGGCGTGCCGGTCTACGACGCGGGCGTGCTGGTGGCCGAGCAGGCGACGGCGGATTTCTACGAGACGGTGGCGAAGGGGCGCGACGCCAGACTCGCCGCCAACTGGGTGATGGGCGACTTCTTCGCCGCCCTGAACCGTACCGGCACGACGATCGAGACCAGCCCGGTGAGCGCCGCCAGCCTCGGCCAACTGATCGACCTCGTATCGGATTCCACCATCAACGGCCGCATCGCCAAGGAGGTGTTCGAGGCGATGGTGGACACCGGCAAGGACCCGGGTGCGATCGTCGCGGAGAAGGGCCTGCGCCAGGTCACCGACACCGGCGCGATCGATACGGTTGTAGTCAAGGTGTTGGCGACAAACGCCGACAAGGTGGCGGAATACAAGTCCGGCAAGGACAAGCTGTTCGGCTTCTTCGTCGGCCAAGTGATGAAGGCGATGGCGGGGAAGGGGAATCCGGCACTGGTGAACGAGGCGTTGAAGAAGGCGTTGTCCTAAGCTGCGCCCAGAGCAGGCTTGCGCCTTGCTCGTCGTCAGCCCAGATTTCCCGGCGCTACCCGGCAGGAGAATGCGGTGCCGACCGTCGAAGCGACCACCTTCACCCGCGATTTCGGCCGTCTGCAAGATGAGGCTCATCGCGAGATCGTCAAAGTCACCAACCATGGCCGGCTGATTGGTGCCTACCTGTCTGCCGAAGACCTGGAGCACTTCGAGCGGCTCAAACGCCGTGAACGCTGGCTCTATCGGGCCGGCGAGATGCCCGAAGATCTGGTCGAGGCGATCGAAAAGGTCGCGTATCTGAAGCCTGGGGTGTGACGCTTCCGGTCCCGCTCCCGGGTCTCGTCATCCGCTACAGCTTCCTCTGGAGCCGTGAGGCGCGCGCCGGCGCGACCGAGGGTCGCAAGGATCGCCCGTGCGCCATCGTTGTCGCGACCAGGCCCGATATACGCTGAGTGACACGCGTGGTGGTCGTTCCGGTAACGCACACGGCACCGGCAGACATGGCGACCGCAATCGAGCTGCCGCGCGACATCAAGACCGCACTTGGCCTGGATCGTGGGCGGTCCTGGTATGCCTGGACGAAGTGAACGCCTTCATTCGGCCGGGCTACGATCTACGCCGTATACCCGGAACCCAGAAGTACGACCATGGCGTTCTGCCGGAGGCGCTTTTCACCCGCATCCGCGACGGCGTGGTGGCGCTGCATCGATCGAGACGGCTCAGACAGGTGACACGCGATTGAGTGGAATATTCGTTGCTGGTGGTGCAATGATATATGGTCGGTCGAGCGGTTCACCCTTATTGCCGCGGCGGTACTCAGGAGCAATGCAAATGCCCGACAAGCCGATCATCGACCTGCGCATCTACACCATCCGCCCGCGCGGCATGCCGGAATACCTGAAGCTGTTCGAGGAGATGGCGCTGCCGATCCAGCTCCATCACATCGGCCCGCCGGTCGGCTACTACACCAGCGAGATCGGCGCGCTGAACCAGGTGGTGCATCTGTGGGGCTTCGACAGCCTGGCCGACATGGAAGCCCGCCGCGCCGCGCGCAACGCCGATCCGGACTGGCCGACATACCTCGCCGCGTCCGCCCACCTGGTACTGGCGCAGGAGGATCGCATCATCCGCCGCGTCGGCTTCAAGACCCTGGCCGCCTAAGACCGGGCGCCCGAAGGTCTGACGCTTGATCGGGAAGTTGGGATCGCTCCTATGGAGCGTCTGCCTAGTCATGCCAACCCGAGGGCCGCCATGACGACCTGACCGAAGCTGATGTGTCGATGCATTGGGCGGTTGATATCAGGTGTAGCGGCGGAGCAGCGCGACCATGCGGCCCTGCACCTTGACCCGGTCCGCCGGGAAGATCCGGGTTTCGTGGCGCACGTTGCAGGGTTCCAGCGCGATCGAGTTGCCGCGCCGGCGTAGCCGTTTCAGCGTGACCTCGGCGTCGTCGACCAGTGCCACCACGATCTGTCCGTTCTCCGCGGTTTCGCCCTTGCGGATCAGCACGGTGTCGCCGTCCAGGATGCCGGCCTCGATCATCGAGTCCCCCGCGACTTCCAGCGCGTAGTGTTCGCCGCTGCCGAGCATGGCGACAGGGACTTCGATCTGCGTGGTGGTGTCGCGCAGCGCCTCGATCGGCAGTCCGGCGGCGATGCGGCCGTACATTGGCAGTTGAATCGCGGCCGCGTCGTTGGCGGCACGCACGCCCGGAATGCGCTGGGAGAAATCGCCCTGGATGACATTTGGCGCGAAGCCGGGGGGTGCGATTCCCGGAGGCGCGATTCCCGGGGGCGTGATGCCCGGCGGCGCGATGCCCGCGGTCGCCTCGGCCACGGCTGTGTCGACCGCGCCGAGGCGCGGGCGGACCTCATTCGGCAGGCGGATCACCTCCAGCGCGCGCGCGCGATGGTGGCGGCGCGTCAGGAAGCCGCGTTCTTCCAGCGCGGTGATCAACCGATGGATGCCGGACTTGGACTTGAGCTGCAGCATGTCCTTCATCTCCTCGAAGCTGGGGGAGAAGCCGGTCTCCCGCAGGTGACGGTCGATGAACATGAGCAGTTCGTGCTGTTTGCGGGTGAGCATGGCGGCGTCTTGCCTCCCTCCCGGGTTGCCGCGCTCGGATGAACACGGAACAAACCGGCAACTGGACTGACGTTCTAGATAGGTTCGCAGGCAAACGTCAAGGATTCGTATGTGCCCGCGGATCCAGCGCTCTCGGGCAGCCCTGGGCAGCCTCAAATTCCGTGCGCTTCGAGGCGAATCACCCGCACTTCGGCGCCTTCCGGCAGGGCTTGGGCGTGCGGGGCGCGCAGGATCAGCGCGTCGGCGCGGGCCAGCCGTTGCAGCATCGCCGAGTCCTGCACCGGGAACGGGGTGGCGATGGCCTGGTTCTGCGGCCCGCGCGTCAGCGTCGCGCGCAGGTGGTCGGCGCGGTGGTCGTTGGCCGCGAGCCTGGCGCCGAGGATGGCCGGCTCGGTCGCCGGCGGCTCACCGGGCAAACCCAGCAGGCGGCTGATCGCGGGGACCAGGAACAGCACGCCGCAGACCAGGGCGGAGACCGGGTTGCCCGGCAGGCCCAGCACCGGCACCGCACCGAGCTGGCCGAACAGCAGAGGCTTCCCGGGCCGCATCGCGATCTGCCAGAAGTCCAGTGTCATGCCGCGCTGGCGCAGGCCCTCGATGACCAGGTCGTGGTCGCCGACCGAGGCGCCGCCGGTGGTCACCAGCAGGTCCATGCCGCCCACGGCGTCGGCGGTTGCGGCGATCACGGCGACCTCGTCGCGGGCGACCGGCAGCACGACGGGGTCGCCTCCCGCGGCGCGGACCAGGGCGGCGAGGGCGTGCGAGTTGGAGCTGACGATGCCGCCGGGGGGGATCGGCTCGCCCGGCAAGGCGATCTCGTCGCCGGTGGCCAGGATGGCGACGCGCGGGCGGCGGTGCACGCTGATCCAGGGGTGGTTGGCCGCGGCGGCGAGGCCGACATCGCGCGCGGTCATCCGGCGTCCGGCCGCCACCACGACGTCGCCGGCGGCGAAGTCCTGGCCGGCGCGGCGGATGTGGCGCTTGGCGGTCACCGCCTCGTTGGCGCGGACCGAGTCGCCGTCGCGCGTGGCGTCCTCCTGCAGCAGGATGGCGTCGGCGCCTGGCGGAACCACGCTGCCGGTGAAGATGCGCACGGCCTCGCCGGGGCCGACGCCGCCGTCGAACGGATGGCCGGCGGGCGCGCTGCCGATCACGCGCAGGGTCGTGCCGAGCGTGCCGTCCGCGGCGCGCAGGGCGTAGCCGTCCATCGCCGAGACATCCGCCGGCGGCTGGGTGAGGCGGGCGAGCACCGGGGCGGCGGTGACGCGGTTCCACGCCTCGGCGAGGGCGACGATCTCCGCCGGCGTCGGGCGGAACGCGGCCAGGATTCTGCCCCGAGCTTCTTCGACGCTGATCATCCGCTGTGTGTCCAGGTTGGGAACCGGGCGGTCATCGTTTGCCTCGTCGCGTGGGTCGGCCGCCGGAGCGGCGTGCCACCGGGACAGGTATTGCGGAAACCCCGGGCTGCCAATAGGGCGGCGCGGGGCCGGCGTCCGACAACGAGGCGTGCAGCGGATCGCGATCGGTGACCGGGTTGATCCAAAGCACCTGGGCGACAGCCCTGCTGGTCAAGGTTCCTCTATCGCCGCAGATCCTGCGGAGTATCGCCGCCACTTGGCTATCCCGCGATAGGCCGGTCCGGTCCCCGCCCAGTAGTGCCGGCGCAAGTACCCCCGGTGCACTCACCGCCGCCCCCATCCCGGCACCGGGCCTTGCTCCATAGGGTCTTTGCACGATTTCGCCGATTCCGGGTCCGCCCCCCGCCTCGCCGTGCCCGACCCCAAGCGTCCGGCCAGCGCCCGGTCCCGGCAACATGAGGCCGGGCGCTGTGCCCGCACCCCTCACATCCGTCGCCGCCAGGATCCCCGCCGCACGGCCACCGAGGCAAGCGCCCGGCCGGCGTCTCATAGGGTCTTTGTCGCGTTTTGCGATTCGCGCCCCCCGACACGCCGCCAGCACCGCCCGCTTGACCGGCCGTGCCCGGGCAATCGCTGCCCGCCCCGTAGTGCCGGCAGCCTCGCCCCCGCACGTCCCGTCCCCCGCTTCATAGGGTCTTTGTCGCGATTCCCATTTTGAGGGTTTTCGCGGTGTGCACCGGCGGCATGAATTCGGCCGGCGTCGTCGCCAACCGCGTTGCCAACGCAGACGGCAGAGACACCCGGACCAGCCCGTCGACACAGGACAGCGGAAGCCTCGCCGCGAACCGCCCCCGCGCGTCCCGTTCCCCCGCTCCTTAGGGTCTTTGTCGCGATTTCCATTTTGAGGGTTTTCGAGGCGTGCACCGGCGGCATGAATTCGGGCGGCACCGTCGGCAGCCGCGCCTCCAGCGCAGGCGGCAGATACACCCGGACCAGCCCGGCGTCACAAAACAGCCGCGACCTCGCCGTGAACCACACCCGCACGGCCCGTCCCCCGCTCCTTAGGGTCCTTGTCGCGATTTCGAGTTTGAGGATCTGCGCGGATTGCACCGGCGGCATCGATTCGGGCGGCACCGTCGCCTGCCGTGTTGCCAGCGCAGGCGCCAGACACGCCCAGACCTGTGTGGCGGCACAATGCAGCCGAGGCCTCGCGGTGAACCGCCCCCGCACGTCCCGTTCCCCGCTCCATAGGGTCCTTGTCGAAATTTCCATTAGGGCTATGCACTTGACTCAAGTGGCACAAATTGTTGTGTTTGGGTCATGGCCGAATATCCACGCACGGTGCTGGAGTTTCGCGACTGGTTCGTGGACGATGCGGCGTGCCGGGACTATCTCGCCCGGCTGCGGTGGCCGGAAGGGTTCCGCTGCCCGATATGCGGCGCGCCGGATCATTGGGTCACGGCGCGGGGCTTGCGTTACTGCCAAGGGTGCGGTCGGCAGACCTCGGTGACGGCCGGGACCTTGTTCGCGGACACGCATTTGCCTTTGCGTGTGTGGTTCGAAGCGCTCTGGCACGTGACCAGCCAGAAGAGCGGGGCCAGCGCCCTGGGCCTGCAGCTTGTGTTGGGGCTGGGGAGCTATCGCACCGCGTGGAATTTGCTGCACAAGCTGCGCCGGGCGATGGTTCGCCCTGGACGTGAGCGGTTGCAAGGTATCGTCGAAGTCGATGAGACCTTCATCGGCGGGCCGCGACCGGGCAAGCGAGGGCGCGGAGCAGAGGGCAAGGTGCTGGTCGTGGTCGCAGCACAACAGGCAGGCAAAGGGATCGGCCGCATCCGGCTGACGCGCGTGGCAGACGCCTCGGCCAGAAGCCTGGAGCCGGCGATCACCGCCGCCATTGAGTTCGGCAGCCAGGTACGGACGGACGACTGGAAGGGTTACAGCGGGCTGGACCGGTTGGGATATCGCCGCCAGATCGCCCGCTCCGGCGCCGAGGTGGGCGACAATCTGTTGCCACTGGCCAACCGAGTGGCATCGCTGTTGAAGCGGTGGCTGCTCGGCACGCACCAGGGAGCGGTCAGCGCCACGCACCTCGACTATTACTTGGACGAGTACACCTTCCGCTTCAATCGTCGAACATCGGGATCGCGCGGCCTGCTGTTCCTGCGGCTGGTGTAGCAAGCCGTCGATCTCAGCCCGGTCCCCGCGAAACAGCTCTCGGGCGGCAGGCGCATCGGCAGGATGCACAACCAGTTGATGCAACTTGAGTCAAGTGCATAGCCCTAATTTCCATTTTGCGGGTTTTCGAGGCGTGCACCGGCGGCATCGATTCGGGCGGCGCAGTCCGCCCAGCGCAAGCTCCGGCGCTCGCCCTGGCGTCGGTAGAGGTCCCGCCGCACGCCATCACGCGACCGGCTCCGGCGCCGCGCCGACCGCCGCATCTCCGCCCGTGCGCGGACGGACGACATCGAGCGTCCAGCCAGGCCCCTGGTCCAGCCGCGTCACCACCCCGGAGGTCGCATCGGCGTCCTGGCGAGGACGCGGTAGTCCCTGTCTCCCCGTCGTCTGGGCCGGACCCACCGTCATGGCCGGACCAACTGTCACCGTCATGGCCGGACTTGATCCGGCCATCCCCACCGGCACCGGCGCATCCGTCGACCCACCATCGCCGCCCAACGCCTCCGCGTCGTCCGGACCTCGTTCCATTGTCACGGCCGGACTCGCCTTCGTCATGGCCGTCCCCGGACGCTCGTATGGGGGATCAGTCCTGGCCATCCCCGCAGCCACCGGCCCATCCGCCGACCCATCACCCGACTCCCCCACATCCTCCCCTCGCGAACCCGGACCACCCCACCCCGCGGCGAGCGCCGCCACATCGATCGCGTCCGCCAGCACCGTGCCGAAGAACGGCACCGGCTTCTGCTGGTGCCGCGCCAGCATGCGTTCCAGCGCCGCGGACGAGTTCGTCAGGGCGGACCCGGTCCGCCGCAGCGGGCAGATCTGCTCCACCGTCAGCCCCGGCTCGTTCACCCGCGCGAAGGTGTCGTCCGTCGCCTCCCGCACGATGACGAGCGACGCCGCGATCCGCGCCTGTGGCGCATCGGCGGGCATCAGCCCGGCGACCTCCTGCACCAGCCGCGTGGCGCGTTCCAGCCGCCAGGCTTGGGTGGCGTCGGGCGGCGGTGGGGGGATCGAGGCGAACATGGCCGCCAGCAGGTCCGCGCTGAGCTGATAGGGCGGCATCGACTCGCGGATCACCTCGGGGGTGATGCCGTTGGTGGGGAGGCTCATGCTGGGTGTTCTCCTGCTGAAATTGCTTGTATGAGATAGTCATATATACTAACACACAGGCAAATGCCAGGTACTTTCACCGACGTGCCGGTGGTGCGGCAGGAGGCAGGCAACCGTCGGTGCAGCGTTTCGCCGAGCGCCCACAGCGCGGTTGTTCGCCGCAACCGAACCAGAGCGACGCACAGCGCCGCCATGTCGCTGCGGTGTCGCGCACCCGCCGCGCGGATGCCGCCCGGCGCGTTTGCTGGTCGCCGCGAAAAGGACAGGCAGTCTTGGTGGGTCGGTTCGAATGTCCGCAAAGGGTCGGACGCGGCGGTTCCCGCAGGGGCAGCCGGGCTGCCACCGCTTCGAGTGGAATGCAGACCTTCCGCGGTAGGCCGCTCTACCACCGAGGCAGCGTTACCGGTCATCCACCAACTGTAACTACGTGCCGACAGGAGACGATCAGCACGCACGGAACAGTTAACGGAAGCGTACTTAGGCGATCACTAATCGCGGACGCTGACATGGCGCCCAACGCTTCAGGCGTTACGTTGGCGCCGAAGTCCGTACAGCCGTATGTAGGCGGGATCGATTGCGACAGCGGAGTTTGCACCGAGGCATTCTTGCAGCAAAGCTCCGAGGTCATCAGGGACCGGGTAACTCGTTGGCTCGATGAGAGCATTTACCAGCCGAACAAATGCAATGGGATGTTCACGGACCAAGTGGTCGTGTTTCTGTTCAAGTCGCAGCGAAGATGAGAGCAGATGTAGCTGGTAAGGCACGATGAAGTCCACGATCGCGTCTACCGACTCCGGAAATGCCGCTTCGCATTCCAGTGCCATTAGCACCAGATTGCGCGCCGTATCCTCGCTGCGTAGTTCCGCGTCTAATGGCCAGATTTCTCGTAGTAACGGGCCAACAATTTCCCGCCAACGTGTTGCCCTATCCTCATGCTCGCCTTGTTCCTCACTCATTATCTGCCAGAAGCTTCGCGACGCATTCCACCTAACGACCGGAGGACCGACTGTTAAGGCCTCCTTGATCTCAGCAGTCGTAAGATTGTAGTCGTGAGCTTCTCCGCGCTGATGCGATAGTCCGATCGTAAGCATCTTGGAGATTAATCCCTCGAACTCATGGTCCGACAGGTCAGTCCGTCTAAATGCCTCCAGCATGGCGGGTTTGACTGTGTTGAACAATCGCGCGGACCCGATGCTGCCTCCTTGGGAGTAAGCGCGCCACACTGCCGGCGCTTCCGTTCTCTCCCACGAAAACAGGGTGCTCAACCTCTCTTCCGTCCATGTTGGGTCTATTGCATCAAGAAAGGCCATATGATGGGCGAGACACACCCGTGCGAGAAGACCCGGGTGGCCGCGCGCTATTGCAATTCTATCGAACCGCGGCTTGAGATCCTGGCCTAAGCCGCTGCCGGCAATTGGACTGAGAGCACTGAGAGACTCAATAAGTACCCACGCCAGGATGCCGCCCGGGCTGGCAAGAGATTGGTTTAGGAGGTCCTTGTTCTTTGCGTCCGAGTCTTCCAATTCATGCTCGTGATAGGTGAGATCAGCGAATCGGTCCCAGAGATGCAGAAAGCGTGGACCGCCGGGGCGCTCGGTCGCTGACAAGACCTCGCGGCGCCTTTGGAGCCAGGAGGTGGCCGACGGTAGGAGCTCCTGGAGCGTTCGATCCGGCATTCGCGCCAACAAGTCCGCCAGTTCAAATTGGAAAGCCGGCTCGGCGTTCTCGGTGGCGGTCCACAGCAGGCATCGCCATGGCTCGACGTCCCATTGGGCATTATCGGCTTCGAACCTGAGTCCGCGCAGGGCGCGATCCGGATCGGCCGAACAAAACACACGCCAAATATCGGCTTCCTCAAAAAATTGCTCGCGCTGAAGGCGCATGGCCTCCTTTACCAAGCCATCATCGGCGATCCCATCCAGTAGTTCAGCGTGACCGCTTGGCCCGGAACGGATCTCGTGCCACGAATGAAAGTCATCGCGGTCACCTGGACCGGCTCGCCATTTTGGATGGCGAGCCGTTATTTCGGCCAGAAGTGTCTGACTTTCGGGGGCCAGAGTGCCGCCCATTGCTTCGATCCGCTTGAGTCGCTTAAAAATAGATGAGTCATGAATGGCGCGCCATTCATCCTCCTTTTCGAATGAATTGAGCGGGAAGAGGTCACGCGGCGTCCCCTCACGCAGGCGCGTCTCAAGGATTGAACGGTCAGTGGGGTTGAAGTCCATCCATCGATCGGCCAGAACTCGCATGATCTCGACCTGAGCCTCGGTCACCCAAAACAAGTGATGGTCGAGATTCAGAATCCCGGCGGCAGCTTCGTCAGGCGTGAAGGCGTCGAACCTGAGTGTAAACAGCCATAGCCGCTTGACAAGGAGAAAACGTGAAACGGCCCATGCCTGACTCAACACACGCGCCTGGTCGCGTTTCTGTGCGAGAACCCGCAGCCAAAGATCCGCAATCGTCCTCGTGATGGGATAAAAGCCGGTTCGGTAGGTATTTTGCCCGTGCAAGGCGACTGAAGGCACATCGTGACTTGCCCGGTCGAAGCCACTTAGGAACCCAGCGTCTTCCGCTTCTTCTAATGCTTCCATAAGGCAACGGTCGAGCGAATGAAACAGCGCAACCTCCTGATCAGCATTCGTAGGCCATGTGGCCAGAATGTTCGCGGGAGATGGATCGCCAGCGGACTTAAAGTCAACGCGCAGTAGCTGGAACACCGTTTCTGGTCCATCTGGCGTCGCTGCGTCGTCTGGCCGTCGGACCGCTTTTCCTACCTTGAGGCGTGGTCGCAGGATGTTGACGACAAGGCGTCGTGCCTCAAAGTCAGCTTGATTGTTCCTAATGTTGGAGGCTGCAATATACCAGTTATCGCCTGGGCCGGAATTAGGTTGGGGACGCTTTGCCGCAAGCAGCAGCTGCCACGCTTTCAGGCGAACTGGAGTCAGCGATTGTGCTTCTTGCCGCAACGCTTGGTTGATTTGCCAGCGCGTTTGCTGATCTAAATACGACAGGCCCGCACACGCTCGGATCATCTGCGGATCGTTTGCACGAGTTGCAATCCAATCGCCGGGGCGGGTGGTCTTATTATCGAAAACTCGCTTTTCGATCAGAACGGGAAGCCACTCAGCCTCGGGGGACAGTTCGCCGAGAAGCTGGGAGGCATCGCCGTGGCCAAGCAAGGCAGCGCACTCGAAAATCTTGTTTTCAGGCAACGATCTGGGGCGGTTACTCAGCAGGCTGCGTAATTGTTCGTGCCTCCACGCGGTTGGATCTTCGGCGTAACGCCGCCACTCGCGGAGAGTGGCATAGAGCGACGAATGATCATCATCGCTGGCGGTATAGAGAATGGGTTCAACCGCCTTTGCTCCCCACAAGGCACGGGCAACTTTTTCCTTCCCCGGAGCACATGGCGCGAAGGCGTAAACCTTCTGCAGGCCCGGATAACGCTCGCGATCTGCCTCAAGAGCCTCCAGCGGGTATCGCATCGGTGGGTCATCGGCTTGGTAACCTACCAGCACTACGGCACAAGCCCGAACGAGATCGTAGACGTAGCGGGAGG
The DNA here is from genome assembly GCA_003151425.1 of Acetobacteraceae bacterium. GTDB lineage: Bacteria > Pseudomonadota > Alphaproteobacteria > Acetobacterales > Acetobacteraceae > Palsa-883. The sequence goes on from PLXO01000237.1 coordinate 23,597, forward strand.
CCCAGCCAGATCTTAAATAGGCGTCGCCGAATTCAGCGCTTGTCAGCACGAGATCTGTTTCGGATATGCCGAGTTCAGACCAGGGATCGGCCAGTCGCCCGTGTAGATGGAGAACGCCAGCAAAGCCTGTGACATTCGGTTGGGGCATTGCCATCCCGGCATGACTCGCAATTGTGGTTCGATGCCGCTCAAACCACGCCCGTTCGAAGAGCGTGTCGAAGTTTGTAGTCAGGAGGCGTGAGCGCCCCTCTGCGTCGCGTGATAGCTCTAGTAGCGATAGGTGATTATCAAGTTGGATATGCTCGGGTGGCGCGAGAACGTGTCGGACGGCCGCACGGATTCGCTCGCGCATGCCACGATTGCGCGGGCCGCCAGAGGCTACGAGTCGCCTTTCGAGACATCGCAGCACTCGATCGTATTGTCCCGCAAGAGCGCCATCATAGTCCATTCCCTCGCGCTCGGCGATGTGAAGGTTCCAGTCCTCTCCAAGCTCTTGATAAACGCCTTCTACTAGGCCACGAAACAATGGTAGGCCCACCGTGCGCGAAACACCCGCGCCGCATACAAATATGGTCTGTCCTTTTTCCTGGGCGGCGACTAACTCATCCGGAACGTCGGGGCCGAGCGGAAGAAACCTCATGACTCATCAACATCCTCAGCTAGCAAGGAAGGCGGGCCACGCCTCGTTGTGTTCTCGGCGGTAATAGCGGGGTTACGCAACTCTGCAACATGCACCGGGAGTCGCCGCCTTGGGCAGCAGTATGTCGCTGCAAGCACACCCGAGCAAATACATACCGTTGGTCGTACGCCTCCGGCGCGGCGTGGGGCGCGTCTTGAGGCGCGGTGCGACCCCTCCGCTTCGCGCACGGGATGTCCGCAAAGGGTCGGATCCGGCGGTTCGCCACCGGGCGCCCCGGCTAACCGCTTGCGCGTAACGCTCGGAAGAGGTGAGCAATTACCCCGCTAGTACGACGATATCGCGGAAATTGACGCCTGCGGGATCGATCGCCGACTAGAAACCAGTGACCTCCATCCCCGTCATGACCGAACCGCTCATTCCTGGCTGAACTCCCCCGACTTGCCGCCCGCCTTGTGGGTGACGCGCAGCGCCTCGATCCGCATGCCGCGGTCGACCGCCTTGCACATGTCATAAACCGTCAGCGCGGCGACCGAGGCGGCGGTCAGCGCCTCCATCTCCACCCCGGTGCGCCCGGCGGTCCGCACCGTCGCCGCGATCTCGACGGCGCTCCCGGCCGGGTCGGGCGTCAGGTCCACGCTCACCTGGGTCAGCGGCAGCGGGTGACACAGCGGGATCAGGTCCGCGGTGCGCTTCGCCGCCATGATGCCGGCCAGGCGGGCGACGCCGAGCACGTCGCCCTTCGCCGCGCTGCCGGCCTGGATCAGCGCCAGCGTCGCCGGCCGCATGACGATGCGGGCGCGGGCGGTGGCGGTGCGCTCGGTCTCCGGCTTGCCGGTCACGTCCACCATCGCGGCCTTGCCGGCGGCGTCGAAATGGCTGAGCGCGCCAGGGGTCCGGTCATCCGTCATGCCGCGTGCCCGAGCAGCGCGCGCGTCGCGCCGGCATGCCCTGTGCCAGCACCACGTCGTGCTGCGGCAGCTCGATGTTGTAGTAGGTAACCTGATCCACCGGGAGCTGCGCGATCGTGCTGGCATTGTTCAGGTGTCGGATCGGGATCAGCACCTCGTTGACGTAGACCGCGTGATCCGGCGACAGGAACAGATCGCTGTGCGGCCGTCCCGGCCCGAAGGCGCCGGCCGCGACACGGACCGGCCAGACCTGCCTTGGCTTCGGATGGCGGGCGCAATCCACATCGCGGCGGCCAATCCGGATGATCGGCGCTGCGATCTCGCCCAGCACCGTCTGGACCAGGTCGCCGACAAGCAGATCCTCCACCGCCGCCTCGCCGCGACCCGTCAGGATGCGCATGCCGGCGCGGACGCACGCCGGCGCCACCACGAGGTTGCAGCCCGCGTCGCTAAAGGGGGCGCCGGAATCGACGAATGAGTTCAGGACCTGGGTCGTGGGATAGAAGGTGGAATCGCCGCAGACGGCAACCGACGCGTCACTGCTCGTGAAGGAAAAGTCGCTGAGTGTGCCGCCTTGCTGGAGATCGGTCGACGAAAACGACGCTTCCCATTGGATGGCGTCTCCATCGTTCGATCCGCCGTGCGTGATGGCGTCTTTCCATCCTGTCGGGTTGGTGCCGTTGGCCGGTTGGGTGTCGAGGAAGTCCTTTCCGGGTACCCACGCGAACCAGAATGTGCCAACGGTCGTGGAGCCGTGTATCGTCCAGTGTGATGCTGTATTTCCACTCGGTCGGACTGAGCTCGGTGGCTGTGATGGTCGCCGACGCAGTCTCTGCCATGGCATGATTCCTGAAGCGTTCGACACGACGGATTGGCCTCCGCACTGGTCAAGCACGATCCGTCGCGGCCAACTTGCAAGACCACTTCCGAATATCAAGTGATCCGGTCGGCATTGCTATCGGTCTTCACATAAACAACGCCGAGTCGAAATACACCGTGCGCCGCAGGGCGTTGTTGCGGCACGCCAGGGCGACAACGCTTAGTGGTGGAAGATATCCGGGTCCTCGTAGCCCAGCAGGTCCAGCCTGGCGCGGGCGGGCAGGAACGCGAAGCAGGCCTCCGCCAGATCGAGCCGCGCCTCGCGGGCCAGCAGCGCCTGCAGCCGCGCCCATAGCGCATGCAGATGCAGCACGTCGGACGCCGCGTATGCCAGTTGCTCCGCGCTCAGCGTCACGCTGCCCCAGTCGGAGGTTTGCTGCTGTTTGGACAGGTCCACCCCGAGCAGCTCCTTGCACAGATCCTTCAACCCGTGCCGGTCGGTGAAGGTTCGGGTCAACCGCGCGGCGATCTTGGTGCACTTCACCGGCGCCACGGTGATCGCCAGAAAATGCTGCAGCACCGCAACGTCGAACCGCGCGAAATGCATCAGCTTGACCACGCCCGGATCGGCCAGCAGCCGCATGAGGTTGGGGCAATCATAGCCGTGCCCGCCAAGCGCCACGGGCACCAGTTGCACCAGATGCGCCTGCCCACCGCCGCCTGAGAGCTGCACCAGGCACAGCCGGTCGCGATGTGGATTGAGGCCCATCGTCTCGGTATCCACCGCAACGACCGGCCCCAGCACAAGTCCATCCGGCAGATCGTGCCGATGCAGATGAATGGTGCCGCCCGGCATGAATTGCGTGCTGCTCAAAGCTTACCGTTTCTGCCAACTGACAACTGACAGCCGACAACTGGTTCTGGTGCCCAGGAGAAGACTCGAACTTCCACGACCTTGCGGCCACAGGTACCTGAAACCTGCGCGTCTACCAATTCCGCCACCTGGGCAACCGGTGGCCCTGAGGCGGGCCGTCGGGTGGGCGCGCGGTGTAACCTCGCCCCGGTGCGACGTCAATTGCGAAACCGGGGCGAGGCAATCGGATGAACCGAAGCAACGCCGGGGCTTCGCCCCGGCCCCACCAAGGGGCGCTGCCCCTTGGATCTCCGCCAAGGGCGGAGCCCTTGGAACCCTTCCGTTGGTTGGGGCGCGGGAGGGGCGACCGAGGCGATGCACAAATCCGACTGTTGACGGCCGGGCCACG
>PLXO01000192.1 GCA_003151425.1 Acetobacteraceae bacterium
GGCGGCCAGTTGCCCGGCCACAAGGTCGACAAGAACATCGCGCGCGTCCGTCATGCAACGCCGGGCGTGGGGCTGATCTCGCCGCCGCCGCACCACGATATCTATTCGATCGAGGACCTGGCGCAGCTCATTTACGACCTGAAGAACGCCAATCCCAGCGCGCGCATCTCGGTGAAACTCGTTGCCGAAGTTGGTGTCGGCACCGTCGCGGCCGGCGTGGCGAAGGCGCGCGCCGATCACGTAACGATCTCCGGGTTCGAGGGCGGCACCGGCGCCAGCCCGCTGACCTCGCTGACCCACGCCGGCTCGCCGTGGGAGATCGGCCTGGCGGAGACGCAGCAGACGCTGGTGCTGAACGCGCTGCGCGGACGCATCGCCGTGCAGGTCGATGGCGGGCTGCGCACCGGGCGCGACGTGGTGGTGGGCGCGCTGCTCGGCGCCGACGAGTTTGGCTTCTCCACCGCGCCGCTGATCGCCGCCGGCTGCATCATGATGCGCAAGTGCCATCTGAACACCTGCCCGGTCGGCATTGCCACGCAGGACCCGGTGTTGCGCAAACGTTTCATGGGCGAACCGGAACACGTCATCAACTACTTTTTCTTCGTCGCCGAGGAAGTGCGCGCGCTGATGGCCAAGCTTGGCTTCCGCCACTTCAGCCAGATGATCGGGCGCGTCGACAAGCTGGACACGCGGCGGGCGATCGAGCAGTGGAAGGCGAAGGGCGTCGATCTGACGCGCATCCTGCACCAGGTAAAGCCGGCGCGCGGCGTGGCGATCCATAATGGCGAGAAGCAGAACCACCATCTCGACAGGGCAATGGATGTCGGACTGATCGAGGCGGCGAAGCAGGCATTGGACACCGGCAAACCGGTGCGCATCACGCGTGAGATTCGCAACGTCCATCGCACCGTCGGCGCCATGCTGTCGGGCGAGATCGCGCGGCGCTACGGCCATGTCGGGCTGCCGGAGGACACGATCTCGATCAAGCTGACCGGCACCGCCGGCGGCAGTTTTGGCGCGTTCCTGGCGCGCGGCGTGTCGCTGGAACTGATCGGCGACGCGAACGACTATGTCGGCAAGGGTCTGTCTGGCGGCCGCATCGCAGTGCGCCAACCACCAGAGGCGACACGCGACCCGGGCCAGAACATCATCGTCGGCAACACGGTCTTGTATGGCGCGATCGCCGGCGAGGCGTATTTCCACGGCGTCGCCGGCGAGCGCTTTGCGGTGCGCAACTCCGGCGCCGTCGCGGTGGCGGAAGGCTGCGGCGACCACGGCTGCGAATATATGACCGGCGGCGTGGTGGTGGTGCTGGGCGAGACCGGACGCAACTTCGCCGCCGGCATGTCGGGCGGCATCGCCTACGTCTACGATCCGAAAAATCGTTTCACCAGCCTGTGCAATCCGGCTGGCGTGAAGCTGGAAGCGATGGGCGCCGCCGATCCGACACTCGCAGAACATCCCGACCGGCCCCGCCAGCGTGCGGTCAGCGTCGATGACAGCGGCATGGGCGATCTGCTGCGCTTCGATGCCGAGCGGCTGCGCATCCTGGTCGAGCGCCATCTGCTGTTCACCGGCAGCGACCTCGCGCGCGGGCTGCTGGAGAACTGGGACGCGGCGTTTCCGAGGTTTGTCAAGGTGATGCCCACCGAATTCCGCCGCGCGCTGAACGAGCTGGCCGCCGAGCGCGACGCCAAAGCCGCGGCCGCCGACTGACGATGCCGCGGACGTCAAACTTACACCTCTCCCGCTACGCGGGCTTGGGCTGCGAAGAGCGGACCAAGGTCGGCGAGCGGAGCGAGACGGGTGAGGGTGCTGCCGCCAGCACGACTCTCACCCGTGTCGCTGCGCTCCCCGACCTCTCCCGCAAGCGGAAGAGCTGAACCCCGACGGACGCAGGGACGCCAAATCGCATGGGCAAGCCGACCGGCTTTCTGGAAATCGAGCGCCACGACCGCGGCTACGACAAGCCCGAAGTCCGGCGCAAGAACTGGCACGAATTCCTCAAGCCGCTGCCGCGGCCGGAGCTGCGCGAGCAGGCGGCGCGCTGCATGGATTGCGGCATCCCGTTCTGCCATCAGGGCTGTCCGGTCAACAACATGATCCCGGACTGGAACAACCTGGTCTACCGCGACCAGTGGCGGGCGGCGCTGACCACGTTGCACTCCACCAACAACTTCCCGGAATTCACCGGCCGCATCTGCCCCGCGCCGTGCGAGACGTCCTGCACGCTGAACATCGACGACAACCCAGTGACCATCAAGACGATCGAGTGCGCCATCGTCGATCGCGGCTGGCAGGAAGGCTGGATCGTGCCGGAGCCGCCCTCGCACCGGACCGGCAAGCGCGTTGCGGTGGTCGGGTCGGGCCCCGCGGGCCTCGCCTGCGCCCAGCAGCTTGCGCGCGTCGGCCACGCGGTGACGGTGTTCGAGCGGCAGGACCGCATCGGCGGCCTGCTGCGTTACGGCATCCCCGACTTCAAGATGGAGAAGACGCAGGTTGACCGCCGCGTGCAACAGATGGCCGCGGAAGGCGTGACGTTCCGCACCGGAATCGAGATCGGCGCGACGCTGACGATGCAGACGCTGCTCGCCGAGCACGACGCGGTGGTGTTGACCGGCGGCGCCGAATGGCCGCGCAACCTCGACGTGCCTGGCCGCGAGCTGGACGGCATCCACTACGCGATGGACTTTCTCGTCCAGCAGAACAAGCGCAGTGCGGGCGATGACGAAACGGTTGCAGCACCGGACGGAACGATCACCGCATGGGGAAAACATGTCGTGGTGATCGGCGGCGGTGACACCGGCTCGGACTGCATCGGCACCTCAATCCGCCAGGGTGCGGCGTCCGTGACGCAGCTTGAGATCCTGCCGAAGCCGCCGGTGCACGAGAACAAGGCGCTGGTCTGGCCGGACTGGCCGATCAAGCTGCGCAGCTCGCACGCTCACGAGGAAGGCTGCGGCCGCGACTGGGCAGTGACGACCCAGCGCGCGGCGGGTGCGAACGGCAAAGTCGCAGCATTGGACTGCACGCGCGTGGAGTGGGTGAAGGGCGCCGACGGCCGCATGGCAATGCGCGAGGTTCCGGGAAGCGAGTTCCGGCTCAAGGCGGATCTGGTGCTGCTGGCGATGGGCTTCCTCGGGGCGCGGCGCGTGGGACTGCTGGAGCAGGCCGGCGTGGCGCTGGATGCGCGCGGCAATGTGCGGGCGGATACGAGTGCGTATGCGACCTCGGTGCCGCGGGTGTTCGCCGCTGGCGACATGCGGCGCGGCCAGTCGCTGGTGGTGTGGGCGATCCGCGAGGGGCGACAATGTGCGCGCGCCGTTGATCGCGCGCTGATGGGGGCGACGGTACTCCCGGCGTAATGGGGCGGCGGCGCTCGCAGCAAAGCCAAGATCCACCGCGGAGCACGCGGAGAAGAGGTCACTGGACGATTTGTTCAAAACTGCACGCTAAGCCGGGCATTTGTCCGGTCGGCGCCAAAACGGGTGATACGGTCGGCCGGCGGTGGAGCGCGGCCTGCAGCATGCCGCGCCAACCGGCGGCGGCGAGGCAGGTGCTGGCACGATAGAGTTTGACAACGCAAAAACTGCGCAACTCAGCGAAATTCGATGTTCACGAGCCTGTTCTGCGGGTCCGTCGGCGCGTTCGGGATGAGCGGCTCCTTATTGCCGAATCCCACGATGGTGATCAGGTCACCCGGTATGCCCAGCTGTTCCAGTTCGGTCGCTACTGATGAAGCTCTGCGCACGCTAAGTTCGTCAGCGGCGGTAGGGTTATCTGCGTCGGGGGCAAATCCCAAGACCCGAAGATGAGCCGTGTAAGGCGGCGCGTAAGGATCGCTCGGATTGATGACGTCCGACTTGTATTGCCGCCCCTCCCGCTCGCGGTGCCAGGAGGCTACGGCTTCCCCAATGATCTGACGGCACCGATCAGTGAGATCAGCGCTGCCCCGGTCGAAAAAGCAGTAGTAGGGCCACCGCCAGGCCACCGCAGTCGCAACTTTCGGTGCTCCAGCCAGTATGATGCCGATTACACACAAACCTAAGAGGCTGACCCGGAATG
>PLXO01000337.1 GCA_003151425.1 Acetobacteraceae bacterium
ACAAGCTGACCGTCTATGAATCGTAGAAATCACCGCGCCGGAATCCGCTACTTATCATCGCCAGACGATTGCCGGCCGAGTGTTGCAATCAAGACTCACCCGCCCAGCAGAGCACGCGGTGCTGGCTGATCCGCCGCCAGCACCAGCGATCTAATTGACGACAGGCCCTAGTTCCAACTGCCGTTCGTTTTTGTCGCCCATGATGACAAGCGCTCCTGTGCCGTGCTACATGCGTTGCACGGCCGGGCACGGGCGTATCTCTGGACGTGTGCGGGGCTGCAACCCCGCCCGTCGCCCCTTCCTTACCCTTTCTCGCGATCTGCTGCCAGAGTCCACCGCGCCCCTAGCCCGTGCCCGATCCGCTCGGCCTGCCCAGCCTTCGCCAGCCGGTGCAACGCCCAAATCAGCCGCGAGATCATGTCCGACCGGATTTTACGGTCGGCCGGGTCCAGCCCTTTGTCGCGCATGGCCTGTACCGCAATGTCCTCCGCCGAGATCGGCACCGCGGCCTCACGGAGCGCGTTGCGGCACCGCTCGCTGATCTCGCCCATCGCGAAGTACGTCGAGCGCGGAGGCGCCGGCCGCTTTGGTTTGACCTTCTTGCCGTCATAGGAAGGGTCGAACATTCGCGCAGTCGCTTCGACATGCGCCAAGTCCGCGCGCTGCTTGGCTATGTGGCCCTCAAGTACCGCGATCTGCCCGCGAATCTCTGAGGCCCGTTCTACCAATGCGCCGATGATTATTGATTGTGCCATGACACTAAATATGGCACTGAGGGGCCGGAAACTACCGCACCGTGCGGTGGTCTTTGCTACATAATACCGGAAGAGTCGACCACTCGGACGGTTGGTATTACAGCAGGCGTCGTGCCTCTGCCGCGTCGGTGGCGATCTGCGCCTTCAGCGCGTCCAGGCCGGCGAATTTCCGCTCCTCGCGGATGTAGCTGTGCAGGCTCACCGTGATTTCGGTGTCATACAGATCGGCGTCGAAGTCGAAGATGTTGACCTCCAGCCGGCTCTCCAGCCCGGCGTTGAAGGTCGGCCGGCGGCCGATGTTCGCCACGCCCTTGTGCACCGCGCCGTCGGCCAGCCGCGCCGTCACCGCGTAGACCCCGCGCGCCGGCTCCAGATGGCAGCCCAGCGCCACGTTGGCGGTCGGAAAGCCGATGGTGCGCCCGCGCGCGTCGCCATGCGCCACGACGCCGCGGATCGCCCAGGGGCGGCCCAGTTCCGCAGTTGCCCGCTCCGGGTAGCCGTCCTGCAAGGCCCGGCGGATGCGGGTGGAGGACAACGGCCCCTCGGCGTCCGCCACCAGCGGCACCGCGCCGAACCCCATGCCCAGTGCCTCGGCGCGCGCCGCCAGGAAGCCGGCGCCGCCGCCGCGCCGATGGCCGAAGGCGAAATCCTGCCCGGTGGTCAGATGGCGCGCGCCGAGGCCGGCGTGCAGCACCTCGGCGACGAACTGCTCGGCGGTGATGTGGCTGAATTCGTAGGTGAACGGCAGCTCGTACAGCAGCGTCACGCCCAGTGCGGCCAGCGCATCCGCGCGCTCGGGGGCGAGGGTCAGGCGGAACGGCGGGTCGTCGGAGCGGAAGTATTCGCGGGGATGCGGCTCGAACGTCAGCACCGCCAGGGGCGCGTCCGGGCGGGCGCCGCGCGCGGCACGCAGCAGGTGCGCATGGCCAAGGTGGACGCCGTCGAAATTGCCGAGCGCCACCGAGGCGCCACGCGCGTCCGCCGGCAGGCCCCGCCAGTCACGGAAGATCCGCATCACGCCCGCCGGTCGCGACAGATGCGCGACGCGCCCGCCGGTCGCAAAAGATGCGGCACATCACCCGCGCGAGGGGACCTGGACATAGGCCTCGCCCTCGATCACCACCTCGTCGCCGACGGTGCAGGTGGTCTTCAGCGTCGCGCGCTTCTTTTCCGCGTTCAGCGCGGTCACCTCGACCGTCGCCGTCACCGTCGCGCCGATCTTCACCGGGGCGGCAAAGCGCAGCGACTGGCGCATATAGAGCGTGCCCGGGCCGGGCAGTTGGGTGCCGAGCACCGCCGAGATCAGCCCGGCCGACAGCATGCCGTGCGCGATGCGCTCGCCGAACACCGACTTGCGGGCGGCCTCGTCGTTCAGGTGCACCGGGTTGGTGTCGAGGGAAACCGCGGCATACAGCAGGATGTCCGCCTCGGTGATGGTCTTGCCGAGGCTGGCGGTCTGGCCGATCCGCAGATCCTCGAAATAGATGCCGGTGGTCATTGGTGTTGGCGTCCTGGTGTGGTGGGGCGGCGCGATGGGGCAGCCCGGCGCGCTTTCTGGGCGCACCGTGCGGGCAAATCAACCGTCGGCGCGGGCTGGCTGGGGTGCGGCCGCTGGGCAGCGGCTCGGTCAGCGCCTATATCCCACCCCACCGAACCGGAGGTCCCGTCATGCGTCGATGGCTCACCGTGCTGGCCGCACTGGTGCTGATTGCGCCGTGCTCCGTCGATCTTGCCTGGGGGCGGGCGATGGACGCCGCGCTGCAACAGCAGTTGCAGGCGCTGTATTCACGCTACAACCAGGATATCACCGCCGGGCATTTGGATGCGGCCCTGGCGCTGCGCTCGACCGCGGCGAGGGCGGCGCTGGAGCAGCAGCTCAAGACGCCGAAGGACCGGCAGGAGTATCGTGCGGGTGCCCGCCAACTGGTGCCGGACCGGCTGGAGCTGCGCCACGCCAGCATTGACGACGCAACCGAGAAGGCGCTGCTGATTGCCTGGGCCGACAAGACCACGGCGTCCGGCCAGGTGCGCGGCGAGGTCGATCTCGGCTTCGCCAGGGAGAACGGCACCTGGAAGCTCGGCGATCTGGCGATGGGGCCGGGGCCGGCCGACATCAAGGACTGTAATCCGGCCTACGAGCCGCTGACGGCCTATGACAGCAGCCACCCCGTGTCGCTGGCCGGGCGGATCGAGCGGGTGGACTCCCAGCCCCACCACACGCTGGTCGTGGTTTTGTCGGGCAGTTCGCAGACCTGTGCGTTCCTGCCCAACCGCGCGACGTTGCAGCAGCATGGGCTCGATCCGGCCATTTTGCAGCCGTACCGGGTTGCCGAGATCACCGGCGTGGCGCATCGCGGCGATCCGCAGAAGGTGATGGTCAACAACATCACGGTGCACGCCGAGGAGTGAGAAGTTCGGGAGACGGTTGACGGGGCGTTTGGCGACACCGCCGAGCATGGCGATCAGCACGTCATGCAAGCCATGACGCGTTGTCGGTGCCTGCGCCTGCTCGATTATCGCCAAGTCACGCAGCCCATAGGCGGAGCGCAGCAATACACCAGCGGCATCGAAGGTAGTTTCGGCGTGACCGCGACACGCATCGATGAGGCGATAGAGACCTATCAAGCCGGCCTTGTCGAGCATGGCGAGACCTACGACGCTGGTGGAGCGTCGTGCAGGCTGGCACTTCCGAGACCCAGAATGGCGCCGGGCGATATCGATCTGCGCATGGAGAGTGAATGCGGGAGGGGCAGCACGGATGCGAAGCGCAGCAGTGGTGATACTGATTTCCGCAATCGGGAGCCTTGTGATTGCCGGGGCGGCTAGGGCCGATGAGCAGATTGTCCCGTTGGCAGAAAGTGGTGACTGGACGGCGGTAGCGCATCACGTGAGCATGACCGCGCCGCCTGACGTATGCATGGCCATGACTGAGCAGGGGTTACTTTTCCGGGCTGATGCCGATGGTGTAGCATTACGGATGGTCAACAAGAAATGGTCGCTGCCGACGGATGTTCACGGGTCCATATCTGTTTCAGTGGGCACGTGGAAGCAGACCTTTGAAATCACCTTTAACACTTCGAATATGGTATCGTCTGACGTGCAAGAGGAAGATGTGGCGCCAATGTTTGCAGCGATGGATAAGGCGGGATCCATGTCGGTGACGGTAGGCAGCGCTGCGCCGACGACGATATCACTGGCGGGTAGCACGCGCGTTACAGATGCGTTCCGCACGTGCGCCGGAATTAAGAGCAACTCCAAGACGCCAGGTAGCAACCCGTTTGAGTGATGACCAACTAGCCAAACCAGAGCACATCCCGCCCTGTCCCAGCGTCAGTGAAGCCTCGCCTGCAAAATCAGTTTTGGAACCGGTTCTATGCCTCGATCTAAGCTATTGATTCTGATGGCGTCCCCGGCGGGATTCGAACCCACGGCCCCAGGATTAGGAATCCTGTGCTCTATCCTGCTGAGCTACGGGGACACTCAATGGTATCAAAGAATTACGGCGTCGCTCCGAAATCCTTGTCTCTCTTTTGTCTCACCCTCAAAGAGAAAGGGCACCCGGAGGTGCCCCTGTGTAGCATGAGGAACGGTGGACTGTCAGGCGGCCTTCCGGGCCGCGCCGGTCTCGCCCTTGAGGGCGGCCGACCGGGCGCGTTGTAGGGCCATGATCGGCTCGTCCAGTTCGCCCTTCAGGATGGCCTGGGTCGCTGCGTCATAGAAGGCAGGAAGCTCGGCGAGCGGCCCAACCTGCACCGCCGTGTTCGTACCCTCCAGGGGAATAGAGAGCTGGCCGTAGCGCAGTGTCGTCCAGTAGGTGCCGTCGATCTCCCGGTAGAACCAGGTGCTCGCCTCTCGGCCGGCGTCCGTCTTCGGGAGCGGCTTGCCCTCGATGGTGAGCTGGGCGTACCCCTTCTGCACCTTCAAGGCGTCGATGACCTTGGTCTTGGCCGCGGTCAGCGGGTCGCCCTTCTTGCTGCCGGCATACTTTGGCGGGGCGCCGACTTTCTTGCCCCGGATGAACGATAGCGCCATGTGGAACGTCCTCTGATGGTGCTTCGCCCTACATCACGCCATGCCGGCCACACAACGAAGCGCGGCGATGCGAGAAGCTGCGCCTTTGCGCGGGTCGAGGGACGCTGATGAGGTAATGGATGGCGTTGCCGGTTTCATATTTTCCAGGCATCCCTGCCAGCCGGCTTCTCGGATCTCCGAGATGCCGGTATCCCCTTTGGTAACAACATCAAGTAGCGCGTGGACCGGGACGATGCCCCCCTCCGTCGACCGGCTTGAAAACCGCCGTGGCTTCCCTCGGTCAGAATGCTTCCGGCCATTCCTGGGCGCTGTGCTGGACGGCCAAGATGGTGAGGATGTTGCCAACGACCGTGTAGGCGAGCAGATAGTTGGTATGCGGCACGGGAAGCTCTCGGGTCCCCTCTACCCTTCCCGGACGGCCAAGCTCAGGGGCGCCGGCTACCGTGGCCACCGCGGCTGTGATGGCCTTGCGAGTGCGTTGCGCTGCCTGGGGATTGAATTGTGCGATGTAGGTGCGGAGCGATTCGAGGTCGTCTAGGGCGGCCGGCTGCCAGATGGTCTGCATACAGCCTATGATTCGGGCGTTGGACGGGGCAACTCATGATCGGTGTCCCAGGAATCCATCCATTTCTCGACTGCCTCGTGGGGGACCCCGGGGCGGCCGGACCGCGCGTCCTCAAGCGCCGCTTTGATCCGGGCCACTTGCCAACCGTTGCGCTCCACGAAGGCGGCAATCGCTTCGCCCGCCAGGTATGCCTTGCTGCGTTTGGTGCCGCGCGCCAGGGCTTCCAGCTTCTCGCCAACCTCGGATGGTAGCCGGACCGTCATCGTGGTGCTCTTGCCTCTTTCCAGTTCCTCAGATTCCATATGGGTACATTGTATCACAAGTGCAATTTTTGTGCGCGATTGTCTTTCCCTCCTATGATTAAAAGCAACACGCTTTAATTGAATGTATTAGAGACCATACTAGCCATATGTGTGGATAGTGGAAATTCGTTAAATGAAGCCGTTTGTTGAGGCTATCGGAGGAAAACACTTATACCAAACCACACACCGACTTATACCAGACCACACAAAGACTTATACCAGACCACACCCCCTTTTGACAGTTATCCACAGGAACCATTGGCCGCTCAGGCGGCGATCGCCGCCTCCCGTGCCCCGCGGCGCGCGTGGTCCCGCTGCCAGTCGGGAACGTATTGTTTGATGGCCGTGAGATAGCGCATATCGAACTGGGTCTCCCCCGCCCGTCGAAGGCTGTAGTCGATCAGACCACGCACGTCGTCATAGGCATAGCGTTCGAGCAGGTGCGAGGCAAACATTACCTCCTTGGTGTGAAGTCGCGGGGTCGCGTGGCCTCGGCGGTCGTGGAAATATGCGGCGAGCTCATGTGGCTCCTGGATCGCGCGGCGATCGGCCGCCCGGCCGAATCTGAGTGTCGGCTGCCCATCCCGGTAGAACCGATCATAGTCCTCGAAGAAGCCCGCACCCGGCCAGAAGGTCATTTTGAGCCCCAGCCCGGTTGCCTTCTTACTAACCGTCCACTTGCGGATCAGCCCGGAGCGCACCAGCGCGTCGAGGTGTTCCCCGAGCTGCTGCTTGACCTTGGAACTGTATCGTTCTGCTGTGAGACCCCCGAGCCACTCGGCGAGGATAGCGACATAGTCCTTCTCGAATCGCAGATCGCGAGCCGCCGTGCGGCCTGGCTGATATAGGTTGGAGAAGTGACGGTAGAGCCGCTTGTAGATCGCCATCCCGATTGGCTCGAACCCTTGGAGTCGCTGCCAGTTGAAGCATGTCCAGTGCCGCAGGTTCAGGCTCTCGACGATCTTCGGTTCAAGTTGCACCACGCACTCTGACAGCTCGCTGCCCTTTCCGGAGGTCAGCAACTTGGTGATGACGAGAAAGTCCAAGCGTATCCAGCGCCGTGCTGAAGGATTACCGCCAGCCCCCTTCTTCATGAAGGATGCACTGATGCCGGTGCGGTGTAGTTGCATGAGTGCGCGGAAGATCTCTTGGGACTGCTTCCCGCCGAAACTCTGCCGGCCGGCGAGTTGCGACAGCTCGCGCCGAGTGAACGAGACGGTATCGCTCGCCGGTAATCCTTCCTCGGTCAGCTTCCTGAAAATACCCTGTAGGACCCGATAGGCCAATACCGACGGCTGGCCATACGTGGGGTGCACCTCGATTGTGACTTGGTGCTCGCTGCCGGGATCACCGAGCACGATCTTGCCAACCCTTCGCTTTGCCTCGCGAGGGTCGAAGCAAAACAGTCGCCCTTCGATCTGAAGGATGTTCGTCTCCTCAAAGAGCCGCTCCACCTCATTCGCCGCGACGGGCGCCACATCCGATGGTTGCGCCGTGTCCCGACCCCTAGCCTGCTCTTGCCGACGGTCGAATATTCCAACGTGCCGCGTCAGTAGTTCGCCGACAGATGACACTTTTCCCGCTCGTGATCCCGACGATCGTTCCATGTTCAAAGTCTAACACTGGCGTTGGGCGGTCCATGGTATGTATGGGGATAGCCTCATCCAAATATCCGACGAAAGAAGGAAGGGGGTGCTTTCTCCGGTGTGGTCGAAACTGGGGGCGCTACTATAACGTCCACACGCGTGTCATCGTTGCGCTCCGGTTCGCGCTCTTGCGCGCTGCTGCGCGCCGGTTCCTTTGGCGCTTCAAGCTGATGGACGAGCGTCTCTGCCGCGCCTAATCTGTAGCTCACATCCTGCACCACGTCGGCGAGACGCCTGTTTTCTCCCGCGAGATAAGCGATAAATTTCTCCTTGCCGATGTTGTCGACTCGAAGGTTAAGGTTCTCCTCGCGCAATCTCTGAACCGCCTCTTCCTGACCGTTCACAGGTGCTTCAGTGGCTGCAATCGGGATATCATCGGGTGTTTCCGGTTGTGCGCGCTCTTGCGCGCTCTCGCGCGCGGGTTCGCGCAAGAGCGCGCTAT
This sequence comes from Acetobacteraceae bacterium, assembly GCA_003151425.1. GTDB lineage: Bacteria > Pseudomonadota > Alphaproteobacteria > Acetobacterales > Acetobacteraceae > Palsa-883. The sequence continues at coordinate 7,743 of PLXO01000337.1, forward strand.
CAATATGAGCACCGATTTTCGCTACCTCGTCGATCTGCTTTAGCTCGGTAGCGTAGCGTTCAATGGACTCGCGGTTGATGAGATAACGATCACCATTCGGACCCTTAACGGCAACGCAATCAAGATGGCCGTCTTTACAAAAGCCCTGAACTGATCGAGGGGATCGGGGAACGCCAAATTCTGCGAACAATATAGATGCCTGACGCACCGTAACTTCGTGGCGCGCTGTTTCGTGCTCTTGCGCGCTGCTGCGCGCCACCTCTACATGTTCTAGATCCATACGATGGGTTTAGGATATCACGTCGCAGATGCCCGTAAGTGCCTATCCACACCGGTAGGGTAGGGGAGTGGCACCAGTGATGCTTGTAGCCGAGTGGTGTGCTATACTCCCCGCATGAGCAACAAACTCAAAGCTGTGATGGAGCGAGCAGGGCATTGGTCAGAGGCTGATCAGGCAGAGCTGGCCAATTACGCCGAAGAGATTGAGCGCCGGCACTCCGGCCAATATCACGCTACGTCGGAGGAACTAGCTGCTATCGACGAAGCGGATCGAAGTGGAACGGCAACCGAAGAGCAAGTGGCAGCTGCCTTTCTCGCATTCCGGCGGGTATGAAAGTTGAATACTCTGAGCGGGCGATTGGTGATCTGAACAAACTCGCTGCCGACAGCCGCGCGTTCGGGGAAGTGGTGGCGGATGCCGTTGAGGCTCGTATCCGCGAAGCGATAGCCCAAGTCGCCTGGGACCCGGAGAGTGCCCATGAGGTTACCCAAAGACCGGGGGTGCACGTTGTTCCTTTGGTCAGGTTTCCCTTCGCGATCTTCTATCGCGTCCTCCAAGACAGGGTCCGGATATTGCATGTGCGGCATACATCGCGCCTGCCGTGGAAAGGGGAGTAGGGGAGGCATAGTTTGCTATAATCCCCGTATGGACAAGAGGCTCAAGGATCTGATGGAGTGCATGGAGGACTGGCCGCCGGCGGCGCGGGAAGAGGCGATAGCCTCACTCGAATCCATCGCCGGGCATGTCAGTCTCCACGAACCCTCGCACGACGAGCGGTGAGGCGGAGGTCAAATGAGCCACCCCCAACCCGTCCAGCAATGCTCCGCAACTTCATATTGTGACGAGCCGGGTACTTGGGCAAAGAAACAAATCACTGACCGCTTCATCGAGTTGGGGTCGTAGGTGCATAATCGACTCGTCTATCCGGGCGCTGGTAGTGTCAGTGCCACGCCACAAGGGTCTTTGGCGAAAACGCCCGCCGCTGCCCCGCAGTTCTTCCAGGCCAAGCTCTTGGAGTTCGTTTCTATTAGCCATGCTTTCGGCAAAATCTCCGTCCATCCCGTCGATTGCCTCCGCTCCCAGCCAATGCAAGTTGCGCAATCGCCGGGCAAGCGCGATCACACGCCCTGCGTTGCCATTCTCTATGAGCGCGAGCGAGAGCGGTATCCGGAGAACATTGGCACCTCCTCCCTCTAGATAACTTTCAGCCGTCTGGGAGTTATAAATTCCAGCAAGGTAGAACAATAGGTCATCGTCGGCGTGGCCGGCGGTGGCGAGGGCCGCGTTGAAGGTTTTGACCCGCTTGAATATCTCTACTTCCTCCATCGGGATTCCCTTGCCGTCTTTTAGAGATCGCATACCCTCCTCGATCGCTTCCCGGTCCGCGTCACTGAGGGGCGGAATCAAGTCGTACTTCCGCTCGATGGTATCGAGAGCCCCAAATAGCTCGTCCCAGGCTTCCTTCGGGAAGTCCCGTATCCGGTTGATGAGAGCCGCGATGAGGAGGGCGAAACGCTTGTCCATGGGACCATCATAGCGGCTGGCCGGGCGTTTGTCAGCGGCTGGGAACGCTACCCGTGTAGGGCAGGGAAGTGGTCGCACATGCACCGGTAATGTATCGCCTCGCAACGAGTGTTGGACTTCTTACTCAACGAGCTCCCTCCTAATCTGGTCGCTCAATGATTTTCTTCTCCGCTCACGTTCGATCTGGGCATTCTTAATGTGCGATTTGAGAGACTCCTCAATCAAAAGCCATGAGCGTCCGACTTTGAAACTGAGTACGTGCGCTCGATGACAAAGACGGGCTATATAATCGTGTGTGAACCCATATTTTTGCTGGCCTCCATCGACGTGATAACCGGCAGTCGTATCCTCACGCTGAGAGCCGATGGAGCATTCAAATGATCTTCGACCAATCGGATACCCTCTGCGATATATGCCTCAACGTAGTCTTTGAGTAATCCGCACGCATTCTCGACAGCTTCCTGGTATGTGGCTCCGTAGATTTGGCATTGGGGTATCGCAGGAAACGTCGCCAAATAACCCTCATCGTGAGGTTTGATTTCAACCGAATATGTGACCGCTCCCGTAGTTGACAACATGGCTTCATCGATACGCCTCGTCTCTGCGCTTGATCGCAGTTATCCATAGGGTGCCGTGCAGTACCTCGAAAATCACACGGTAGTCGCCGATGCGGAAGCGATATTCGGTCGAGCCGGTAAGTGGTTCGGCGAATTTTAGTGGCTCCGGTTGGGCTGCGAAAAAGCGCATCTTGATGCTGATGCGCCTTCGAGCTTGAGGAGTGAGACTATCAAATTGATCTTCCGCGGTCGGCGTGAAGACATACTTCATATGCTAAAGATTGTAGCGCCCAAAAACTTCCTCCATGTCGGTCCCCGCACCACGCAGCGCCTCTTGGTGCGACTGGTCAAGCTCTTGCCTGGTTGTGGGGCCAATGATGAAGTCCACTTCGATCTCTTGCAGCGCTTTGACTGCTTCTTCCTGAGCTCCCTTCGGCCAAGTCTGAACTCGCGCTAACAACGTTTTTAGGGTAAGCGTACTCATGCCGTTGAGTATATCACGAAGCTGCAAATCAAGCACGCTTGGCTGCGTGTGTCGCAAAATAGATATTGTGCGACGTTAATAAAATGGCTCTGTTGGGCCATATTCCCGGCTTTGCGGCCTTCTAGCAGCCTGTCGGACTGAGTTTTCCGCCAAATTCTTGTGATACCGCTACCATTGCCGATCGGTCTCAGTTGGTCCTTGGTCGGGTCTCAGTTGGTCCCGGACCGGTCGTGTTTGGCGCCAGGACGGCGGTTCCCAGATGCGCGGGCGGAACGTGCGCCGCCCAGGCCGGCGACGCGCAGGCCATCGATGTCCACCACGCGTCCGTGCAGTGCGCCATCAGCGGTGCGCGGATTGCGTGCGGGATCGACCAGGTTCGCCCACATCTCCGGGCCGCCGTCATTGTCGTGGTTGCCGAAGATCCAGAACACCGCGACGCCGCGTTGCAGCAGCGGTGCGACAAGCTCATCGAACGGGTGCGTGCACTCCAGATCGCCAAGCAGGATCACCGTCGCCGGCGGCGCAGCACATGCGGCAAGCCCCTGTTCGACGCATTGCCAGTCTCGGTGCATATCCCCAACGAATGCCACCGTCATATCGTGCACGCCGACCGCTGCTCTTGACGATACCTTCGCCACATACCTACGCTTCCCAGAAATAGACTGTCACCGCTGGTGCGATGACATGACACCGCGGGAGAGAACGATGCAAGCATCAGTGACACGCGCGCTGGCCGGCGCCGCGCTGGCGGGGCTGGCCGGTTGGTCGCTGCCGGTGATGGCACAAAGCGGCTGCGAGCTGAAGATCGGCTCGATGGGCCCGATGTCGGGCGGCGCAGCGCAGTGGGGCCTCGCCATGGACGGCGCGGCCAGGATGGCGGCGGCCGAGGTAAACGCCGAGGGCGGCCTCAAGGTGGATAACCAGAAGTGCCATGTGACGGTGGTGCCCTATGACAGCAAATACACCGCCGACGGCGCGGCGGCCGGCAGCAATGCCCTGGCCGCGGAGGGCATTCACTTCATCATCGGCCCGGTCGGCTCGCCGGAGGCGACCGGGATCAAGCCGATCCTGGCGCGCAACCAGCAGATCGCCTGGAACGCCAGCTACGCCAAGGACGCGCTGGCGACGCGCTATCCGCTGATGTTCCACATCAGCCCAGGACCCGGAGGATGGGCCGATTCGGTGATCAAGGAGGCGCTGAAGCACTGGACGATCAAATCGGTCGCGCTGGTCGCGCCGAATGACCAGGGCGGCACCGACATCGTCAGCGTCGATGAGGTGGCCTACAAGGACAACGGCATCAAGACCAGCTCGGAATACTACCAGCGCGGCGCCACCAACTTCGCGCCGATCATCACGCGCCTGCTGGCGGCCAATCCGGATGCGGTGGACACTGCCTCCTCCCCGCCCGGCGACGCCGGGGTGATCGTCAAGCAGCTCCGTCTTGCCGGCTTCAAGGGGCCTATCGGACGCAACGGCGGACCCGGCACCGAGGAGGTCCTGCGGGTCAGCGGCGGCATGGATGTGCTGAAGGATTTCTACTGGTACAACGGGGCGGCCGACACGCCGCAGACGCACGCGATCGACACGGAGTACAAGAAGCTGCTGGGCAAGGATCAGACCTTCGGCTCCTCGCTGTGGGTTGACCTGCCGGCTGCGCGCATGACGCTGCAGGCGATTTCGGCGGCCGGAACGATCGACGATGTGCAGAAGGTGGCCGAGGCATTGCGCAAACTGCCGGTGGATGACCCGAACATGGGCAAGGGCGTGTGGTCGGGCCAGAAGCAGTTCGGCATCGCGCAGGAACTGATGTTCCCGTTCGGCATCGGCATCATCAAGGACGGCAAGGACCTGGGCGTTACGACCATCGAGCCGAAGCTGTAGGCGCGAGGGGGGCGCACGGTCGGGCGTGTGAACGAATTCCTTGAGGCGGCCATCATCGGCGTGGGCCTGGGTGCGCAGTATGCGCTGCTCGCGCTCGGGTTCACGTTGATCTTCGGCATCCTCGGCGTGGTGAACTTCGCGCACGGCGGGTTCTACATGCTGGGCGGCTACGTCGCCTATAGCTGCGTCAGCCTGCTCGGCCTGCCGTATCCGCTGGCGGTGCTGGTGGCCATGCTCGCCACCGGAGCGCTCGGCTGGGTGTTCGAGCTGCTGCTGATCGAACGGCTGATCGACGACCACCTCGCCACGCTGATGCTGACGCTGGCGCTCTACCTGATCATCTCGACCGGCGTGCTGGCGGTGTTCGGGCCGATTTCGATGGAATTCACCTTTCCGGTGAGCGGTGCGCTGCGTGCCGGGTCGATCTACGTGCCGCGTGAGAACCTGATCGTGCTCGCCGTGTGCCTGGTCGCCATAGCGGGATTATACCTCATACTGTTCCGCACCGATCTCGGCCGCGCCCTGCGCGCGCTGGCCGACGACCGGGCCGTTGGCATGGCGCTCGGCCTGCGCCCGCGCCTGCTGTTCCCGGCGGCCTTCGCCTTGGCAACCGGCCTCGCCGGCCTGACCGGCGCGCTGGTCACGCCGATCCTGGCACTCGCGCCCGGCGTCGGCGATCCGGTGCTGGCGACCTCGTTCCTCACGGTGATCCTGGGCGGTCTCGGCAGCCTGGGCGGCGCGGCGCTGGCGGCCTTCGTCGTCGGCATCGTCGAAGCCTATACCAGCGTCTATTTCGGCGGTTCGATCGGCGCGCTGGTGCTGTTCGTACTGGTGCTGCTGCTGCTCGTGTTCCGTCCCACCGGCCTGCTTGGCCGCGACGTGCGCGGTGCCTGACGCAGGCATGACCGACCACATGTCTGCAAGACGGGGCGGGCTGATCCGCAGGCTGGGAGGCGCGGAGATCGCCGCTGTGGCGGTGTTCATCGCCGTCTTCGCGATCCCGTTCCTAACCAACAGCGTGCTGGTCTATTCGGTGCTGAACCAGGTGCTGGTGGGCGTGGTCGCCACGTTCAGTGTCTGGATCATGCTGCGCATGAACCTGCTCAGCTTCGCCACGCCGGCCTTCATGGCGATCGGTGGCTACACCGTGGCGATCGCCGGGCGCTACAACATCACCGATGCATTCCTGCTGACGACCGGTGCTTTCGTGCTGCCGGCGCTGGTGGCCGTGCCGCTCGGTGCGCTCGTGCTGCGGCTGCGCGGCACCTATTTCGTGCTCGTTACCTTCGTGCTGTCGCAGATCATGCAGTTGCTGCTGTTCGAGACGCCAGGCCTGACCGGCGGGTCGAACGGTATCGCCGGTGTTCCGCCGGTGACGCTGCTGGGAACCGAGCTGGCCAGCAACCAGCAGGTACTGCTGTTCGCCGGCTTGCTGGCATTGCTGGCGACACTGATCACCGCGCTGGTAACCCGCTATTTCCGGCAGCATTTCGCGGCGATCGAGGAGAATGAGATCCTGGCCGAGAGCCTTGGGCTGGTGGTGTGGCGCTACAAGGCGCTGGGCTTCGTCGTGTCGGCGGGCGTGGCGGGGCTGGCTGGCTTTTCGCTGGTGAACATGCTGTTGACCGCGCATCCAAGCTCGTTCGATTCGATCACCGCGGTGGATTTCATTGCCTACGCGATCGTCGGCGGCCGTGTCTCGATTCTGGGACCGATCGTCGGCAGCTCGCTGCTGGTTTATGCAACGAACCTGTTCGGCACGCATGGCCAATACGCGCAGGGGCTGTACGGCGTGCTGATCCTGGTGGTGATCCTGGCGGCGCGCGGCGGCATCGTCGGAGCCGTCGGCAGCTTGCTGCGCCGGAGGGCATGAGGTGGCAGGCCAGATGGAGCTGCGCGTCGAGGGTCTGGCCAAGAGCTTCGGCGGGCTATGTGTCTTCACGGATGTGAGGTTCAATCTGGAACCCGGCGGCCTGATGGGCGTGATCGGTCCGAATGGCGCCGGCAAGACAACGCTGATCAATGTGATCTCGGGACGTCTGGCACCGTCGGATGGCCGTGTGTCGCTGGGCGGACGCGACGTCACCGGTCAGCCGGCGCATGTGCTGAGCCGGCTCGGTGTGGCGCGCAGTTTCCAGCAGACCAACATTTTCCGCAGCGTCTCGGTGCGCGAGAATATTGCCCGCGCGATCCGATTTGGCCGGCGTGGCGTGCAGCCCGGGTTCGAGCGTCTGCTGGACGAGTTCGGCCTGGCTGAGCGGCTGGATGAGCAGGGCGACAAGCTGCCCTACGGGTTGCAAAAGATGCTGGGCCTGCTGATGGCCTTCGCCACCGGGCCGCACGTGCTGCTGCTCGACGAGCCCGCGGCGGGGCTGGAACGCGCCGAACGGCATCGCGTCGATGCGTTCGTGCAGCACGCGCGCGAAACCGCCGGTTGCAGCGTTCTGATCATAGAACATGACATGGACCTGATTCGCCGGCTGTGCCCGCGCGTGCTGGTGCTGGATGCCGGCGCGGTGCTGGCGGACGGCGCAACCGCCGAGGTACTGACCAGGTCGGACGTCATCGCCGCCTATCTCGGCGGTGCCGAGGATGCGGCCGCCTGATGCTCCTGCAGATCGAAAATCTGCTGGTACGCTATGGCGGGATCACCGCGCTGTCGGGTGTCTCCATCGATGTTGCGGAAGGCGAGACGGTGCTGCTGGTCGGCGCCAACGGGGCCGGCAAGTCCAGCACGATCAACGCGGTCATCGGTCTGGTGCCGGTGGCCGGCGGACGCATCATGTTCGACGGCATGTTGCTTTCGTCCGTGCCCTGCGAGCAGCGAGCGCGGCACGGCATCGGCTATGCGCCGGAAGGGCGGCGGGTGTTTCCCACGCTTTCGGTCACCGACAACGTTCTGGCTGGCGCGTTCGGCCGCGGCCGGGCGCGTCAACGCGAGGCGCTGGATTGGCTGAGCTCGGTGTTTCCGTTGCTGCGCGACCGCGCCCGCCAGCCGGCGGGGCAACTGTCCGGCGGGCAGCAGCAGATCGTCGCGCTGGCTCGCGCCATGGCGGCGTTTCCCCGGCTGCTGTTGCTGGACGAGCCGTTCCTGGGCCTGGCCCCAGTATGGATACAGCAGATCAGCGACGCGATCACGCAACTCCACGCGCGCGGCACGACGGTGCTGATGACGGAACAAATGGCGCGACCGGCATTGCGGCTGGCGACGCGGGGCTACGTGATGCGCGGTGGCGAGGTGCGGCGTACCGGCACCGTCGCGGAGATTCGCGAGATCGCCCTGGCCGACGAATACCTGTAGCCCCGCAAGGACAGGGGCTTGAGGCCAGCTCGTCGATGACCGGCAATCAGTATCGGTGGGCTGACCGATCTGTCCGGCACCTATCGCGACAACACTGGACCGACCTCGATGGCCTGCGCGCAGCAAGCCATGGCTTAGTTTAAAAAATTCGCGGCAGCGAGCGCGACATCATTCCTTGCTTCCGAGTTACAGCAGATCGCGAAATTCGCCGTCCGTGAGGCCAGCATCTTTGATGATCTTTTTGACCAGCCATCGTGGCAGCTCTCGCGGATGAACTGGCACGACGACGAGCCGGTCCGTGACCGGGTCGAACATGGTTCTGTGGCTACCCCTTTGTCTGACGAATTCGAAACCAGCTTTCTCCAACGCCCGAATTAGCTCCTGGGAGCGAACTCCCGGCAGGCGTGGCGACATACTTACATGATAACCGGCACCCGCACGGTAATTCCCAGTGACACTGGATCGTCCGTCTGATGCTCCTCGGGCAATGCCTTGCCAAGGGCCTCCAGAGACTCAAGATAGACGGCGAGAGCCTCACCGGCGTTGCGGATAGATTCCTTATATGTCTCCCCCCATGCGTTACAGCCCGGCAGCGCCGGGAAATAGACGAGGTATCCCCCTTCCTGCTCAATGATGGCGAGCAAATATGTCACCTGCCGCGGTTCCATGTACGAAGTATACCACACCGCGCTGGCACAAGCACGCGGTCGCTGATCCGGAACGATCTGTCGTAGAGTAAATATTGTGCGACGTTAGAAAATGGCTCTGTTGAGCCACATTTCCGACTTTGCGACTTTTTGGACTCCCCTTCCCTGGCAATCCTGTAGCAGTGTCCGGCGAGACGGCGGCTGCGTCGGTCAAAGGCGCCTACTGATTCCAGCCAAGCATCCCAAACGCCCCCGTACCCGGATCAGCTTTTCCTAAGCTCAAATTCCTATGTCCTAATTCGGACAGGACCCACCGGCGGGTGCTAACACATTGGGCCTGCCCCCCTTCATCAAGACCACCGGCGGCAAGGGCCTGCATGTCGTCGTCCCCATCGCCGCCGACACCCGTCGCAAGGTGACCTGGGATCAGGCCAAGTTCAGCCTCCACACCGCCGAAGCCCTGCTGAAGAAGCCCGATCCACGGAAGGACTTCCGCAAGGCCGAAGCGCCCCTTCGTCCCGCGCTCAAGGCGATGGGGTGAAGGGCTAGCTCGCCTTGCGCTTCGACGCGTATTTGGTCGCGAGCTTCTTCGTCGTCGTCCGCTTCGCGGGCACCGCCTTGGCCACCGTCTTGCGGCCGGCCGTTGCCGAACCCTTCAAGCTATTTCGTAACGCCTGCATCAGGTCGATGACATTGGTTTCGTCGGGTTGGGGCGCATCGACCAGACCCTGGCCCTTCTTCTTGGTCGTGATCATCTCGCGCAGCGCATCGTCGTAACGGTCCTTGAACTTGCTCGGGTCGAAGGCCGCCTGCTTCTGGCCGATGATGCGCGCCGCGATCTCGACCATGTCCTTGTCGGCCTTCACCATCGGGATCTCGTTGAAATAATCACCGGCGTCGCGGACTTCGTCGTGGGCGCGTAGGGTGTAGGCCACAAGCCCGTTGTCCCGAACTTCCAGCGCCAACTGGCGCTCCCGGCCGCGCAGGACGAGACACCCCAGCGCCACCTTGCCCTGCTTCTCCATCGCGTCGCGGATGACGGCGAAGGCCTCGACGCCCACCCCCTTGTCGGGCACGACGTAGAAAGGCTCATCCCAGTAGAGCCGGTCGATGTCCGCTTCGTCGACAAACTTGTCGATCGAGATGGTCTTGGTGCTTTCCAGCTTCACCTTGTCGAAGTCGGCATCATCGAACAGAACATATTGGTCTTTGGCCACCTCATAGCCCTTGATCAGATTGGCGCGCTCCACGGGCCCCGTGTCCGGGTCGGTAGGCACCATGCGGATACGGTTGTTCGTTTTCGGATTGATCAGGTGGAAGCTGACGTCATTGGTCTGGGTCGTCGCCGCGTAGAGCGCGACCGGGCAGGTCACGAGCGACAGCTTCAAATGCCCTTGCCAGGTCGGTCGAGCAGCCATGTCATCGGTCTCCCTTCGATTACCGAACGCCAAATTTGGAGCCTTGTTCGTTTAGCGCGGACTGCAGAGTTGACGAAGTGGTTACTGGCCAGCGGCCGGCGTGGCAACAACCCTGAAAAATGGCAAGCTTGTTTGCGACAGACTGTCCGGCTTGCAGCATGGCGTCTGCCACCAGCGCACCACTGACACCGCCGCCGATGACGGCAACGTCGACGGTCAGGGCATGGATGGGCAGATGGTCCGGGGCATCGCGCTCTCGGCGCGCGAGCCAGACCGGAAGCCCCGTCCGCAGGTTACGTGCCTGCGTCGTATCTCCGCCGCTCTTCATTTAACGAACTTCCAAAGAAGGCCCCCGCGACCATTCTTCATGGGGACGGTATGTCACGAGCGAGGAAACAATAACCCGGTTCATTCTTCGTGGCCAATAGTGGTGGTTCCTCGGTGTGAATTCGCTTGCAATAATGACCCTCAGAGGGGGTTTGTGAATCAGCACCAAAGTGGTGTAGGCTGACCGGCTGAATCAATCTGATCGGGATGCGTGGGCGTGGCTCGAAGGAGTGGCCCGAGGCGCTGGCGCGCCGCGGCGCATAGCGGTTGTCATGTATAGGAAAAGACGGAACCGGGCCCTCCGCTTCATTCCTCAGACTGCCCCGACGGATAGATCTGTAAGCGGGTTCTGTGGCATTAGAACCGAGGTGGAGCACCCGGAACGGACTACCCACTCCCTTCTACGGAAGGCACGACATAAGGAGCGCGGACCCCCCATGTTCGGTCAGATCTGGCGGTTGCTACGTGACAGTGTGGAGGCTTTTATCGCCGACGACGCGCTCAGCCGGGGAGCGGCGATCTCGTTTTATACTGCCACCTCGATCGGTCCCGTGTTGTTCATCGTCGTTGCCATCGCCGGGCTTGCCTTCGGCGAGGACGCGGCGCGCGGCGCGATCGCGAGCCAGCTCAGTGGATTGATGGGCAGAGAGAGCGCCGATCTCGTGCAGACTACGGTGCTGAGTGCGTCGGGCAAGTCGAGCGGCATTCTCGCCTCGGTGGTGGGCACGGCCACCCTGCTCATCACGGCCTCTGGCGTGTTCGGTGAGATGCAGTCGGCATTGAATGCGATCTGGAAGACGCAACCTCAGGGTACCACCGTCTCCCGCCTGGTGCGGGCGCGCGCGGCGAGTCTTGGCCTGGTCGCGGCGCTCGGCTTCCTACTGCTGGTTTCATTAGTGATTAGCGCCATTCTGTCCGGGCTCACCAGCTACATCAACGCGGTGCTGCCATTTGGTGCGCTGATTTTGCAGGTACTGAATTTCGTCATTTCCTTCGCGCTGATCTCGGTTCTGTTCGCCGCGATCTACAAAGTGCTGCCTGATGCAAAGCTATCCTGGGCTGACGTGCGGGTGGGGGCGGTGGTTACCGCGCTACTGTTCAACGTGGGAAAGTTTCTGATCGGCCTCTATCTGAGCCACAGCGCGATGGCTTCCAGCTACGGCGCGGCCGGCGCGCTGATCATCCTGCTGTTGTGGATCTACTATTCAACGCAGAGTTTCCTACTGGGCGCGGAATTAACGAAGATCTACGCGAGCCGCCGCGGCACTCCGGCCGCTATCCACGCCGCCATCTCGTCTTGAACAAAGCGAAGCTGCGCGTTTGCTCGTCGTCATAGCGCCAGTCGAGATCGCCCGTTGGTCCATTGCCGCATACGGCGTGCCGAAGGTCACCCGACACGCCTGCGCGCGACGCCAGCTCGCTGATCCTGATCTGCGCGGGCAATTAACCGGCGAATTTGCAACCCAGGTCAAAAGGGCGCACAATGTAGTCGATACCATGTGGAATGCTCGTTCCGCTGGGCTGCCAATAGGAGGATACAAGCATGCAAACGGTTGTCAGAACATACTCCGGAAAGGGTGCCAAAGAGTTGTTTGATGTGCTGGAGAAGCACACGGCAGACGTGGAAAAACTGTTGCGCTCAGTCAAAGGATTTGTGGGCTACACCCTCGCCCGCAGCGGCGATGGTGGGTTCTCGGTGACTGTCTGCCAGGATAAGGCCGGCGTTGATGAGAGCGTTCAAAAGGCGAAGGACTGGGCCGCGAAGAACGCCGGAAGCACGGGCGCGGCCGCGCCTAAGGTATCGGAGGGCTCAGTCATCGTTCACCTGAAATAGCCTCGCCTTGAGACTGGCGCCGGGGTGCGCCTCGGGCCGCCATAGCCGTTCTCCCGATCGTCGTTGAAACGAGGCTCTGCTTCGCTTTATCGGCCTCAAGTGGCCGGGTTTGAGCACTACCGTCCCGCAAATCCGGCCACCACGCACGAATATTTAAGGCGCACAAGCGTGCCATCAACTGCGACTGCGCCGGAGCACGGCAAGCAGGCGTTTGCCATCCGTGGATTAATCAGACTTCCGGAAACTCCGCTCGCCGCAGCCTCTTCAAAGGGTTGCGGTTTCCGAAACATATGACCGAAAAAGAAGGCTAATGGTGCTGAAATTACGACTGTCGGACGCTCCGCTCACCCATTCTCCTTCAATGGGTCGCGGTTTCCGGAAGATATGACCGGAACAGACATCCGATTCCGCGCCGTGATGTTGGTCCGAGCACCCACCGGCAGGCACTTCAAGGGAAGGTCCGCTCTGGGTCGAATCCGGCTGTTCGAGCCGGTCGCATCGGGGGTCCCACTAGTTCCGGTCGGTCGGCGACATTCAAACTGGCTCACTCTACCCGAACGAAGGGTCTGAGCTCACCCAGAAGCGACTCGACTCTCTCCAATGTTCTTTATATGTTCCCCGCCCATGGAGCAAGCCACTCTCGTCCCTGATCCGCGGCCAACGGTGACCGACGAGGAGGTCGTCGCGGTGTTTCGCGGCGCGATTTCGCGCGGTGGCCGGCTGTCGAGGCTGGCCGACCTGCATCTCAACACAGTCTGCGCCGAACACCTGGTTCATGAGTTGCACGTTGCCGGCTTGGAGGTCGTGCGAATTGTGCCGACACGGTTGTGCGAGTGACGCCATGCCCGAGCTCCCGTATGGGTCCCTGCCTGTCCCCGCGACACCAGTCTGGCAACTCAAGGGATGGCTGTTGGATATCCAGTGCTCCCGGTGCAGGCGGCATACCGTCCTGCACGTCAGCGATCTGGTTGACCGGTATAGTCCGGAAGCCTCGGTGAGCGAGGTTGTCAGGCGGCTACGGTGCGGTGGTTTTCGGGGCGACAACAAATGCCGCGCCAAGCCCTCGCGTGTGAATCTGGTAGAGGTGTCATACCACGGGAAATCCTGGCGAAAGTTGCGTGAGGTGGTCGTCGTGGATGTTCAGGCAGGCCAGCTCGCGGCGATGCCAAAGGATTGATAACAGGCCGGCTCCTCACCGCACGAATTTGCGTCCGCTAATGGCTCTGTTGAGCCATATTCTACAACCCGCGGTCTCGACACTACGCCAGATGTAACTTGAGCTGCTAGTTCCGTATCGCCCGTTGCTTTAGAGGCTGCCCCGGAATGACCTCGGACTATTCTACCGAGTCATTTCAATGAGGTAGCCGATGTCTGG
>PLXO01000099.1 GCA_003151425.1 Acetobacteraceae bacterium
CCGACCAAAACGAGAATTGCTGGTGCGCCGGATGGTGTGGTCGCCGGAGCGGGGGTCGGTTCCGCGGCAGAGGGTGCGATCCGCGGAGCTCGGACAGGACCCCATACAACGGGAGACGGTGCGGCGGGTGGTGTGGCTGCCGGAGCGGGGCCGGTTCCGCGGCAGGGGGTGCGATCCGCGGAGCTCGGACAGGACCCCATACAACGGGAGACGGTCCGGCCGGGCGGGGTGGACGCCAGGGTGGGGCCGGTTCCGCGGCAGGGGGTGCGATCCGCGTAGCTCGGACAGGACCCCATACAACGGGAGACGGTGCGGCGGATGGTGTGGCTGCCGGAGCGGGGTCGATACCTGGGCAAGGGCGCGGCCGGCCGACCTCGGACGATACCCCATACTGAGCCTGCCACCGGGCGCTTGTCCCGGTGGGGAGACGGTGCGCCGGATGGGGTGGCTCCGGGGCGGGATCGGTTCCTGGGCAGGCGGCACGGGCCGAGGGGCTCGGACGAGACTCCCTACCGACCCTGCCACCGGGCTGTTGGCTCGGCGACGAGGCGGTGATGCGTCCGACCGAGTGGATGGCGTCCATCCCTTCCGGCCTTCCACCTCTCCCCCCAACCTTGATCCGCTTTGCGGCAAAGCCCTCAAGGGCAGGTGGAGACCAGCGGGGCGGTCGGCTACTAGCCACCGGTCCCTGATGCCTGCTAGCTGGCGCCATGTTTGATTTTGCCTGGTCCGAAATGGCGGTCATCGCCGCGGTTGCCCTGGTGCTGATCGGCCCCAAGGACATGCCGGTGGCGATTCGCAGCATCACCGGCATGATCAAGAAGGCCCGCCGCATGGCCGGCGAGTTCCAGACCCATGTCGACGAGATGCTGCGCGAGGCGAACCTCGACGACGTCAAGAGCACGCTCAACGAGATCCGCAACTTCGACCTGAAGTCCGAGATGGAGCGCCACGTCGATCCGGACGGGTCGCTGCGCAGCACCTTCGCGGACAACCCGCTGGAGCCCACGCCGCCGGTGGTGACCGAGGACGCCGCGACGGCGGCCGTGGCGGTGGGCGTTGCGGAGCCGCTGGGCGAACCGGCCCTCGACGCGCCGGTTGACCCGCTGGCAGCCGCCGGCGTGCCACAAGTCATCATGCCGCCCGCCTTCATGCCCCCGGGTGCGGTGCCGCCCAGTATCCCGACCCCGGCGCCGGACGACGCGACCGAGCCGCCCGCGTTCATCCCGCCCGAGATGGTCAGCGCCGCCCGCGCCAGAGATGCCCGGCTGGGGAATGCCCCCGTGGGGCATGGCCATATCGGGAGTGCCCACTTGGGATATGGCGCGCCAAGATGAGCGAGACCGAGACCAGCGATCCGATCAACGACAAGCCGATGCCGCTGCTCGACCATCTGCTGGAGCTGCGGCGCCGGCTGATGTGGTCGATCGTGGCGTTCTTCGTCGCCTTCGTCGTGTGCTACTATTTCTCCGCGTCGATCTATTCCTTCCTGGCGCGCCCACTGGCCGACGTGCTGCGCGCCCAGGGCGGGCAGGATGCGCCGCACCTGATCTACACGCAGCTTTACGAAGCGTTCTTCACGCAGATCAAGCTGGCGATGTTCGGCGGGTTGTTTGTTGCGTTTCCGGTTATCGCCGGGCAGCTCTGGCTGTTCGTGGCACCCGGGCTGTACCGTAGCGAGAAGCACGCGCTGCTGCCGTTCCTGGCGGCCACGCCGGTGCTGTTCCTGATGGGCGCGGCGCTGGCCTACTACTTCGTGTTTCCGTTCGCCTGGAAGTTCTTCGCCAGCTTCCAGACGCAGACCGGCGCAGGCGGCATCGGGATCGAGCTGCTGCCGCGCGTCGGCGAATATCTCGACCTGGTGATGCGGATGATCATCGCGTTCGGCATCACGTTTCAGCTGCCGGTGCTGCTGACGCTGCTGGCGAAGGTGGGGATCGTCACGTCGAAGGGGCTGGGGCGGTTCCGTCGTTACGCTTATGTCGGCATGTTCGTTGTCGCGGCGGTGCTGGCGCCCCCCGACGTGATCACCCAGTGCGGCCTCGCATTGCCACTGATCGCGCTGTACGAGATTTCGATCATCGCGGCGCGGATGGTCGAACCGAAACCTGTCGGGGTTTGAAACGATGCATGACATCCGCGTGGTCCGCGCCGATCCCTCTGGCTTCGATGCCGCGATGGCGCGGCGCGGGCTGGCCGGGGTCTCGGCGCGGCTGCTGGCGTGGGACACCGAGCGGCGCGCCGCGCTGACCGTCGTGCAGGAGAAGCAGGCGCGGCGCAACGTGATCTCGCGCGAGGTGGGGCAGGGCAAGCGCACCGGCGCCGACACCGCGGCGCTGGAGGCCGAGGCCACGTCGTTGCGGGCCGAGATGGAAGGGATGGAGACCCGCGCTGCGGCGTTGGAGACGCAGATCCGCGGCGAGCTGGAAGGGCTGCCCAATATTCTCGATCCCGAGGTGCCGGACGGGGCGGACGAGGGCGCCAATGTCGTGCTGGCGCAGCATGGCTCACCGCGCGACCTGGGGTTCGCGCCAAAACAGCATTTCGAGCTGGGCGAGGCGCTCGGGCTGATGGATTTCGCCGCGGCGTCGAAGATGGCCGGGCCGCGCTTCGTGGTGTTGCGCGGCGCGCTGGCGCGGCTGGAGCGGGCGCTGGGGCAGTTCATGCTCGATCTGCACACACGCGAGCACGGCTACACCGAGATGGTGGTGCCCTCGCTGGTCAACGACGCGACCGCCTACGGCACTGACAAACTCCCAAAATTCGCCGACACGATGTTCCAGACCACGGACGGGCGCTGGCTGATTCCGACCGCGGAGGTGCCGCTGACGGCGATGGTGATGGGCGAGGTCGTCGCCGAGGCGGCGTTGCCGATGCGGCTGACCGCGCTGACCGATTGCTTTCGGAGCGAGGCGGGGGCGGCGGGGCGCGACACGCGCGGCATGCTGCGCCAGCACCAGTTTCGAAAGGTCGAGATGGTTTCGATCACGCATCCGGACCGCAGCGATGAAGAGCACGAGCGGATGACGCGCTGCGCCGAGGAGGTGCTGCGCCGGCTGGAAGTGCCGTTCCGTCGCGTCGTGCTGAGCAGCGGGGACACCGGGTTTGGTGCGGCGAAGACGTTCGATCTGGAGGTGTGGCTGCCAGGCCAGCAGGCGTGGCGGGAGGTCAGTTCGTGCTCCAACACGCGGGGGTTCCAGGCGCGGCGGATGAACGCGCGGTTCCGTGCGGCGGACGGCAAGGGTGTCGCGCATGTGCACACGCTGAATGGGTCGGGGGTCGCGTTGGGGCGGGCGCTGATCGCGGTGATGGAGAACCACCAGCAGGGCGACGGGTCGATCCGGGTGCCCGAGGTGCTGTGGCCGTACATGGGTGGCAATGCGGGGGCGGCGGAGGTGATCAGCGCGGTGTCGTGAACATAGTGACCGCCATCACAATGTTGCGACGTCAGCCCGGGTCTATCCAATGCGGACTGAACACGGCTGTCTTTCGATGCTGATTCAAACCATACGGAGGGACGGGCAGTGGCCGATACGCTGGTCAATGTGAAAGCCGATACGATCGAGGACTTCCTGAAGAACGCGCAGGCCGCAATCCGGGAGGGCAAGGGCGAGATCGGCGTGACCACCTACGTGATTACGCCGAAAGTCAGCTACGACAACAAAAAGGTCAAGAAGATCGACTTCAGCGTGAAGATCGACATCAAACGTGCCCACTGGTCCGGCGGCAAGGCCGATGATCGGCACAAGAAAGCGATCGAAACCGCCGAGGACCTGAATGCTGACCACGAGGAGAAGCACCGCAAGCTCGCGCAGGACATCTGCGACAAGATGTTCAAGGATGCGGAGAAGGATCTGGTCGGCAAGTCCAGCAAGGAGGTCGATGCCAAGATAGCCGAGATCAAGAAGGCGGTCGACAAGGCCTACGCTGATCTCGACAAGAAGGAAGGCGCGGTCGAGTTCGACGACGACGAGTCCAAGGACACGATCAGCGTCAAATTGACCGGTGCCTGACCGGTCACGCCGTCGCCCGCCAGATCACCATGATCATCGACGATGGCGCCGGGCAGCTTGCCGAAATCGATGAGCCGAAGGGCAGCGCAACCCCGCGCGCGATATCAACCAGCCGAACCGCTGGAACAGAGCAACCCTTCCGCCGGTTGGTATCACAACCCCTCGAACAACGCCGTGGTAATGTAACGTTCGGCGAACGACGGGATGATCGTCACGATCAGCTTGCCCGCCATCTCCGGCCGCTTCGCCACCTTCAGTGTTGCTGCCAGTGCGGCACCCGAGGAGATGCCGCCGGGGATACCCTCGGTCCGCGCCAGCCGGCGCGCCTGGGCGAAGCTTTCCTCGTTCGTTACTTGGATGATCTCGTCGATCAGGCTGGTATCGAGCACCTCGGGCACGAAGCCGGCGCCAATGCCCTGGATCGGGTGTGGGCCCGGCGCTCCGCCGGACAGCACCGGGCTGGCCGCCGGTTCGATCGCGATCATCTTCAGCCCCGGCTTGCGCGGCTTCAGCGCCTGGGCGCAGCCGGTCAGCGTGCCGCCGGTGCCGATGCCGGAGACGATGGCGTCCACCTTGCCCGCGGTGTCGTGCCAGATCTCCTCGGCGGTGGTGCGCACATGGATCGCCGGATTGGCTGGGTTGGCGAACTGGTTGGGCATCACCGCGCCCGGCGTCGCCGCCAGCAGTTCGTTCGCCTTGGCTATCGCGCCGTTCATGCCCTTCTCGCGCGGCGTCAGCACCAGTTCGGCGCCGAAATAGGCGAGCATCTTGCGCCGCTCGATCGACACGCTCTCCGGCATCGTCAGCACCAGCTTGTAGCCGCGCGCGGCGCACACGAACGCCAGGCCGATGCCGGTGTTGCCGGAGGTCGGTTCGATCAGCGTGGCGCCGTGTGCCAGCTTGCCGGCTTCCTCCAGCGCCAGAATCATGCTGACGCCGATACGGTCCTTGACGCTGGCGATCGGGTTGAAGAATTCCAGCTTGAGGCAGATGTCGGCGGTGACGCCTTCCTCGGCGGCGATCTTCGGGATGCGGACGAGCGGCGTGTTGCCGATGGTCTCGGCGATGCTGTCGTAGATGCGTCCGCGCAACGGACGGTCGAAAACGAGCGGCTTCGGCGTGGCCATGGCGGGTGTTCCTTTCGCGAGATCGCAGGCCCCGCAACACCACGCCGCAAAGGCGCGGTCAACCGTCAGCAGGAATTGTCCCGCGCGTCCGGTGTCGCGATCGGTTTGTGCTGCGATGCGGCGGCGTGGCGGAATGCGCTTCGCTTTTCCGCCCTACGCCGTGGCGCGCTGGCTTGCCATACGCACGCCGGCTACGCCGTGCGATAGCTTACCACGCGTATACCGGTTCGCCCGGGAAGGCCAGCTCGTGGCGCGAGCGCCACTCCGGCGCAACGTAGTTGATGATCAGCGAACGCCGCACGCCGCGGATCGGGCGGCGGGCGAAGCCATGCCAGGTGTCCGCGGCCGGCAGGAAGATCAGGCCGGTGTTGCGGGCGCCGGAACTGCGCTCGACCAGATTGTGCTGGGCGTCGAACACATCGGTGCCCCACTGTTCGGCGTCCGGATGGTCGGACAGGTAGATCAGCATGGTGAACAGCTTGGCGCCGATATCCGTGTGCGGCTCAAGCCAGAATCCATCGGTGTCCTGGCAGTATTCGATGCGCAGCGAACTGCCGGCGAGGCGGCGGCCGCAGACGTCTTGCAGCAGCGCGACCGTGGCCTCGTCCTGGAACGCCTCGGCCAATGCCTCGCAGGCGAGATGGCGCGCCCGATTCGGTTCAGAGATGAAAATGCGGGTCGTGTTGTGCGTCGCGCGCTTGCCCTGTGTGTCGTCGATCGGCGGCGTGGCGAAGGGCAGCGCGGTGACCGCGCGGCACAGTTCGCTGGGCAGCACCTGGTGCAGGGTCCAGTGCGGATACGGATCATCGGCGCGGTGCGCCATGCAGATCGCGTGACGGACATGGGCGCCGGCGGCGAGCACCGCGCTGACGAGGGGCGGTAGACCATCCATCGGGTAATCTCCTGTCCTGCCCCCTGCGTTCGTTGCCGTTTGCAGCCAACGCAGGACATCGGCAGGGCGTTGAACACCAAAAGCTGGCGGCCCGATCCCGCCTCCGGTCGTGGCGAGGAACTTCGGAACCGGGCGCATCAAGCGGCGAACAGGCGCTTCACGCCGACCGAAACAGTGTGGCGCAGCGTCTCGTGCCTTGCCGCGGCGGAAACCATCGGCGTGTCGGCGAATCCCTCGTCATCGAACCCCTCGTCATCGAGCATGATCAGACCGCGGCGGAGTGGCGGCCGACGCCGGTCCTCAAATACGTGTCGAAGGCGGCGGCGACGCCGCGCACGAACGGGCGGCCGGTGTGGGTGACCGTCAGCACGTAGCCGGTCCACCGCACCAGCCCATCGCGTGCCATCGCCTGCAGCGCGGGGGCGGCATCCATGAGCGTGCCGGGGTCGGCGTTGTGTTGCGCCGCGACGGCGGCGAGATCGACGGCGAAGTCGCACATGATCCGCTCGATGACCGCGCGGCGCAGCCCGTCCTCCGCGGTCAGGGTGACGCCGCGCGCAACGGGCAGGCGGCCGGCCTCGACCGCCTCCCGCCATCCGGGCACGCCGGGGGCGTTCTGCACGTAGCCCTGCGGCAGCGAGCCGATCGAGGAGGCGCCAAGGCCCAGCAGCACCGGCGCGTCATCCGAGGTGTAGCCCTGGAAGTTGCGCCGCAGCCGTCCGGTGCGGGCGGCGACGGCGAGCGCGTCGGACGGGCGGGCGAAATGATCAAGGCCGATCGCGTCATAGCCGGCGCCGGTGATCACCCGCTCGGCAGCCTCGCGCTGCGCGTAGCGCTCGGCGGAGCCGGGCAGCGCGTCTTGTGGCAGCAGTGCCTGCTGCTTCTTCATCCAGGGAACATGGGCGTAGCCGAACACCGCGAGGCGGTCGGGCTGGATCGCCAGCGCGCTGCCGACGGTGGCCGCCACACCTTCCACGGTCTGGTACGGCAGGCCGTAGATCAGGTCGAGATTGATCGAGCCGACGCCGATGCCGCGCAGGCGCACCGCGCAGTCCGCGGTGGTTGCATAGGACTGGATGCGCCCGATCGCGCGCTGCACCGCGGGATCGAAATCCTGCACGCCGAGGCTGGCGCGGGTGGTGCCGATGCTGGCGAGGCCGGCGAGTGCGGCATCGTCGAGGGTACGCGGATCGATCTCGACCGCGATCTCGGTATCCGGCAACAGATGAAACCGTTGGCGCAGCCGTGCGCTGACGGCTTCCATGCACTCGGCCGGCAGCGCGTGTGGCGTGCCGCCGCCCCAGGCGATGTGGCGCACTTGCAGGCGGTGGCCGATGGCATCGGCGAGCAGGTCGATCTCGGCGAGCAGGGTGCGGGCGTAGGCGATCAACGGCTCCGGCCGGTGCACCGCCGCGGTGTGGCAGCCGCAGAACAGGCAGAGCTGCGCGCAGAACGGCACGTGCAGATAGAGCGACAGCGCGGTGTCCACCGGAAGCGCGCGCAGCCATCCGGCATAGGTCGGCCCGTCGACCGCGGCGGAGAAGTGCGGTGCCGTCGGATAGCTGGTGTAGCGCGGCACGCGCTGGTCGTAGGCGGCGATCAGGTCGGCGAGCCTCATGGCGGAAGGTTGGGCCGGAAGCGGGGGTTCCGCTTTGATCTGGATCAACGGGCGAATTTGCTGGCGTGTTGCGGGTTTTGACCCAAATCAAATGCACCGCTTTCGTGGCGGCTAGGATGCTGGCGACGCATGCGGCCCCCTGTGAGCGGTGTCCCCATGCACGATCAGCGTCGCCACGATTGCTCCTCCCTTGTGTTGGCGTATCGATAGCACGAGTCCCGCCGGTCGGGAGCGCGGCGAGACCAGCCACGACCGTCCCCGCCGGTCGCGCGACGCGGTCGCCAGGGGACCTGACGCGCTGATCTTGCCGCGGCGCCGCATGTCATGGGAGGAGGCAGGTCGCGGAGCCCCGGTGCAGGCGCCGTTGCAGACTCTTCCACCGCCGGCGCGCGGCGCGGTTGGGCAGTGCGGCCAGGGTGGCGGTGCGCAGGGCCTCGGCCTTGGTCGGGGTGAGGCGCGTGGGTTGGGACGGCGCGGTGGTCTCGGGGTTCACGGGGCAGATTCCGGAAAATGCGGAATCGGGTTTTCGCGCGGGGGCGGCGTAGTCGGGGTTGTTGTCGCGGTTCCGAGGGTAGATTCGGGAGAACGCTGAATCGGGTTTTGGTGCGGGGGCGGTGGTCGTCTCGGGGTTCAAGGGGATGATTCGGGAAAACGCTGAATCCGGTTTTGGTGCGGGGGCGGCGGCCGCGTCGGGGTTCATGGGGTAGATTTGGGAAAATGTCGAAGCGGGCTTTGGCGCGTCGGTCGCCGGGGGCCGACCGGGTTCGCTGACGCGCACGCGCAACCCGGCCTTGCGGGCGGCAAGCTCGCGTCCCATCAGGCTGCACTGGTCCTCGGGCGGATGCGGCGGTGACGGCCGAGCCGGCGGGACGGCCGGCACTCGCGCGGCGCGTGTCGCCTGCCGTGCGGTGCGTTTGGCTCCCGACGATGTGCGCTCGGCCTGTCGTGCAGTGCGTTTGGCGGCCAGCGCGGCGCGCCTGGCGGCGTGGGCTGTACGGTTAGCGGCGAGCGCTGCGCGCTTGGCGGCGCGGGCGAAGGCGATGGCCTCGCGCCAGGGCGCCAGGGCCGCAGCCTCGGCCCGGGCTGCCTGCCGCTCGGCGGCGAGGCCGCGCGGGAGGGGACGTGCGGCGTTGCGGGCTGGGCCCGCCTCGGGTGGGAGGCGGGCCGGGCTTTCGTGTCCCGGGGTTGGTTCGGGATTTTTCACGAATGGCAGATTGGTGGGGTGGACCGGCGGCCAGAGTTCCGGCGGGCCGTCGGCGAGGCGGGCCGCCATCGCATTGGGCAGGTAGGCCTGCAGGCGTCTTGCGGCAGCGGTCAGGCTTGTGTGCTGGTTGAGCGTCCGGACGTAGAGCTGTGCCTCGCGGTTGGGCGCCGATTGGCGGCCGTGTTTGGTGTTGGCGGCGAACATGCGGGCGGTGCCCTTGGGCGTGCGCGGGCCGGTGGATTTGCCGCCGTGCAGGCGGCAGCGGCCGTTGGGCATGGCCGGGGCGCGGCAGGGGCAGCCGGCGCGGTTTTTGGCGCCGCAGCGCGGGGCGAGGTTGGGGTTGCCGGGCGGGTTGCCGTTGCGCAGCTTGCGGCTGTGCGGGGGTGGGGCAGGTGTGGGGGTTGGGGGCGTTGGGAGCGGGGTCACGGGGCGGACCCCGGCGCGGCGGCGTTCGCCGGTGCCCGGTGGCTGCGGTGACGCAGAACTTCGCGGGTCCAGCCGGGGCCTTCATCCAGCTTGGTGATCGTCCACTCGGGGGTGGCGTCGGTGTCCTGGTCGGGGTGGGTCGCGGTGTCGGGGGAGCCGCCGAGCGGTGCGGGTGGCTCGGCGGTGGTGGTGTTTGTCGGCAGAGGTGCCGGCGCCACCGTCGGGAGGCGGGTGGCGTGGGTGGCGGGCGGTGTGGCGTCGGGGTGGTCGGCGGGCGGCGCAGGTCGGGGAGCGGCGTCGGGCGGCGGCGGGGTTGCTGCGCGCAGGGGTGCTGCGTCGCGGTCTGGGGGTTGGGTGTGCCAGGTCGCGTCGAGCGCGGGGAGGTCGACCTCGTCCTGCACGACGATGCCGAAGAAGGGCACCGGCTTCTGCTGGTGGCGGGTCAGTGAGCGGTCCAGCGATATCGCCGTCTGTCGCAGCCCGTTGGCGGCGCGGGCGAGGCGGCACATCTGCTCGGTGGTCTGGTCGGGGGCGTGGGCGCGGTGGGCGAGGGCGTCGGCCAGTTCGCGGGTGATGAGGATCTCCGCGGCGATGCGGGCCTGTTCGGCGTTGGCCGGCTTGGGGGCGGCGATTTCCTCGATCAAGCGGGTGAGGCGGGCGAGGCGCCAGGCGGGGGAGGCGTCGGGCGGGGGCGCGGGGATGGCGGCGAGCGTGGCTTCGAGCAGGTCGGCGCTGAGGCGGTAGGGGGGCATGATTTCGCGAATGACTTCGGGGGTGATGCCGTTGGAAGGGATGGACATGGGAAAAGCTCCTGTTGAAAGTCGGTTAGCAGTCATACTAACATATACTAACAGATGTCGCGATGCCAGATAATATTTCTCGCGGTGCGCGGACGGCGGCGGAGGGAGGTAAGGCCAGGGGCGTTGCCCCACGGCGGGGTCCAGGGCAGCGGGTAGTGGGGCGGTTTGAAGGTCGTGCCCACCCAAAGCAGCGGGAGTCGAGTTGCTTGGGCTAAACGGCCGGACTCGACCCGTGCCGGCCATAGAGCTGCGACACGGCTAATCCCGTGAACGGACCTTCGCCCCGGGCTCCGGCTCGTCGACTCCGAAGCAAGCCTGCTAGAGTCGCGCGCACATTCCAGGTTATTGATACGGCGTAGCCCAATCAATCGGAAGGCGGATAGAAAGAATCGCGGGGGAGCAGGAAAGTTCGATGCCGCATAGTGAGCAGTTTGTGAGACATCAGGGGCCTGTTCGGGCCGACTACATCGCGCAGTTGCAAGCCGAGATGGTGCGGGAGCTTCCAACACGTAGCCGGCGAGAAAAAGATGCGTTCACGGCGCTGGATGTGCATGAGCAGGCTTGGCGCTTCATGAACTGGCAGTCGCGGCGCGTACATCCACATCCCCGCCAGATAAACAAGGCCAATGGCTTCGACGACCTACCCGCCGTGCAGGCCAACAGGCCCGGCGTCGAGGCGTTGCTGGCGAGCGTCGCCCGAGGTGACGAGGTGAACGCGCACCTCAGCGACCTTGTAATGCAGGGCTACTGCTTGCACCCGCCCGGCCGGAAAGACGGACCGGATTTCGACCTGCTCCTGAACGAGTGGGGAATCCACCATCTGCATCTCGACCAGGCACCGGGCCGGGCAGGGAGCAAGGAGCTGCTTTACGTCATCCTCGGCCGAGGCGTCGCGTTCGTCCTGGCTGTTGCACCACACGGTGCATGGACCAGCAGGCGGCTCATTGAGGTCACTGTGCAGTCATGGCCAAACCAGGGATTGTTCGCGGCTCTCAATGTGCTTCCAGGACGGGACTGGTCCGAAGACGAGCACAAAGGGCTGCGCAAGGTTGGGATTATGACAGCCGCTGTTGTTAACAACCAATGCTGGATATCCGGTGTGACCTGTGGGATGTCGACAGCGCTGGTTTCCAACAGAGTTTCCAGGGAAACGGGCCAGCTTTTGCGCTGCCTGTACCAAGCCACCGAACACCCGGAGCATCTTTATCGTCAGCTCATGAACGCTGCCGCACTAAACGGCTTCGCGTGGCCCAAGGAGCCGAATATCGCCATCCGATGGCTGAAGGGTCCGGACCGGTATTGCTTTGGCTTTGTAGAAGAGATGAGCGGCACGACGATACTCATCGAAACCGCTCTGGGAAGGTCCAGCGGCTGAACAGCGCCCATCATCGTCCCTCGCGTGGAACCAGATCCTCTACTTACGGCCACACTACGCTGGGCGGAGAATGTCCGCTTTTTATATCCTACGCCGGAAAAGCAGTCAGGCTGCTTTCCACCCAAAGCGGACATTCATGCCGAGGTCGCGGCAACGCGGGGAGCATCGGGCCCTCCAAACGGGCGGTGCGCGGCGGCGCATGCGCGATAGTTGGCGTCCAACTCCGGACCCATCAGGCGCAGAGCAGCGAGCCGACGCGCCACGTCGCGCACATAGCGCACCTCAACCGTCGTGAGTGCGCGGCCGAGCAGGGGTTGCTCGCGGTAGGACAGGAACTTCTTCAACACCTGATAGCCGCCGATGGTAAAGCTCCAAACCCTGTCCGGAATGTTACGCCAATAGGCATCCCCGTTGAGGTAGATGTCGTTGGTGTGGGCGCCGAGCAAGCCGGCCTCTGCGTGCGCGGGTGCCTCGCCGGGCGCGTAATCGCGCGTGGCGACGCGTCCGCGGCCCGGCATCACCGCACCGCCTTTGCCGGAATGACCCCAGCCGGCGGTGAGCATGCGGTCGGTCTCGGCCATCGAACCGCCGCCGCGTTTCGTTGGCGCTGCGATGGTCGCGAGCGCGGGTTGGATCGCGCCGGTGGTGACGCCGAGCACTGGCATATCGGGGTCGAGCAGGGCGGCGACGCGGGCACCGAGGGCGGCCGAGGTGCGCAACAGATTGGCGTTGCCCGGCAGGGGTACGCGCGGCCAGTCCTGGCGGATGCCGTCGGCGTTCTCCGCGAGCCACGCGGGCGCATAGCCGATGGCGAGTGCGTGGTGCCAGGGAAGTGCGGCGATCTCGCGGTTGCTGTCGGGGTCCGGCAGGGCGAGCGCCGCGAGCCAGGTGCGGGCCGGGACGGAGAGGTTCGCCCTGTGGGGGTCTGCCAATACGGGAAGCGGGTGGGAGTTGGGATCGAGGAGATGGTATCCGGGAAGCAGCGGGGTCCAGAAAATAGGTAACCCTTCTTCCGGTCGTCGTGATCGCAAGCGCGTAACGACGAATCCATTTCCTCCAAACGTCCGAGATGCGAGTTCGGGTCGAGACCTGTTCCAGATCGGTTGGGTGTTCGTATGATATGCCCATCTGACTTCGAATGGATAAAGCGCAATCTGACGCAATTTCTCCTCCGAAAACTGTTCATCGCGAAGGAAGCGCGTACGAGCTTCAGACGCCCTAAATCCGGCCATGTCATCCACTGGACCAACACCTTCGGCCTTCAATTCAGCGAACGATATCCGCGGGTCAGAATATCGTCTCATTCGAGCCGCGAGTTCCGCTCGGTCGAGCGACAGCAGAGCACCACGGCGCATCTCCAGCGCGCCGCTGAATGGTGCGAGGCCGGAAATATCGGGCAATGCCGACCATGACCCATAGTCGATCGCCGAAGTTGCTGCACGCAGTGAAAACCGATTGGCGGCCGTGGGCGACGTCCGCGCGTAGGTCGTGTCGAAATCCACAGCATCGAGGCTGCCAAGCAATGCCTCGCGCTTCGCTGTCCCCCAAAAATCACGATGCAGAACTTGCACATCCGGTGCGCTATCGCGCTTTACAAGCAGGGCGACAGCCGTGCCGACCTGGATACCTTCGCGATTGGCTTCGGTGCTGAACACCGATGGGTCTGGACTGCCATCCGGCGCGACCTTGCCGGTCTCGAATTTCGAGCCGTTCAGATTGTCCACCCAGATCCGATCGAACTCCGACAACAGACGTTTTCGCATCACCACATAGGAGGGATACCAAAGCCACGAATGGTTGCTGATGAAACAAACGATGCCGCGGCCGGTGCCCTCGGCGATCCGCCGCTCCGCGATCCGGAAAAATCGCACATACAGATCATCCAAGTTAAACTTCCGGATGCCCCAGTCCCGCTGCAGCCCTTCCTTGTAAGGTTCGACCAGCCCTGATTCCTCGTCGGGCGAGGTCCCAGCAAAGGCATTATATGGCGGGTTCCCCAGCACCACGAGGATCGGCCGCGCCTGCTTCACGCGCGCCGCCTCGTCCCGCTCATCGGCAAGCGGCGGATAGGTGAAGCGAATCCCACGCTGCGCCGCCTCAGTCGCTTCGCCGTCCCGCGGCGCTGCCCAGCCCGTTAGCGCATTGGTCAGATAAACCGCCGCGCGTTCGTCATGGCGCAGCGGCGCGCCCGCGGCGCGCAGCGCGTGCCCCACCTGCCAATGCGCGATGACATAGGGCGCCGGCATGATCTCGAACCCTGCCACGCGTGTCATCGCCGCCTGTTTCAGGTCCTCCGCCACCAACGCATCCTCGCCCTTGGCACGCAGGGTGCGCGCAATGCGGTCCAGCACCTCCACCAGATACGCGCCGGTGCCGCAGCACGGATCAAGAATCCACACCGAGGGATCGGCCAGTCCATCCGACACCCCGAGTTCGCTGCGCAGCACCTGATCCACCCGTTCGACCATGTAGCGGACGATTTCGCGCGGCGTGTACCAAACACCAAACTGCGTCCGCAGTTCGGGATCGAACGCCGCCAGGAACGGTTCGTAGAAATAACGTACAGCATCCGCCTCTTCGAAACGGGCAAAGAAGGCGTCGCGATCAACCCGGTTCAGCGCCGCGGCCGCCCAGGAAAGCGGTTCCTCCAGCCCAAGCGGCCTGAGGTATCCCGGCGTCGAGATGCGCTGGAACAGCGTATCAACAAACGGAACGTGTAGGGTCCAGCCGGCCGCGTGCCAATCGAAGTTGGCCTGCCCCTCTTGCGCAATCTCAACCCAGGCGCTGAACAATCCGTAGAACAGCGTCTGCACCAAGGTGCTGCGGAACAGGTGCTCGCCCTTGGGTCCTTCGAACCGCAGCCCCAACGCCTCCTGCAATGCATTCCGCAGTTCGGCGAAAGCGGGAAGGCTCGCCTGCGCTTCCACCCGGGCAAGCGCATCGCGCGCGTAGGACGCGAGAAAAAACGCGACCTCTTCCGGCCGGGCGAGCGGCGCCTGGTGGAGCAGCACGCGCTCGAGGAACTCGGCGAAGCGCGCGGCAAGGCCCGGTGGGCGCCTTGTGCCACGTGCCAAGGTGAAGAACGCCGCCGCGTCGGCGCAATCGAAGCTGAAGCTTTCCCGCCGCTCCGGGCGGCCCCCGGCGTCTCGCCCGAGCAGCACGAAGTCGCGATAGTTGGTGACCAGCACAAGGCCATAGTCAGCAAGATAGCGCCGCACCTGCGCGCTACCGGTCTTGACGGACAGGTCGGCCGGGATGTCATCGACTTCGACAACGCCGCGCTCCGGCGCGCGGGCTTCCGGCCAGTCCTCCAGGACCATGCCACGCGCCGCCACGAACAGGCCCATGTCCGGAAAGCCCGACCCCCGGTTGCGCAGGTTCGGCACGCAGAAGACCCGCGGCTTCAACCGCTCGCCCGCCGCGTTCAGCGCCCCGGTCAGCGCGCCGTAATAGCTGATCTCGCCGGTCCCGGCGCGCGTGGCGCGGATGCGGGCGATCTCGGCGAGGTAGTCAGAAAGGATTTGCTGCGGCATCTGTCGTTCATGGTGGCGGTGCCGGGCACCGCTTCGCAAGAGGCCTCGACACCACGGCGGCATCGTGCCGCGCCTGCCGCAGGCGCCTCTCATGACAGGTCGAGTTCCGCTATACTCCCGCCATGCCCCGATTCGCCCTCGCTCAGCCCGACCTGTTCGCGCCCGCCCCCACCGCCTCCGAGCCGCCTTCCTCGGGCCGCCCGCCGCTTGATCAGCTCGCCGACCTGCTGGCCGAGTTGCGCGCCGCGGAGCGCCTGCCCTGGCCGGACCTCACCGTGGCGATGGCAGAGGAGCAGCGCTACCTGGCCCTCGCACGTATTGCCGGCGCGGAGGGGAAAAAATTCGCCGCAGCCATCATGGATGAGACCGAGCGCCTGTTCGCGGCAGCCGAGCAGGAGGCGGCGAACACGTCTGCACCCACCGGGTCATCGCACGACTAACCGCCTTCGTTACATGTGCGACAGGCCGTGCGGGGGGAGCCTGCCGCAGGCCGTGGCTGGTCCGCCCCTCCCTCACCCCAACCAAATGAATGGATTCCAAAGGCCCCGCCTTTGGTGGGGGGTCCAGGGGGGCAAAGCCCCCTGGCGGGTTTCAGGGCAGCGCCCTGACCTTGCTTTACCCCGATTGCCCTGCCGATCGATCGTGGGTCAGTGCGAGCCCTGCGCCACCGCAATCGCCTGATTGAGCGCGCGCACCCCTGCTGCCGGGCCGTCGGGATGGCCCCACACGCAGCCGATCACTGCCAAAAAATCGGCGCCGGCCTGCACCAGCGGGGCGCAATTTTCCGGCGTGATGCCGCCGATGGCGCAGCAGGGCAGTTCCATCAGCTCGGACCACCAGTGCAGGATCTCGGGGTCCGCCTGGTTGGTCACGAGCTTGCTGCCGGAGGGGAAGAACGCGCCGAACGCCACGTAGTCGGCGCCGTCCTCGCCGGCCTGCATCGCCAGGTCGCGGCTGGCCTTGCAGGTCACGCCCAGTGTCAGGTCCGGGCCCAGCACGCGGCGGGCCTCGCGCGCAGCCATGTCCTCCTGCCCGACATGGGCGCCGTCGCAGCCGGTGGCCTTCGCCAGGTCGGCGCGGTCGTTCAGCAGGAATGCCACGCCACGCGACTGCGTCACCGGGCGCAGCACGTCGATCGCCCGGCGCCAGGCATCGTCGTCGATGTTCTTCAAGCGTAATTGCACCGCCGCCACCGCCGAATCAGCGCCGTGGGCAGTCGCCCGCCCGGCGTCGAGCGCAGCGGCCAGCAGATCGGCGAACGGCACGGGGTCGAGCCGCTCCGGCGTGATCAGATAGATGCGGCAGCCGGCCGGGCCGCCGCCCATCGCAATCGGCGCGGGCGGGGCAGCCAAACCGCTCAGGCCTTGCCGAGATAGATGTCGATAATCTTGTTCAGCATCTCCAGCGCGGCTTCCTTCGGACGCTGGAACGTGTTGCGCCCGATGATCGATCCGCTGGCGCCGCCGTCGCGGATGCCGCGTACTTCGTCGAACACGCCGTCCAGATCCTTAGCCTCACCGCCGGAGAACACCACGATGCGCTTGCCGTTGAAGGCGCACTGCATGATGTGCTCGACGCGCTTGGCCATGGTGGAGCCGTCGATGTTGGCGTAGCTTTTCTTCGCCGCCTCCAGGCTGACCACCGCGGTCGGCGGCTTCACCTTGATGATGTTGGCGCCCATCAGGGCGGCCATCTGTGCCGCGTAGCCGCAGATATCCAGCGCGGTCTCGGCCGCCTTGTCGAGGTTGGGGCCGCGCGGGTAGCTCCAGACCACCACGGCGAGGCCGCTGGCCTTGGCCTCCGCGGTCAGCTCGCGCAGTTCCTCCAACTGGGGAAAGGCGAATTCGCTGCCGGGGTAGATGGTGAAGCCGACGGCGGCACAGCCAAGGCGCAGCGCGTCCTTCACGCCGGCGGTGACCGCCTGGTCCTTGTTGGTGGCCAGGCTGTTGGAGCTGTTGCACTTCAGGATGGTGGGGATCTGCCCCGCGAAAGTGTCGGCGCCCTGGGCGATCATACCGAGCGGGGCGGCATAGGCGTTCAGCCCGGCCTCGATCGCGAGCTGGTAGTGGTAGTGCGGGTCGTAGGCCGGCGGGTTGGGGGCGAAGCTGCGGGCGGGGCCGTGCTCGAAGCCCTGGTCGACCGGCAGGATGACCACCTTGCCGGTGCCGGCGAGCCTGCCGGTGCACAGGATGCGGGCCAGGTTGGCCTTCACCCCGGGCGGATCGCCCTCGTACCAGTCGAGGATCTTTTTGACCTTCTGGGTGATGCGCATGCTGGCGTCCTCTTGGTGTTCGGTTCGGGTAGGCCGGGATGGAGCCGCGGAAATGATTACTGCGGTACTACCGCAGCCGGGCGCCGTTGTCATCGGGGCCGGTGCGCGCTTGCACCCATTCGTGAAGCCGGCGGCGGTTGGCGGGGTCGGCAAGGTCCAGGGCGGGCGGTCGTTCGGCCAGCAGGACGCCGTCGAGTCCGGCGACGATGGCCGCGACTTTCGCCCGGCCCGGGGCGTCCGGCCACAGGATGAGGTGGCGCAGGCCGATGCGCACGGCGGCCAGCGCCTGGCCGGAGGCGTCGCCGCAGTCGAGCAGGTCGGCGATGGGCACGGCGGGAAATTCGGCGCGGGCGGCCGCGGTCAGGGCGCGCCACCAGCCGCACCCGGCATACAGCGCGGCGGCCTCGCCGGACAGCAGGG
Organism: Acetobacteraceae bacterium; assembly: GCA_003151425.1. Classification (GTDB taxonomy): domain Bacteria; phylum Pseudomonadota; class Alphaproteobacteria; order Acetobacterales; family Acetobacteraceae; genus Palsa-883. The sequence continues at coordinate 17,681 of PLXO01000099.1, forward strand.
TGACCGGCGCCCCGTGCGCCAGCACAAGGCGCGCGTCCGCCAGGCTGTGCACCACGACCGCCGGATACTGACCGCTGACCACTGACCACTGACCCCTGAACGGATATCTGCTTGACGTTCAAACGATTGCCGGCTTTCAGTGCAAGCGGGATCGCGAACGGGGAACAACCGGGCCATGGCGGGCGAGCACGACGAGCCGGACAGCGCGGCGGCACGGTTGGAAGCCGCTCTGGAACGGATCGCCGCCGCGGCCGCGCGCCGGGCCAGTGCGCCGCCCGCCCACGTTGCCGCCCAGCCTGGCGCCAAGACACACGCTGTCGAGCCTCCGGCGCCCGAGATGGAGGCGTCCGAAATGGGGGTGACCGAGATGGCGGCGGCCCAGATGGGGACGCCGGTCGCGCCGGAAATCGCGGCGCGGCTGGACGGGCTGATCGAGCGGCTGCGCGGCGCGCTTGCCGTCCGCCCGGGTTGATCCGGACCGCAGGAGCAGCGCATGGCGCAGGTCACCCTTCGCATCAACGGCTACAGCTACACGCTCGGCTGCCAGGACGGCGAGGAGGCGCATCTGCAGGCGATGGCCGTCGAGGTCGATCGGCGAATCGACAGCGTGAAGGCCTCAGCGGGGCCGAGCGGCGAGGCCCGCATGCTGGTTATCGCGGCGCTGCTGATGGCCGACGAGCTTTTCGAGGCTGGGCAGAAGCTGGCAGCGGCGGAATCGGCGGCGGGGACACCGGCGGCGGGGGCGAAGGGACCGGCGCCGGCGGCGGACCCCAGGCTCGGCCGGCGGCTGGGAAAGTTGGCAAAGCGTGCCGAGGACATTGCGGATGGGCTTGAGCATCCCTAAGTGGTACCGGCGGAGCTGCTGGGTGCGACAGGCAACACATCCCCAGGGCCACTAAGCAACTCCCAGGGAGCTGGCTCTGTCGGGATCTTGGTCCCGGTATCTGGCGCCCACCTGCACAGCAGGCCTTGGGAGGATGAGACGCCAACGGCCATGGCGGCTCCGCACACTTTCCCTGATCTCGAAACGGCGAAGCGCGCGGCCCGCGAGCGGGCGTTGGCCGCGCGTGTCGGCTGCGACCCGGCCCAGAGTGCGGCGGCCTCCGCGGTGGCGGGCGCGGCGCTGGCGGCGCATGTGTTGCGCGACTGCTCTCCACCGGCGGGCGCGGTGGTGTCGGGCGTGTGGCCGCTGGGCGGCGAGATCGATCTGCGCCCGCTGATGGAAGCCCTGCACGCACGCGGACATCCGGTCGTGCTGCCGGTGACCCCGCCGCGTGGCCATCCTTTGACATTCCGGCTGTGGCGGCCGGGCGATGCGCTGGTGCGCGAGCGGTTCGGCACGATGGTTCCGGTTCCCGTTGAGCGGCCCGATGGACTGCCGCCTGATGGGCTGCCGCCTGATGGGCGCGCGGCCGCGAAGGCGCTTGTGCCGGACTTTCTGCTGGTGCCGCTGCTGACGTTCGATCAGCGTGGGCACCGGCTGGGCTATGGCGGCGGATATTACGACCGCACGCTGGCGGCGTTACGAAGGACGGGCGGTGCCGGCTTCGCGCTGGGCTGCGCTTTCGCCGCGCAGGAGGTGGACGCGGTGCCGGTCGGCCCGAATGACGTGGCGCTCGACGCAGTCGCCACCGAGTGCGGGGTCATTCGTTGCAAGGTCAGGTAAGATCGCCGTATCCGTCGTCCACCTCTCCCGCTCGTCGCGGGCTTGGGCCGCGACGAGCGGACCAAGCCCGCGACGAGCGGGAGAGGTGGACGAGTTTCCAGTCAGCCTGGACTTGCTCTAAAACACCTCAATGCGCATCCTGTTCCTGGGCGACGTGGTCGGCCGCACCGGCCGTGAGACGGTGGCGGCCGCGTTGCCCGGGCTGCGCACGGCGCTGCGCGTCGATCTGGCGATCGTCAACGCCGAGAACGCGTCGCACGGCTTCGGGCTGGGTCCCGATATGGCCGATGCGCTGTTCGCCGCGGGGGCGGATGTGCTGACGCTCGGCAACCACGCCTGGGACCGCAAGGAGATTGTTCCGTATATAGCGGCGACCCCGCGGCTGATCCGCGCGATCAATTTCCCGCCAGGCACGCCGGGCGGCGGCAGCGTGATGGTTACGCTGACGGACGGGCGCAAGGCACTCGTGCTGCAGGCGATGGGGCGGCTGTATATGGATCCGCTGGATTGCCCGTTCCGCGCCACGCAGCAGGAGCTGGCGCGCCAGCGGCTGGGCGTCACGGTGCAGGCGGCGGTGATCGACTTCCATGCCGAGGCGAGCAGCGAGAAGATGGCGTTCGCCCACTCGTTCGACGGCCAGGCGTCGCTGATCGTGGGCACGCACACGCACTGCCCCTCGGCCGACTGCCAGGTGCTGCCGGGGGGGACGGCGTTCCAGTCCGACCTGGGGATGTGCGGTGACTACGACAGCGTGATCGGCATGGTGAAGGAGCCGGCAACGATCCGGTTCTGGCGCAAGATGCCGGGTGAGCGGCTGGCCCCGGCCGAGGGCGAGGCGACGCTGTGCGGGGTGTTCGTCGAGACCGACGACGCGACCGGGCTGGCGCGGCGGATCGCGCCGCTGCGGATGGGCGGGCGGCTGGCGCCGACGATGCCGGCGGTTTGATCCGCGAGGGTATCTAACAAACGTAGGAGGAAAAGGCGTAGCGCCGTCCGCCACCGCGGCTCCGTCCGACCAGCACCGCCGTCGCTGTCCGGATGCTGGAATGCGCCATGGGTTTCCGCCCTACGGGTGTGCAACGGTTGATTTAGCGCAATGCGCCCGGCCGCGTAATGTGGCTGTCGACACGGTGACATGAGCCAGAACACCGGGCCGATGCTCTCGAAGGAAGAACGGGTCCGACGCGCGCTGGTGTCTGCCGAGGTCGATCGGCCGCCGTACTCCTTTTGGCGCCATTTCCCCGGCACCGATCTCGATCCCGTGGCGCTGGTCGAGCAGACAGTCCGCTTTGCGGCGGAGCTTGATCTCGACTTCGTCAAGGCGATGTCGAACGGATTTTATTGCGTCGAAGACTGGGGCGCCGTCGCCGATTACAGCGCCATTAGCCAGGGGGGTGTCGCGCACGTCGTCCGCACACCGATCGCCGAGGCGACAGACTGGCGGCACATCCGGCGTCTGCCCGTCACCGCGCCGGCCCTGAGCCGCGAACTTCGCCATCTTGCCGGCCTGGCGGACGCCCTTGGGCGGCGGACACCGTTGTTGGCCACCGTGTTTTCCCCGCTGACGATTGCCCACAAGATGGCCGGCGCCCACAAGATCGCCGGCGCTCACGAGATGGCCGGTGCCAACGAATTGGCCAGCGCTCACGAGATGGCCGCCGACGTCCTGGCGCGCCACGTCCGCCAGGCACCCGAGCTGGTGCTCGGTGCGTTGGAGAATATCGCCCTGACCATGGCCGACTTCGCCCGGCATGCCCTCGCTGCCGGATGCGCCGGCGTCTATTTCGCCGTGCAGGATGCCGATCCCGCGCGGTTCGACGATGCGGCCTATGGCAAATTCGGCGAACCGTTCGACCGCATGGTGCTCGATGCCGCTGCCTCGGGTTGGTTCAACGTCGTTCATATGCATGGCAGCCGGATTCTGTTCGATCGTCTGAAGGAATATCCGGTCGCGGCGCTGAACTGGCATATCGGCCAGACGCCGCCCAGCGTGGCCGCCTATCGGGACGCCGGCGGGCGGCAGCCGATCGTCGGCGGCCTGCGTCGCGATGGCCTGACACGGTGCGACATCAAATCGGTCGCGGCCGATCTTGCGCTGATCTTCGCCGCCACCGCCGGCCGGGGCCTGCTGCTGTCTCCCGGATGTGTCATCCGCAACCCGGTCGATATGGCGTTCCTGAAGCACGTCGCTACGCGGATCGCAACCGACGCCGAAGGGCTGGACGCCAGCCCGCCGAAGCTGAACGCCGCAAGCCAGCGCGTGCCAGCGTTGCACCCTAAAGGAGAGTGCCGATGAGCACGCGATTGAGCACGCCGATGAGCACGCCGGTGCATAGGCCGGCGAACTCCATGATGCGCGTCGCCGGCGCGGTGGTCGGCAATGCCTTCGAATGGTACGACTTCACCATCTACGCCTACATGACACCGATCATCAGCTCGCTGTTCTTCCCGGTCGATCCCAACAATCCGGCGACGCAGATCAATGCCGTGCTGGCGACCACCGCGGTGTTCGGCGTCGGCTTCTTCATGCGGCCGGTGGGCGGCATCGTCCTCGGTGTGATCGGCGACAAATACGGCCGCCGGGCGGGCATGGTGCTGGGCATGTCGCTGATGGCGCTGGCGACGCTGATCCTGACCTTCGCGCCGACCTATCGCCAGGTCGGCCTGCTCGCGCCGGCGATCATGGTTTTCTCGCGGCTGCTGCAGGGGTTTTCGCTGGGCGGCCAGTTCGGCACCTCGACGGCGTTCCTGATTGAAATGGCGCCGCCGGGCAAGAGCGGCATCTACGGCTCCTGGCAGATGACCGGGCAGATCGCTTCGCTGGTGGTCGGCACCGCGTTTGGCGTCGTGCTGACCCAGCTCTACACGCCGGCCGAGCTGGCCGCGGGGTTGTGGCGGATTCCGTTCGCGTTCGGCGTGGTGATCATTCCGGTCACCTGGTACATCCGCCGCTACCTCGCAGAATCCGAGGTGTTCGTCGCCATGCAGAAGGCTCGCGCGATCGCGCCGGGTGAGAGCATCGGCAAGGGACTGGTCGGGCACACGCGGCACCTGCTGGTCAGCATCGGCATGATCGCCGCCAGCGCCGTGTCGTTCTATGCGATCTACGGCTACACGGTCACCTATGCCAGGACCGTCCTGCATCTGCCAATCAAGGACGCATTTCTCGCCGAGTTGGTGGCCGCTTGTCTAATGCTGGTGGTGGTCCCCGCCGGGGGCCTGCTGTGCGACCGCTTCAGCCACGCCAGGAAACAGATGCTGGTCGGCTTTCTCGCGGTTTATTTCGTCCTGATGTATCCGGCCTACGCCTGGCTGGTCGCGGATCCCACGACCACCAAGCTGGTCATCGTGCAACTGGCGATCAGCGTGGTCAGCGGGCTGTTCCTCGGGGTCTACTGCACGACCATGTCGGAGCTGTTTCCGGTGCGCATCCGCTCCACCGGGCTTTCGGTCGCCAACAATGTCGCGGTGCTGATCTTCGGCGGGTTCGCTCAGTTCTTTCTGACCTGGATCTTCAAGCTCACCGGATCGCAGATCGCGCCAGTCTACTACGTCATGTTCGGCATCGCGCTCGGTCTGCTCGGCGCACTGTTCATGCCCGCGCGGGCTGACGAAGCCGAGAGGTGATCGGCAGCTTCCCGCAGACGGAGCCCGGCCTGGAATATCGCTTCCGTTAAATAATGGCATTCCTGATGGAATGACGAGATGGAATGAAAGGCGTCGAAATGTCCGTATCGAAGATGACCCATTGGGAACGCGTCACGGCTGCCGTCGCCGGCGAGGCGGTCGATCGCGTTCCGGTCAGCCTGTGGCGCCACTTCCCTGAAAGCGACCGCGATCCGGCCAGGCTGGCCGAGGCGTGCGTTGCCTGGCAGCGCATGCATGATTTCGACCTGGTGAAATTCATGCCGGGCGGCACCTACGGGGTCGAGGATTGGGGCGCGACGAGCGCCGATGTCGGCTCACTGATCGGCGCCCGGGCGGTGATCAAGCCGGGAGTGACCGCCGCCGAGGGGTGGCCGCGCCTGGCCAGACTCTCCCCGACGGAGGGACAACTGGGCCGGGAGGTCAAGGCGCTTGCCCTGGCGGCCGAGGCGCTGGGCGGCGATGTGCCGATCCTGCAGACGCTGTTCAGCCCCTTGACCACGGCGATCAAGCTTGCCGGAGATCGCGTCTTCGCCGATCTCCGGCGGCGTCCCGATCTGCTCGAGGCGGGCCTCGCCATCATCGCCGAGACCATCATCGGTTTCGCGCGCGCCTGCCTGCGGGTCGGCGCCCACGGGGTGTTCTTCGCGACCCAGTGCGCCAGCTACCGCATGTTGAACGAACCGGAACATCTGCGCTTCGGCGTTCGCTACGACCGCCTCGTGCTCGATGCGTTGGCAGGCGAATCGAAGTTCACCATGGTGCATTTTCATGGCAACGACGTGATGTTCGGCCAGGTGTTGCAGTATCCGGCCAACATGATGAACTGGCATGACCGGCGCTCCGAGCTCGACCTTGGCGGCGCGATGAGCCGTTTCGGCGGCGTGCTGGTCGGTGGGCTGAACGAGGCGGTGACCTTGCCGAAGGGTCCGATCGAGGCGATCAAGCAGGAGGTGCGCAACGCCATCGCGCAGACGAAGGGCCGGCGCCTGATGATCGCCCCCGGCTGCGTCATCCCGATCGCGACTCCCGAATCGCACTATCGGGCGGTGATCGAGGCGGTGAACGAGATGCCGCACTGACGGTTGGCTGAAGACGTCGGGCGCTGCCGCCTGTACCAGTAGCTTCGATCAAACGGCCTGTTCCGACGCGATAGCCGCGGGCTGACGGCCGGCCCCTCTGGCGTGCTGGCGATCGGAACGCGCTCGCGTGCCGCCTTGATTGGTCCGGTGGCGTGCGGTGTCGACGCGCGAGAGGACGCTGTCCACCGCGTCGCCCGGTTGGAACGCGGTGACAACGCGGTCCAACCCGCCGCCGGTTTGGCGCCATAAGGCCGAGCGGATTAAACTCCGCCGTGCAACGCACATCTGACTCACGCACGCGGGGACCATGGCCGGACATTCGCAGTTCAAGAACATCATGCACCGCAAGGGCGCGCAGGACGCGCGCCGGGGTCGGCTGTTCGCGCGGCTGATCCGCGAGATCACCGTCGCCGCCCGCCAGGGGCTGCCGGACCCCGCGGCCAACCCGCGCCTGCGCGCCGCCACCGTCGCGGCGCGGCAGGCCAACATGCCGCGCGACACGGTGGAGCGCGCGATCAAGAAGGCGGTCGGCGGGGCCGGCGGCGACGACTACGCCGAGGTTCGCTACGAGGGCTACGGCCCGGCCGGCGTCGCAGTCATCGTCGAGGCCCTGACCGACAACCGCAATCGCACCGCGTCGGACATCCGCTCCGCGTTCGCCAAGCATGGCGGCGCGCTGGGGGAAACGAACTCGGTCGGCTTCCTGTTCAATCGTCTGGGCGTGGTGCGCTACCCGGCGAGCGCGGCGTCGGCGGACGACATGCTGGAGGCGGCGATCGAAGCGGGCGCCGAGAACGTCGAAAGCGACGCGGAGGCGCACGAGGTCGCCTGCGCGCCGGACGACTTCTTCGCCGTGCGCGACGCGCTGGAGGCGCGGTTCGGCGCACCGGAGACCGCGAAGCTGGAGTGGCGGCCAAGCACGACGGTGACGCTGGACGAGGCGCGGGCCGCCAGCCTGCTGAAGCTGCTCGACGCGCTGGAAGACAGCGACGACGTGCAGAACGTCTACGCGAATTTTGACATTCCGGATGCGGTGATGGCGCACCTGTCGGCGTAAGGGGGCGACGGTGTTGTCGCGAGCGGTGGACGGGCGTGGGACTTGGCGATGGACGCACCGGGATGACGGGGCGCAACCAGCTTCGGTGTTGCGCTCGTGGACGATACGGGAGATCCGAACGGCCGGCTCGCTGCTGCCCGAATGGGAAGCCGCGAATACGGGAAGCCACGAACGGGAAGGTTGTGAGCAACCGTTGCGTTCACTATCTTGCCGATTGCGTGGCTCCCGCTCCGAGCTGAGGGAATTGGACGATGGCACCTGGGGAGACCGGCCTTCTGACCCGCAATCCATGGGTCGCCCGCCGCCCGCTCACCGTCGCCGAATACCATCGCATGGGCGAGGTTGGCATTCTGACCGAGCGCGACCGCGTCGAGCTCATCGAGGGACAGCTCATCGCCAAGTCGCCCATTGGCAGCCAGCATTCCGGCATGGTGAATTGGCTCTCCCGCCGGCTGGTTCTGGCGGTGGGCGACCGGGGCGTCGGTTGCGCGCTGAACGCGCAGGCACGGATTGTGGTTTATCCGCGCCTGCAACCTTGCGTATAAGAACATACGGGGAAAATCCTATGAAGAACGCCTTTCTCATTTTGCTCTTGGTGGCCGGTGCGGGGCTTCTCGTGATCGTGCTGGAGTTCGGGACGGCCGATCCCTGCGGAATCCTGCGCATCCGTCTGCGGCAGGAGGCGATGCGCCAGGGCGATCTCGGCAGTGCGGTCGCGGCCTTGATGCCTGACGCCCTGATCGATGCGGCCGTCGCTTCTCAGTTCGGTACCCTCACGCCGGGCCGGTGCCTAGCCTTGCTGGTGAACCCCACGCCACTCCCGCGCGGCCCTGCAGCGCCACCCCCGCCACCAGGGTCGCGCCAACAGTCGGATTTCACACCTGTGCATCCGAAGCCCATGTGCAACACGCAAGCCTGTTGGGGCGTGGCCGAACTCGCGGCAAGGCAAGCTTATGACGTCTGCCGCGCGGCGGCCGGGCCTCTTCAAGGAACCCGGACCCTCTCGGACCCGTGCATCCAGAAGGCCCTCGGCGCTTGGCTCGCCACCGGCGCAATTCCGCCCTATGCCCACCAATGCTCCAACATTAACGCGGCTGTCGATTTCCTGGGGAGGTGCTGAACCGGGTGGAGAGCAGAGAGCCCTACGGAAACCCCTTTCAGCTTTCACCATCGTACCGTTTGCCACGGGATGCCAATCGCGGCGCCTTCACGCCGGGGCACGATATTGCCATCTTCCGCGGGTGCTTCGCCTCAACCGCCTCACCCTGACCGACTTCCGCAGCTACGCCGCGCTGACCTGGCGCCCGGCAGCGCGGATCAGCGTGCTGTACGGCCCGAATGGCAGCGGCAAGACCAACCTGTTGGAGGCGCTGTCCCTGCCGTTACCGGGCCGCGGCCTGCGCGGCGCACGCAATGCCGACCTGCCGCGCCGGGAAGGAACACACGCAGCCAGGACGGGCCCATGCCACAAGCCGCCGCACCCGTCCAAGCCATCGCCAGCGAAAACCCCATACACCTGCCAGGCGCTGCCGCCCCGGTGCCCAGCCCGACACCGCCGCCCGACCTCGGCGCCAGGCGGCGCGGCAACCCCGACCTCGCCCTCGCCCCTCGCTGCGGCGCCCGCACCCGCGCCGGCTGCCCGTGCCGCGCCCCGGCCATCCGGGGAAAACTCCAGCATTATGAAGCAAACGCCACCAGACTACCGTTCCCTAATCGTTCTAAACCATCGCATGATACGGGTTTCAATATGGAGACCATATTATGCAACACGTTGTCCAAGCCCTTATCGCCAAGCGTGCCGAGATCGCTGGCATCATCGGCGATCTCGAACGCAAGCTCGCACAGTATCGAGCCGATCTCGTCCATATCGACTCGACCATCGCCATGTTCGACCCGACCATCATAACCGACACGATAAAGCCCAAACGGCCGGTGCCTGCCCGTTCGGGGTATTTCGGTCATGGCGAGATGACACGACGCTGCCGAGAGGCATTGCGGGACGCTGAGGAACCGATCTGGGCGGATGACATGGCTGCCAAGATCATGGCCGATAAGGGGCTGGACCCGGACGACCGCAAGCTGCGGTCGGATTTCATCGTGCGGGTGTTGTGGGCGATGAAGCGGCTGCGGAAAGCTGGCACGGTGCAACAAATCGGGTCTGGCCTTGGGTCGAGATGGGTCTTGTCTGATAGGTAAAGGGAGTTCATCATCCCGCAGCGGTCGGATGGAGGGTGGCGTGGCGGTACGGCACTTCGAGGATGGGGATCGAGGAAACGGAGGCGTCGATAACGATGAAGGTCAATCGGGGTGCGTTCCCAGCATGGTTCTTCTTTGCCAGCATGTTGGCGATAGGTTACCCACTGATCCGACTGGAAGATGTATAAGCATCCGAAGATGACCGTCGAGAGACTTCAATGAAAAAGTTCAAGGAAATCGCAATTAACAACGATTGCCTTGGGCATCCCGAGTTGCAGTGGGTTCAATCGTGGGCCGCAACCTACGATGGAACATTGCCAAAAATGCCCATACCCACGAGAAAGCTGTGCTTGAACAGAGGGAAGTTTATCGAATGGGAAAACCTGAATCGAGAATACTTAAGCGTGAAAGAAGAAGAGTATCATCATAGGCTACGATACATCAAAAATGACTTAGATCGAAGGGCATTCATACAAGGATGGAAGGAAGCGCATCAGTTGCTAATGGTGCTGCGGATTATCGTGGAAGATAATGCTGTCAATGCCCAACGCAACTACTATGGAAGAGTCCGTTCACCAACATCGCAAGAGGGCGGCACCTATACCAAGCATGACATCGAGGAAATTCGATTGGCGCAAGGGAACAGGTGCGAGTACTTCCGATATTGCGGAACCTCATTCGAGGAGGCCGCTTACCATATAGATCATATAGTGCCGGTCAGGAGAGGAGGAGATAATACGAGGGACAACTTGCAGCTTCTTTGTCGATCATGCAATACCAGTAAGAAGGATATGAGCCACGCAGCGTTTGTTAAAAAGCTGAAGGAGAGGAGGCAGCTATGATGTTGAATGAGCGTCTTTATAGACGCTACGTGGCAGGAGACGGGAACGTAGTGCGACCGGCATCTGTTGACGAGCGTGATGATTTTGATCCCGGCGATCTCGTGTGGTGCCACGATATAGTGGGTCATTGGCTAAAATCTCATCCCGGACATCGAGCTATCCGAGGTTGGGTTGCAGTATCCGAAACCAGGTTTGATAAACATTCGGTGGTGGATACCGGACATGAATGGATTGACGTGACGCCCCGTGTAGCTGAACAGTGCCGTCAGTTTTTCGCCCACGAAGGCCCGGAGACAGACTTCTGGGCTGTTATGCCATCTCAGCAAGGCTACAGCTTTGGAATTGACATATTTCCGTTGATAGGTGTTGATGATTTTAACAACGACGATGGGGAAGATTCTTATGACAACGACCTTTAGGAGTAATAAATATTGCACCAGATTCTCTCTGGTGGTATAGGATTTTTGTGGTTGAGAGATTGTATTATGATATTTAGAAAAAGACGGAAAACCTCGTCCTATTGAGTTTGCTGATGCAGAAGCGGTCGGCCTGACGCGCGACCGCGGCGAGGCCTGGATGGGTGGTCAAAACGAGCGGCGCGCGCGAGGCACCCCGTCTTACCCAAACCTCGGTTCAGGCGTGCCGGGAGTCGTGCGCATCCAAACGCAACGTTGTATGGCCGTCGGCGCGTGCGAGGATGACGTTCGTGCCATCGAATGTCCATTCGCCTTTCACCGGGTGAAAGATCGTGTTGGTGGCGAATCTTTGGATGAATTCCGACAGCGATACCTCCGGCCGGTAGCGGATCGTTGACTGTCTGGCGATATCGGAAACCGGATCCTGTTCGGTGCCCCGGTACGCGGAAGTCAGGTCCATCAGGTCGACGAGACCGAGTCCAGCGTTGAAAATCGCGGTCGGCAGAAGCACCTCGCCATGACCGACGCAACCGATCCGATGCAAGCGATCGATCAGTTGCAACGCATCGAACGAAATTCGGTAGACCGGCAGGAAGGCCTTCCGGCGATTGCCGATTCGATTGGGTATGACAGCGTCCGCCGGGAACGGAACGCTCAAACTGTTCCACCAAACCCAGTCCGGTGCATCCCGGTACCGCCGCACGTGGCTTGCCAACAAGCCGGCCTCGGTCGTCCTGCCAGCTTGCAGCAACGTGGCCCAGTCACCACTGAATTCGACATCGCCCTCGATCAGCCAATAATGCCTGTAGGAGCGGCGCTTGGAAAAGTCGATGACGGCAAAGTGCGGGCAGCCGGGAACCAGTCCGTCTGGAGTCAGATAGCGATAACCAAGGCGGCGCGGCAGTTCGGATGCGTGGAACACATGGAGCGCGCTGGAAGCGGCATTCTTTGGCCCCGCGCACAGGTCGTCGTTGCTTCTATCGAACAATAGATAGCAGTCTGCGATGCCTACCGTTTGCTGCCGCAAGCGGCGATACCGCAGGGCGTGCACCGGACTCCAGACATGGGTGAGATAAAGCACCGCGCTGCGCGATGTCATGACTGATCGCCCGGTGCGCGTTTCGCGCCCCGCGTGGCCAGACCCAGTGCGGTCTTGAGCGCACGAACCGGCGCGGTCAGTCGCCAACTGGTGGAGCGGTGCAGGGCTTTCAGTTCCAGACGCAGACGATCGCGCTCGGCGACGAGGCGCTGCGAATCCGACGGATACATCTGCGATTCATTGTGATCCGGATGATGGCAATACGGCCGGGTCGCTACACGGGCGTTCAGGTAGCATCCACTGTCTAAATCGCGTCGATAGTCGGATATCCTGGATTTTCTTCTGATATTGCACCATTGGTGTGCCATGATCTGCAAGTCTACGGGCATATACAGGACGGCAAAAATTTCGAGACATTTCCGGATGCCTGCGCGTGATAACACATATCCTTCGGTTCCATGTCCGTCTGCGGTTATCTCACCATCTTTGTTGTGGGGCACCCGGTTGCCCAGATAGAGCATGTCGGCGGCGTCTGGAATATCGATGCCCTGCGGGTTCCGACAGATCGCCGCGTCATCCTCGAATACGCAAATATGATCCAAACCTCGTGTCTTGCCCAACTGCCAGCACGTCAGGTGCGAATAGGCGCAACCGATTTCGGAAAACGTCAGAGGTGTCTGCTGGCGCCGCGGGTCGGCCCGCTCATGATGCGTCCAGCGCAGGTCGGTAATGTCGACTCGGCAACCTTCAATGGTGGCGCCATGCCGCAGGTCGGCCGGGCAAATCGCATCGATGAATTCGAACGGCATGGAATGGGCTGCCGCCGTTGCGGCGAAGGTTGCTCTCCTGGGGGACTCTTTCAGAGATATGCAAAAAACGGTCATATCCGAAACAATAGCCACGCGCTCAATCCCCTCGCACCTGTGATGTACGCCGTTGACCGACGTTCGTCCTCTGTCGAGTCGTCAGGCGGCGACTTTGGTGTCTTTTCTTGCTTCCCGCAAGGCTTTGCCGAGCCGAATGGTGCCGGCGTGTCAGCCGCCGCCCGAAGGTTTAGCTCCTTCGCTGGGTCGTCGCGCGGCTGGTATCGGTGCTGGGTTGGCGCACGACCGCAAGCTGATTTCCCCGGCCAGCCCCGCACGCGCTACCAACCGCCGGAAGCGTTGTGAAGAGTCAACGCTACCGCCGGTTGGTCTCAGCCGCCGCATTCCCGACCGCACGCCTTGCGGTGAGGTGGTCCCGTTCGCTGACATGGGCGCCAAGCGTATCAGCCGCCGCGCTTGATGGCATCGCGCAGGCGTCGCCGGCCGAGCGGACGGATTTCCACGTGTGGCGGCACCATCGCCTTGATGTCGGCTTGCAGTGCTGCACGCTGCTCGTGGACCGAGGCGATCACCGGGCCCATCGGGATACCGACATCGACCAGCACCGCCTCGGCAAGCTGCAGGCTGGCCTCGATCGTCTCCGGCACCGCGTCGGTCGCGCCGGCCTGATAGAGCCGTGCGGCGTGGGCCGCGTCGCGGGCGCGGGCGATGATCATCAGCGACGGGCGCTCGGCGCGGGCGGCGGCCACCAGCGTCTCGGCGACGGCGGGCTCGTCCAGCGTCACCACCAGGGCGCGCGCGGTGTCGAGACCCACGTGCCGCAGGATCTCGGTCCGCGTCATGTCGCCGTAGTAGATCGGTTTGCCGCGGTCGCGCTGGCGCGCGACGCGATCGGGGTCGCGGTCGATCGCGACATAGGGGACACGGTGCGTCTCCAGCAGCGACGCCACGGTCTGGCCGACGCGGCCGAACCCGGCGAGGATGACGCGCGGCGTGGTGTCGCGCCCGGCCGCCTCGCGCCCGGCCGCCTCGCGCCCCACCGCTTCGCGCCCCACCGCTTCGCGCATCGCGGGCAGCAGCAGCGCCGGATCGATCGGCCGCGGGGCGGCGCGGGGAGCGAGCCTGGCGCCGAGTTTCGACAGGATCGGGGTACTGATCATGGTCAGCGCCGCGACGATCAGCACCCGGCTGGAAGTGGCGTCGTCGAGCAGCCGGTGGGCCAGCGCGACGGTGACGATGACGAAACTGAACTCGCCGCCCGAGCCCAGCAGCAGCCCGGTGTGCACGCCGCGGCGCCAGGACAGGCCGAAGCCGCGTGCCAGCCCGGTGACGATCAGCGCCTTCAACGCCACCAGACCGATCGCCGCGCCGAGCACCAGTGCGGGGTGCGCGATCAGCGCGTGCAGGTCGAGGCTCATGCCGATCGACATCAGGAACAGGCCGACCAGCAGGCCCTTGAAGGGGTCGATCGTTGCCTCGACCTGGCGGCGGTATTCGGTGCCGGCGAGCAGCAGGCCGCCGATCAGGGCACCGAGCGCCATCGACAGCCCGGCCGCGGCGGTGGCCAGCGCGGTGGCGATGACCACCAGCAGGCAGGCGGCGACGAACAGCTCCGGGCTGCGCGTGCGGGCGACGCTACGGAACAGCGGGCGCAGCACCAGGCGGCCGAGCACGGCGATGCCGGCAACCGCGAGCAGCGCCTGGGCGATCGCGCGGCCGAGGCCTGCCAGGCTGCCGGCGCCGCTCTCTGGGTCCAGCGCGGCGAGGGCGAACAGCACCGGCACCACCGAGAGGTCCTGGAACAGCAGGATGGCGAAGCTGGCACGCCCGGCCGGGGTGCCGAGCCGCTTTTCCTCTGCCAGCACCTGCAGCACGATGGCGGTGGAGGACATCGCCAGGGCGAGGCCGATCACCGTGGCGCGGATGGGTGGTTGGCCGAGCAGCAGCGCCGCGCCGGTCAGCGCGGCGGCACAGGCGGTGATCTGCAGCGCGCCGAGGCCGAAGACGAGGCGGCGCATCAGCCACAGCCGCTCGAGGGACAGCTCCAGCCCGATCATGAACAGCAGCAGCACGACGCCGAGATCGGCGATTTTCCGGATTGCGTCGGGGTCACCGATGGTCACCAGGCGGACCCAGGGGTGCGTGTTCGCCAGCGCGCCGAGGCCGAACGGGCCGACGACGAGACCCACCAGCATGAAGCCGAGGACGGGGCTGAGCCTCAGGCGGTGGAACAACGGGATGACCACCCCGGCGGCGGCCAGGACGATCAGCGCGGCCTTGTAGCTGGCGAAGTCGAGCGGGGCCTCCATGCGGGGTGTGTAGAGGTTTTCGGTGGCGCGGACAGCCGGAGGAGATTGGGGCCGGCCGAGATTGGGGCCGGCCGAGACTGGGGGCGCAATGGTGGGAGGAGGCGCACTTGACGTTTGCGCCGGTCCATCATCGCTATCTCCCGGCAAGCACCGACGCAATATCGCGGCTGGCGTGAAGCACGCGGGCGATGCCGACGGGGCGGGCGAGGTGATCGTAGACGATCAGGTTAGGAGAACACCTGCAAGAATTTCACTTTCTCATCGGTCAGATCCTGACGGAGATGTCCGACGTCCGGCATATCAGCGAGAAAGCCGAGTGCATTGCCGATCTCACGCATCACGTGCCGGGAAACTGGCAGGCCCGCTTCTTTGAGCAGATAGGCTCGAATTTCGCGAAGGTCGTGTTGGGCTTCCGGCGATCAGATGTAACGCTTCACTTATCGCCTTGCCGCTCAAGCACCTCGAACTGCGCTTCAATCTTGGCGAAGAAAGCGTCGCCGTCCGCACCCTTGCCGTCCCGCAGAGAGCGCACGCCCTGGGCGATTTTCTCGCGCATCGTCGCGCGGTGTTCAGCGGTAAGCGGCAGTTCGTCATCCGGCAGGCCGAGTTCGCGGGTTCGTTGCGAAGCCAACTCGCGTAGCCGCCAGCGGCGGTTTTCCAGATAGCCCTCCAGGGCGTCGCGCACGACTTCGGTCGCGGGGCGGTGCTCGTCGTCGGCCGCAGTCTGAATTTCGGCTACCAGGGCGGCAGGAATGGCGAGGTCGGTGTGGCTGCGCGGTTTCATGGGGACACATCGTCTCCGCGCCTGTCGGCCCAGGCCCGCATCGCCGCGTCGTCGATCGGGCGGGCGGTATCCACATCGGCCAGACCCGCCAGCGTCACCCGCCGGCACCGCTCGACACCTTCCGAGTCCCCGGCATCGGTCTCGCGGTCGCTAGAGTATTTTCGGGCTGACTGGAATCGCCGGATCCACTTGTCATTGCGAGGAGCGTTGCGACGAAGCAATCTCCCGCCCCGAAGGAGGGGATTGCTTCGTCGCGGCGCTCCTCGCAATGACAGGTGGGGTTTCCGGTCAGGGTGAAAATGCTCTACTGGCGGAATTGGCGACATCCATGGCGTGCAATGTAGCCCTGGCGGCGGCCGGCTGCCAGGGCGAAGAGCTGAGGGCGAAGAGATGGGGGCGGTCCCATCTCGCTCAACTGTGGTGGATGGCGCGCGATGGGCAACGCCGTCGCCAAATCGTCTGCCGCATCGCCCGCCGCGCGCGTATACCGGCACAAGACAGGAACGGGACCCGATTCGCACATGGTCAGGTTGCTCGGAATCGACCCCGGCCTGCGCTTCACCGGCTGGGGGGTGATCGAGGTGGACGGCAACCGTCTGCGCCACATCGCCGACGGGGTGATCGCGACCGATTCCGCCACCTCGGTGCCGGAGCGGCTGAAGGTGCTGCATGACGCGCTGGCCGCCCTGCTGGCCACCCACGGTCCGCACGAGGCGGCGGTCGAGGAGACCTACGTCAACCGCAACGGCGCGGCGACCTTGAAGCTTGGCTATGCCCGCGGTGTGGCGCTGCTGGCGCCGGCGCTGGCGGGCATCCCGGTCACCGAGTACGGCGCCAAGTCGGTGAAGCTGTCGGTGGTCGGCACCGGCGGGGCAGAGAAGGCACAGGTGCAGATGATGGTGCGCCGGCTGCTGCCGGGGGCGACGATCCGGCGCGCCGACGCGGCGGATGCGCTGGCGGTGGCGATCTGCCATGCGCATCACCGTGCCAGCCGGCTGGCCTGGGTGGCGGGCGCGCGGCGCGCGTGATCGCGTTGCGCGCCAGGCGCTCGACCTCGGCGGCGCGCCGATTGCGGGTGCGGCGGAATTCGACCTGTCGGAACAGGCGCAAGCCATTGCGTTACGCAAACGGCCTGCCGTTACAAGTGCTTCGGGAGCATGGTCCGTAGGTATCTTCCGAAGCTATCCGGTCATGTGGGGTGCGAGCATGGTCTCCGGCGGTCAACCGCTGCTTGAGATTGATCCGTAACCCGCACTCGGGCCTGCCGTTCTCCCGAGTCAGGGACGTAATTTAACCCATGTATCGGCATGAGGAGACCCCCATGAGGAAGTCACTGTTTTCGATCGTCACGGCGTCCGTGCTGCTGTCGGGCGTTGGGCTTGCTTCCGCCCAGACGACGACGACCACCACCTCGTCGCAGTGGACACCGGCTCAAGGCACCGCGATCACCGAGTACTCGACAACCCAGAAGTACCAATCGTTCAGCGATCCCGCGATGACACCGAGCATCGGTATGGTGCTGCCCGGTACCGTCACGGTGTATCCTTTGCCGTCGACGGTGGTTGCCCCGTCGCCGGGCACCTACAGCTACAGCATCATCAATAACCAGCCCGTTGTCGTGGATACCACCACCCGGAAGGTGGTCCATACCTGGTAACAGCGGCTCGATCGGGAAAGGGCGCGCTATCCCGCTGTAGCGCGCCCTCTCTTGATTTCGGACTGCAGGCAGGTTGTCGGTACACAGGCCGATGTTGTCCGTCGGGCCGAACGCAGATGCTTTCGCGTTTCCGTATTCCGAATGCGATCTGTAGGTACCGTCTGCCACCGGTCATTACACGCGCATCGCCAATGCCGGCGGCGTCTGCTTTGCCTTCCGATGTGAAACGTACTGCACGCCCAGGTTCGACTCGAACGGAACGCCGGCTTGCTTGATCGCCGGAGGCGTCGAGACGGTCTTGGTCTTTGGCGTAGCGCCTGCGAACAGCAGAAGATTCGCGCGCGTGCCGCGGAGAATCTCGAATAGTACCGGTTGCGCGTCCGCATGTGCCTTGGAGGCGTGTCAGAACAACGTGCCGGCCCGTACGAGAAAGCCAGCTTGCCATGGGCGGGCGAGGCTGAGCAATGGGTAGATTCCGAGCCTACCGCAGCGTCGCCTTGCCGATTAACTTTCCGAACACGCGCTGTCCGGCACGTCTCGCCTCGAAAGGAATTCGTCCTTAGTTTCGAAAATTGCCCTCTCCCTCGCTCTCGTGGCGGGTGGCACCCTGCCGCTCGCGAGTTCAGCGGAAGCAGCGATCGGCGACGGCGCCCTCGTCATTCGGAGAACGGATCGATGCGTGCACTCATTGCTGTGATAGTGATCATCTATATTGCCGGCGTTGGCGTTGCGCTGGCACCAACGATTCAGGCCAAGTGGAATGGCGCTTCAGCGTCAGACCTTGCCAGCAGCGTCGCGCAGGCTCTGCCCGATGCAGTCATTTGGCCGGCACGGGCCTACCACAGCATAACCGATCATAACAGCATAACCGACCATAGTTGATCGCGTTGGACGGACTGGCGGACGTTGGTTTCGCGCAATCCCCGCCTGCATCCGCCGGATGACGGTCTTGCCGAGGCAACGATTGGTGGGTTCCGGGGATTTGGCGATGCCAGGCCCTCGATGCGCGGGCTTCTGTGCTCCCAAGAGGGTGCAATTGACGCGGCGCGCGCCGAAGACGCCGATTTTGTAGCCATCGGGACGCACCTCTCCCATGGACCGCACGGAATGCGCCTCGGTCTTCGTCTCGGCCGCGATGAAGGTCCGCTTTCCCTCCCCACCCATCGAAGACATTCCAACCGACACACCGCCGTGTAGCACCCCCTCGGGCCGGCCGAACCTGGACGCAATGCGCGGCGACGACGGGCAGCAATCCTCATTTTGGCCCATCTGGTTGCCACANNAACAAGTCCGGCCATGACGTTGAAAGGCCGTACCGCCCGACCAAAACGAGAATTGCTGGGCGACGGGCTAGGCTGTCGCGGACGAACCGGGCCGGACGTATGATTGCCGTTTCCCACCCGCGTCCCATCGCAGGTAGTCTTGCCCCAAATGCCTGACAGGATTCGAGTCGCACCCATGGCGAGAAGCCCGACCGTCGGCGGTGCCGGTCGCATCCGGCACCGCCACGGCAGCCGGATGGCCGGCCCATGGTCCCCGGGCGCTTGTCCCTTGGATCGATCGGCCCCCGCATGATCGCCCAGCTTACCGGGCGGATCGACCAGCTTGCCGAGGGAAGCTGCATTGTCGACGTGAACGGCGTCGGCTACTTGGTGCACGCCTCGACGCGCACGCTGGCCGCGCTGCCGCCGCCGCCCGCGCCCGCGCGGCTGCTGATCGAGACGCATGTCCGGGAAGACGCGATCCTGCTCTACGGTTTCGCCGAGGCGGCCGAGCGCGACTGGTTCCGGCTGCTGACCACGGTGCAGGGGGTCGGGGCGAAGGTGGCGCTGTCGGTGCTGTCGTCCTTGTCGCCGCGCGACCTGGTCTCGGTGATCGCGGCCGGCGATCGGGCGAGCCTGACGCGCGCGCCGGGGGTGGGTGCGAAGTTGGCGGTGCGGCTGCTGACCGAGCTGCGCGACAAGGCGGGGATGATGCCGGCGAGCCCGGGGGTTGCCGTGGCGCCGCTGCGGCTGCCGGGGGCGGCGGAAGATGCGCTGTCGGCGCTGGTCAATCTTGGCTATCGGCGGGTGGAGGTGCAGCCGGTGGTGGCGCGGGTGGTCGAGCGGCTGGGCGAGGGTGCGGGGCTGGACGTGGTGATCCGGGACGCGCTGAAGGAGCTGGCCCAGCGGGCGGTCGGATGAGGTCGGTGTGCGACAATGATGCTTCTCCCCCTCCCCTTGAGGGAGGGGGACGGGGGGAGGGGGCGGTGCTGCACACTGCTGAAAATTTGGGTGCCGCGCGAACCCCTCCCCCCGCCCCCCTCCCTCAAGGGGAGGGGGAGAAGTGAGCGACACCGACCGCACCGTCTCCCCGGGCCGGCGGGAGGAAGACGCGGCCGAGGCGTCCCTCCGCCCCCAGACGCTGGCTGAATTTGTCGGCCAGCGGGCCTCGCGCGAGAACCTCGCCATCTTCATCGAAGCCGCCCGGGCGCGCGGCGAGGCGCTCGACCATGTGCTGCTGCATGGCCCGCCTGGCCTCGGCAAGACGACCCTCGCCCAGATCATCGCCCGCGAGCTCGGCGTGGGCTTCCGCGCCACCTCCGGGCCGGTGATCCAGCGCGCCGGCGACCTTGCCGCAATCCTGACAAACCTCCAACCCAGGGATGTCCTGTTCATCGACGAGATCCATCGCCTGCAGCCGGCGATTGAGGAGGTGCTTTACCCGGCGATGGAAGACTTCCAGCTCGACCTGATCATCGGCGAGGGCCCCGCCGCGCGCAGCGTGCGTATCGACCTGCCGCCGTTCACGCTGGTCGGCGCCACCACGCGGGCCGGGCTGCTGGCGACGCCGCTGCGCGACCGGTTCGGCATCCCGCTGCGTCTTATCTTCTACACCCCGGCCGAGCTGGAGCTGATCGTCACGCGCGGCGCGTCGCTGCTGGGCATGCATCTGAGCGCTGACGGCGCCGCCGAGATCGCCCGGCGGTCGCGCGGCACGCCTCGGGTCGCCGGGCGGCTGCTGCGCCGGGTGCGCGACTTCGCCGCGGTGGCCGGCACGTCGCCGATCAACCGTGCCGATGCCGATGCCGCGCTGACCAGGCTGGAGGTGGATCGCGCGGGCCTCGACGCGATGGACCGGCGCTACCTGCTGCGCATCGCCGAGCATCACGCGGGCGGGCCCGTCGGCGTCGAGACCCTCGCGGCGGCGCTGGCCGAGGCGCGCGACACACTCGAAGACGTGATCGAACCGTTCCTGATACAGGAGGGTTTGGTGCTGCGTACCAGCCGCGGACGCATGCTGGGCGAGCCGGGGTGGCGGCATCTCGGCCTGGCCGTCCCGCCGCGTGAACCGGGGCAACTGGATTTGCTGCGCGACGCGGGGTCCGAGGCAGGGGTCGATGTCAGGGACAATGCCAGGGACGATGCCGCCAACCATGCCAGGGACGATGCCAGGGACGATGCCAGGGACGATGAATGAACGGACATCCCCCCGCCACACTGGCCGAGGGTCGCCACGCCTATACGCTGCGCGTGTACTACGAGGACACCGACGCGGGCGGCGTGGTCTATCACGCGAGCTATCTGCGGTTCGCGGAGCGGGCGCGCACCGAAGCCCTGCGCGATCTTGGAATCCCCCATGCAGCGCTGGTTGCGCGCTTTGGGCTGATGTTCGTGGTGCGGCGCATCAAAGTGGACTATCTGCGGCCCGCGCGGCTCGACGAGTCGCTCACCGTGGTGACCGAGCCGCTGGAAGTGGGCGGCGCGTCGGTGGTGCTGCGCCAGGAGGTGCGGGGCGGCACCGGCACCTGTGCCGTGTTGGAAGTGCAACTTGCCTGCGTGCCGCCGAACGGCGACAAGCCGGCCCGCCTGCCGCCCGAATGGAGAGGGGCGCTGGTGAAGATGCGTGACGCAAGGACTGGGCGTGACGCAAGGACTGGGCGTGACGCAAGGCGCGGGCGTGACGCAAGAACTGGGCGTGACGCAACGATAGAGTGCGACGCAATGATAGAGCGGGCCGCAAGGACCGGGGACAAAAGGGGTTCAACAGGTGGATCGGGCGGTTGATGCGGTGACGCTTGGCGCGGCGGGCGGTGACCTGTCGCTGTGGAGCCTGTTCATTGAGGCCGATATCGTCGTGAAGCTCGTCATGCTCGGCCTGCTGGGCGCGAGCGTGTGGGTCTGGGCGGTGGTGTTCGAGAAATGGACCAGTCTGCGGCGCGTGAACCGCGAAGCGGACGGGTTCGAGGACCGGTTCTGGTCCGGCGGCAGCCTGGATGAGCTGTACGAGCACGAGGGCACCAAGCCAGTGCACCCGATGGCGGCGGTGTTCGGCTCGGCCATGGGCGAATGGCGGCGATCGGTCCGCGTGGCCGGCGCCGACATGAGCCGATCGGGCGCCCGCGACCGGGTCGACCGGGCAATCGGCGTCACCGTGCAGCGCGAGATGGACCGGCTGGAGCGCTGGATGATCTTCCTCGCCTCGGTCGGCGCAACCGCGCCGTTCATCGGCCTGTTCGGCACCGTCTGGGGCATCATGCACTCGTTCTCGGCGATCGCGGCGCTGCATAATACCAACCTTGCGGTGGTGGCGCCTGGCATCGCCGAAGCATTGTTCGCCACCGCCATCGGCCTGGTCGCGGCAATCCCCGCCGTGCTGGCTTATAACAAGATCAGCAACGACCTGGGACGCTTCGCCTCGCGGCTCGAAGGGTTCGGCGCCGAGTTCAGCGCCATCCTGTCCCGCCAAAGCGAGGAGCGCGCCTGATGCCGGACAGTCGAGCGACCCAAGGGAAGGCCAGGGGCTCCGCCCCTGG
>PLXO01000009.1 GCA_003151425.1 Acetobacteraceae bacterium
GAGGTCATTCCGGGTCAGCCTCTCACATATTAAGTACGAGTTTGTAACACATTGTCGATCTGTAATACATCTCGGCCCTTTGATTGCCGAAGGGATAGTAGGTTTCCCAAAGACCCCTAATTACTGCGATAATTGCTACTCTATGCTTACGAGAGATTTACAGAAGGGGTTTGTCTCCAGAACAAAAAATGCGTTCGAAAAATACAAGAAGCGCAGTTTGAAAGAACTCCTTTTTGTCCTGCGATCGCAAGGAGGGCGTCACACCATTGAGGTTTCAGGGTCGCCAGAGTTGATAAGCCACGGCTCTGGCATATTTGTTATCGACGAGGTCGAATTAAAGACATTGCTTGGCGAAGGAGTCGAGGAGGGCGGCCGCTTGGGTCCGGCGCATATTAATTCGCTTGATCTGATGGACCGCCTCGCCGGACCTCTCGTTAGAGACCTGTATTTCCAGAACTTCTACTCTTCTATTTTAGGAGCGGGATACCTTACGCACAATGGGCCCGGCTTCGCGTTTGCAAACGATGTGAATAAAGGTCGTGATAAAACAAAAGGTATTGTTCCATCTGATCCGATATTGAACGTAGTGCCGGCCATTGCGTCAGCGCCGATTGATCTTCTTCTGAAACTACGGGCCACGGAAGGAGAGGCTTTCAAAGTCTATCGCGATGCCCTGGCAACCATAGTCAATAAATCGCATGGCTCTCCAGAAAAGATCGAAGAAGCTGTGGCGGATACGATAAGGCCCAAGATAAACGCATTGGATCGCGCCTTTAAGAACTCACGAAAGATGGTGAAGGCATCAATTCGGGATGATTTGATCGTGGGCTCGGCTACGATCGGAATGTCGCTGTTCAGCGGCGTGTTGCCAGCGAACCTCTCGTCACTTGTGGCGGCGATCGGCGGAGTACATTACACCCGTCGTATGCTGGCAAACATCAGCAAGCTCGCATCAGATCCGCCAGAAGTACGCCGTGACAAGTTCTATTTTCTTTGGAAGCTAAATCGCAAGGCGGAACGAGGTATGTAATTAAGCGCCAGCCACACCGGCCGCTACGACTACATCGAATTCTCCGCCGAATACGCCCCCTTCAGCCTGCACGACCCCGACAACCTCGGCCGCGCGCTCGAACTCGCCAACCTCACCGGCATGATCAAGATCGAGCAGACCCAGTACACCCACCAGGCGATGCGCGCGATCGGCTCCGGCTTCCAAAGCGTGCTGTTCGCCGACATCCGCACCGTCGCCGAAGTCCGGCCCACATTTGCGGATACCCGTATCACACGGGCTGAACCGTTACGTGCAGTTCGAGTCCGGCCTGGCGTTGAAGATAGCCGAGCACGCTAAAGAGGTTACGAGCCTGGGGATTCCCGCGCGGCCCGAACATACGAATGAGACTCTTCGGCTGGGTGCCCGTGGCTTCGCCAAGCTTCTCGAAACCGATCGTCGCTTTGATATAGTCGCGCAGGACCGCTTTCCCGGTCTCCACGTCACCAGCGAGCATTGTGTCGACCGCCTCGCGCAGCAATGCCTCGCCGAAGGCGGGATCGGCCGCCACATGTCGCTGAACCAGTTCCTTAAAGCTTTTCGTCAAGGCCATCTTATCCTCCTTCAGCCCATGCCGCGCTTCCGCTGGCGATAGTCGAGCCACATGCCGATCGCCGATGCGATATCGCGCTGCTGCCGCTTCTTGGTGCCGCCAGTCAGCAGGATCACCAATGTCTCTCCGTCGCGACCGAAATAGACCCGGTAGCCCGGACCAAGGTTGATCCGGTATTCGAGCACACCTTCGCGGACCCCCTTCACATTCGACAAGTTGCCTTGCCCGAGGCGGGCGATCGCTATCGTCACTTTCGCCCGCGCTGCCCGATCGAGATTATTAAACCACTCCTCGAAGGGCTCTCGGCCATCGCGGGCCGAATAGTAGCGGATTTCCATCGCGATAAAGAGTAACACAAATGTTACCCACCTGTCAATACGGCATAGCGCGTCATAGGACGGCATTCACCGGGTGCCGGCAGCCGCTCTCCACCCTTGCGTGCCCACGCACTGGCGCCCGACCGCAGGTGCCCGCCTAGCTGTGCGCCATAGAGCGGTTGGGTCGACCGCGGAGCTCGCGGCCGGCCCTTAGACCGGCCGCCCTGCGAAGCCTAGGAAACCACGACAGAACGCGCGCGGTCCGGGTGCTGCGTCGGAGGACCACACAATGGGCTCAGAGTTGGGGGCTCAGAGATGGCTCGCATTGAGCGATTGGTTAATATATATGACTACCTAAGTGAAGCGATTTCAGCAGGAGCATTGTCTCATCACCCTCCCACCCAACGGCATCACCGCCGAGGTGATCCGCGAGATCATGCCGTCGTATCACCGCAGCGCCGACCTGGTGGCGGCCACGTTGGCGGCACTGCCCCCGCCGCGGTACGATGCTGCGTTGGCCTGGCGGCAGGCGCGCATCACGCGGCTGATCCAGGTGGCGACAAGTGGCCCGGAGACACATTTCGATAAAAGCGGCAGCAACCCCATACAATCGTCTGCCGGGCTGCGACCTCGCTGTCGGGCGACCCTGCGGGCGCGCGCCGCAGGTTCGGCACCAGCCTGGGTGGCGGGGGGGGGATATGCCGGACGTTGCGCGCGGTCGGCTCGAGGCGCGGGCACGGCCGGTGTCGCGCAGGCGAAGGCTGGCGTGTGAGGCCGCGCGATTGGGAGGCGGATTTCGATAAATGCGCAGCGACCCCATACAACGGTCTGCTCGGCCGCGTCCCGGTGGTCGAAAGGGCCCTGCGGGTGGGCGCCGCTTGTTCGGCTTCAGCCGGGCCGGTGGAGGGCGAGCGGCAGGCCGTTGGGCGCGCTCGGTTCGTGGCGCGGGCAAGGCCGGCGTCGCTCACGCGGAGGCTGGCGCGCGCGGCCGCACGCATCGGGGCGGCGATGCTGGCACCGCGGCGGGCGGAGATTTCGTGGTGCTGACCGCCGAGCGGGCGAGGCTGGACGCTCGCGGCAACGAAACGCCATGCGGAGTCTGCCCAAGGAAAGTCGTCCCGGTGGGGATCGTCCGGTTTGTGGAGCTCCGACAGGACCCCATACAACGGGAGACGGTACGCCGGATGGTGTGGTTGCCGGAGCGGGGGGCGGTTCCGCGGCAGGGGGTGCGATC
>PLXO01000265.1 GCA_003151425.1 Acetobacteraceae bacterium
GTTGTCTTTGGGCGTCGCCTAAGTGAGCGATCCGGTCGAGCGTGGCATCAGAGGCGGTCGCGGGATTGGCCGGGGCCGAACACCCGTAGCACCCGCACGTCGCAGGCGGTCTCGTCGCGGCCAGTGTCGGGGGTCACTCGATCCAGCGCCCGGTAGCCACCGTTGCAGGGCAACTCGCGCACGCCCGAATGCTGGCCGACCGGAAAGAGGCATGGATGCCCGCGCAGCCGGTTGATCGTTGCCCGGATCGCCGTCAGCCGGCACCGTGCCGCCGGCCCAGCGCCTGGCTGGGTCAACCAGCGGCGAATCGCGTCAAGGCCCTAGCGCGCCCGAGGCGCATAGATCAGCCTGCGCGGCAAGTTGCCGCCCATTGGGCCGCCGGATCAGCGTTGGCGGGTAGGGGGCGGCGGCAGCTCGTGGTCGGTGCCGATGCTGTCGATCCAGGCGTCAACCTCGTCCGCGTCGACGTAGAGGCCGGCTTCGATCTCCGCGTCCGCCTCGGCGATCATCGCGGCCTCCCAGGCCAGGCGGCGTTGACTTTCCGCCTCGGTTTCCGGGCGGGGGGTATCGGCGCTGTCGTCTGGGGCGGGGTTGATGGTCTCCATGGGGGCAATCCGGAGCACATTTTCGCTGACTGGAATCGCAGGCTTCACCTGTCATGGCGAGCAGCGCAGCGACGACGCAAGCTCCTACCCCGGGCGCGGGGGATTGCTTCGTCGCTACGCTTCTCGCAATGACAGGTGCCGTTTCCGCCCAGCCTGACCATGCTCCAGCGCTGGCGGCAACCGGCTGCCAGGGGGGAAGCGGTCGGACTGCCGACGATCGGGTGGCGGCCGTGGGCGCTGCTCCCTACCTCCGCGCGCTCCGCGTGCTCCGCGGTGGATCTGGCTTCCTCGCGAACTGTCGGCGCCGCACCTGCGAACCGGCTGGCTTCCCAGCCTCCCCCGCCCCCGGCATGATGCACCTCACACAACCGAGCGACGCTCGCAGGGGAACGACCATGGCCGATGGCAGCAGCGACACGCGCACGGCGCGCACCTCGGCGGAGGAAGCGCTGGCAATGCACGCCAGCGGCCGGCCGGGCAAGCTGGAGATACGCATCTCCAAGCCGCTGAACACGGCGCGCGACCTTTCGCTCGCCTACTCGCCGGGCGTCGCCGAGCCCTGCCTGCACATCGCCCGCAACCCGGATCTCGCCTACGACTACACCACCAAGGGCAACATGATCGCGGTGATCTCGAACGGCACCGCGGTGCTGGGGTTGGGCAATCTCGGCGCGATCGCCTCGAAGCCGGTCATGGAGGGCAAGGTCGCGCTGTTCAAGCGCTTCGCCGACATCGACGGCATCGACCTCGAAATCGGCACCGAGGAGGTCGACGCGTTCGTTGCCGCGGTGCGCTACCTGCGCGGCTTCGGCGGCATCAACCTGGAAGACATCAAGGCGCCCGAGTGCTTCGTGATCGAGCAGCGGCTGCGCGAGATGATGGACATCCCGGTGTTCCACGACGNNCACGACGACCAGCACGGCACCGCGATCGTCACCGCTGCCGGGCTGATCAATGCCTGCCACATCACCGGGCGGGACTTGCGCGAGACGACGATGGTGGTGAACGGCGCCGGCGCGGCAGCGATCGCCTGCGCCGAGCTGATGAAGGCGATGGGCATGCGCCCGGAGAATGTCATCCTGTGCGACACCAAGGGCGTGATCTACCAGGGCCGCACCGAGGGGATGAACCAGTGGAAATCGGCGCATGCCGCGGCAACCAAGGCGCGCACGCTGCTGCAGGCGCTGGAGGGCGCCGACGTGGCCCTCGGCCTGTCGGTGAAGGGCGCGCTGACCCAGGAGATGGTGCGCGCGATGGCCGACAAGCCGATCATCTTCGCCATGGCCAACCCCGATCCGGAGATCACGCCCGAGGAAGCCCGCAAGGCCAGCCCGCATGCGATCATCGCCACCGGGCGCAGCGACTATCCGAACCAGGTCAACAACATCCTCGGCTTCCCCTACATCTTTCGCGGCGCGCTGGACGTGCGGGCCAGCACGATCAACGAAGCGATGAAGATCGCCGCGGCCGAGGCGCTGGCCAACCTGGCGCGCGAGGACGTGCCGGACGAGGTCTACAACGCCTCGGCGGGACGGCGGCTGGCGTTTGGGCCAGAATACATCATTCCGAATGCGTTCGATCCGCGGCTGATCTCGCGGGTGCCGCCGGCGGTGGCCAAGGCGGCGATGGACAGCGGGGTGGCACGCCGGCCGCTGGCCGATCTGCGGCGTTATGCGCGCGAGCTGTCCGGACGGCTCGATCCCACCGCCGGCGCGCTCGATGCGATCATGGAAAGTGTGCGCGCCAATCCCAAGCGCGTGGTGTTCGCCGAAGGTGAGGAGGAGACGACGGTGCGCGCCGCGGTGGCGTTCCGCAATGCCGGCTATGGCACCCCGGTGCTGATTGGGCGCGAGGACCAGGTGACGGCGACGATGGCGCGGCTCGGTCTTGGCCAGGTCGATGGGCTGGAGATCCACAACGCACGGCTGTCGCAAAAGAACCGGGAGTACATGGAGTTTCTCTACAAGCGACTGCAGCGGCGCGGCTTCCTGCTGCGCGACTGCCAGCGCATGGTCAACCAGGATCGCAACGTGTTCGCCGCCTGCATGGTGGCGACCGGCGAGGCGGATGCGCTGGTGACCGGGCTGACGCGGTCGACTGCGGTTTGCCTGGATGACATCCAGCAGGCGATCGATCCGCTGCCGGGTCGTATCGCCTTTGGCCTGACGCTGGTGCTCGGCAATCGAGGCAAGACGATTTTCATCGCGGATACATTGATGCATTTCCGTCCCGACGCCGCGCAATTGGCGGATATCGCGGTGGGGGCGGCGACCGCGGCACGCCAGTTGGGTCACGAGCCGCGGGTGGCGCTGCTGTCGCATTCGACCTTCGGCAATCCGCCGTATGCCCAGGCGATCCCGATGCGCGACGCGGTGGCGTTGCTGGACGCGCGCAAGGTGGACTTCGAATATGACGGCGAGGTCAGCCCTGACGTGGCGCTGGAACCCTCGATCCGCGCGCTGTTCCCGTTCTGCCGGCTGACCGGGGACGCCAATGTGCTGGTCATGCCGGGGCTGCACTCGGCGCACATCACCTCGCGCCTGATGCAGCACCTGGGGGGCGAGACGACGATCGGGCCGCTGCTGATCGGGATGGCGCGGCCGGTGCAGATCGTGCGGATGGATGCGTCGGTCACGCAGATCGTCGATATCGCGTGTCTGGCGGCGCATCAGGCGGCGGGGTAGTGCTGGGTCGTCGATCATTGCGGTCGGCGGCACGGCATTTGATTGACGATCATGTACTTTGTAGATACGCGCCTGATGCAGGAGTTTCAGTTTAGTACCGTGGTCTGTGGCGCTTCGTACGAAGCCCGTGCAGCAGCTTATGACTCACCTCGTGGCGTCGCTGTTGGTGTCCGTTCCGGTACAGCAGGCGCACAGCTTTCGGCATCCAGCTCCAGCCTGGCATCCCGACGGGCCGTCTGCGCACAACCTTGTAAAAGTACGAATTCATTCGCCGCCGAGCCAGCATCTCCGCAAGGGACAGAGGCTTGCGGCGAACAACGAAACGTCGCCTCATTTTGCTGCCCACTCAGCGCGGCTCTGGCCGTAAAGGTCGACAACGACCTCCACGTGCGGCAGCCTCAGGCGCGTCGGCCCCAGCAGCGTCGAACCGATCCTCTGCGCCACCGCGATCGATGCGATATTGGCCGGGTCGATGGGATGCACCACCCGATCCCATCCGAGCACCTCGAAGGCGAACGCAAGGCAACGCTGCGCCGCCTCGGTGGCGTAACCCTTGCCCCAGGCGGAGCGATCGAACGCCCAGCCGATCTCCGGACCGGGCCAGTCTGCCGGCTGCCAGGGGCCGGCGCGGCCAACCCAGCGCCCCGACGCTTTTTCAACCACCGAGAAATTGCCGAACCCGCTGATCACCCAGGAACCGGCCATCATTGCCAGGCTGCGCCAGGCACCGGCGGGCGGCTGCGCTCCACCGACGAAACGTGCCGCTACCGGATCGGCCATGAACGCTGCCCAGGCGTCGTAATCCTCCGCCGACGGTGGGCGCAGCAGCAGGCGGTCGGTCTCCAGCGTCGGTCCCAGCATGACGGTGCAAATCCCCACTCGATGATAGCCGGATCCTTACACCGCGAGATCGGTGCCCAAGTGGAACAGGCAGTCGCCGCGCATCGTGCGCCCGGGCATCCGCTTGCACAGCACGAACCCGTCGCGCGCGAAGCTTGCAGTGACCGGGTCGGCCCATGGCGTCTCCGGGAAGTGGATGCGCGCCGCCGGCTGACCCGCGTGCACCATATCGCCCAGCTCGACCAGCGGCTCGAACAAGCCATTCTCCGGCGTGTAGACGTAGTAGTCGGCGCCGCCGACCTCCAGCGTGCGGGTCGGCCCATCGGGCGCGAGGCGCGCGGTGTCGGGCAGGATGCCAAGGTGCACCAGCAGGTTGTTGACCCCGCGCTCGGCGATGCGCAGCGCGGCGCGCGTCACGTGGCCGGAGCCGCCGAGCTCGGTGCCGAGCGCCAGCACGTCATGGCGGATCGCGCCCCCCGACAGCGTGCGGTCGCCGCCCTGGTTCGC
The DNA here is from genome assembly GCA_003151425.1 of Acetobacteraceae bacterium. Taxonomy (GTDB): domain Bacteria; phylum Pseudomonadota; class Alphaproteobacteria; order Acetobacterales; family Acetobacteraceae; genus Palsa-883. The sequence goes on from PLXO01000265.1 coordinate 4,637, forward strand.
CTCCACCACATAGGCCAGCGGCGAGGCGAACGCCTGCAGCGCCGCAAGCTGGCGCGTCATGTCGGCATCGCGACGATAGCCGCCCACCAGCACCGCCGGCACGTACATCAGCGACGACCCGCCGGAGTGCAGGTCGCAGACCAGGTCGGCGAGCGGGATCAGCTCATGCTCGATGTAGTAGGCGATCTGCTGCGTCACCGTGCCGTCCGGATCGCCGGGGAACAGGCGGTTGAGGTTGCCCTCGTCGATCGGCGAGGTGCGCCGCCCGGCGACCGCGGCAGGGAAGTTGGCCGCGGGAAGGATGATTACGCGACCCTGGATGCGCGCCGGGTCGAGCGACTTCGCCAGATTGCACAGCGCGACCTGGCCTTCGTACTCGTCGCCATGCGTGCCGGACACGAACAGCGCGGTCGGGCCGTCGCCGTTCTTCAGCACCACGATCGGGATCGGAATGAAACCGTAGGCCGAACTATGCACCGAGTGGAACAGCCGCAGGAAGCCGTGCTGGCGGCCGTTCCTGGCGAAATCGACCTCGGGGATGATGCGGGTTCGGCTGGTTGGCATCGGCGGGACCTTTCGGATTGGCCTGGCAGCGTGACGGGCCAGGCGGGTTGACTTGCCCTTGAAGTTTGACTTGCGGCACGGCGCGCGGATGTGCAGACTACCCCCTGTCAACAACCGAAAGGAGGTGATCCAGTGTCTCATTGTTTGATCGCGGCGCCGAGGGCCATAGCCTGGATCTCCACAGCGAACGCGTGCGGGGCCGCCTAGGGCTCATCGGGCACTCGTCGCCCGCAGACAATGCCGAAGGCTCCGGGGCGCAGGCCTCGGAGCCTTCTCCATGTCAGGGACCAGCCGGTCAGGGGCCAGCCCGATGTTAGAGGGCAGCCGGTCCGGAGGCAGGCGGCAGCGCGCATCAGACGTCACCCGAGGAAGTCCGCGCCGAGCGCCACCAGCCCGTTCAGCGCCGGCGGGAACCCGCTCGCCCCGGCGGTCTGGATCACCGCCTCCACCACCTCCGCGCGCGTCGCACCGACATTCAGCGCCGAATGGCCGAATCGGCGGAGCTGCTCGGGCATCCGCAGCGCGGTGAAGGCGGCGACCGCCAGCAGCGCCCGCTGACGCGGCGTCAGGCCGGGGCGGAACCAGATCACGCCGTAGCCGTACTGGATCGCCAAACCGTACAGCGCGCCGGCCACCTTGTTGTCGGGCGCGGCGTAGCCGTCCCTGCTACGCTCGCCGTGCAGCGATTCCATCCGCTCGCGGCCGCGGCGGGACAGCGCGTCGAGCGTCACGTCGGCCTCCGGCTCGGCCGGCAGGGGCAGACCGCGGGCGGCATAGATCTCCTCGGCCAATGCGATGGTCTCCTCGGCGGCGGAGAACCCGGCATAGAGCCCGGCCTGGATGAACACCTCCCGGAGCGCGAGCGGCGTCAGGCCCAGATCGAGCGCGGCGCCGATATGCCGGCGCAACGCGCGCAGCCGCGGAAACACCGCCAGCGCGCCCAATGTGCAGATCATGCGGTCCTGCATCCCGAGGCCGGGCCGCGACCAGATACCGCCATGGACGGCCTCGTCCAGTATGCGCGCGAGGCCCGCCGGCACCTTGTTGTCGCTACCGAACAGCGCCTCGCGCTGGCGGGCACCGGTGGCGCGCAGTTCGTTGAGCGTGGTCATCGATGGGTCCTCCGCCGCGGCATGCGGCGAGTGTGTGCCATGGGAACGGATACGGCTATGATGATCAGAGAATGATCGCCGAATCGGTCGCCCGCGCAAGAGTCAATCTTTGTGACGGCTGGAATGGCACCTAAACAGTCACGGCAGGCGCCGGGGTCGCAATAATGCTACTGATCACGCGCCTGCCGGTCGTGAGCCGCGACACCCGCTTAACCGCATCTTCACCCTCATGTTTTACACTCCGGTATCGCAAATATTGCGAGACGATTTGATTGCTATGTACGCCATGCATCTGGCCGGGATGCTGCCCGGCGAAGTGTCTATCGTTCAATCCGACTCGACGAATCCGGTGTTCATGTTCGGCACTTTCGATTCGGCGGACGAAATGAGCTCCGAGTCGATCGGCGCGCTGGATGAAGCGATCCTTGGTATCAGGGAGGCCGCCTCGAACGCCGCCGCCACCCACAGCCATTGCCATGCCGAGGTGCCGGCCGACGCGAGCAGCAGCGCCTTCATGTTCGGTGTGGACCCCGAGCAGCCATCCCCGGCAACAGTGTGGGAACTGCCCACGTATCTCAGCTCCACCGAAATGGGCTGACCGGAGGAGGCAGCCTGTCATATCAACGATCATAAAGCATGACCGTTGGTATGAGTCTTCGTTTGGCGCGCCGCCACCTTGGCCTCCCCTAGCCCGCATGTCTCACACTCTCGCGGGTGCTGACTTGGTCCTTGCCGCGCCATCATCCCGCAACAGTCTGAAAAATGCGGGCTAGGCAACCCGGCGCGCGACACCAACCGGCCGAAATGATGGCACACGTCATCATTTCGCCCGGTTAGTATCGCTGTGCTCCTGAACCGATTTCCAGCTTCGTCCCGACAGTGCTTCGCCCTCGATAGGTGAGCCTCCGCCGGCTGGTCTCCGTGGGTGCCGTCGTCGGGGCGTCACGCGGGGAGAGCACACCCCGACCGGCGTGGCATCCGACAACTGCGGCGAAATTCATGCTGCCGTTCCGGCATTGCAACGTCGTATGGCCGGCAAGCAAGATCCGCTGCCGTCGCATCCGTTGGCACCGCCGGTCTTGCTGCATTTCCCCCACCACGATTTGGCGCCAGTATGCGCCGCGGAAGGGGAGGCGACCTTGTCACGCATGTTTTGCTGCCTGTCGGTGCTGCTGCTCGCGTCGGTCGGTGCAGCGGCTCGGGCGGAGGAGGCGATCAACCTGCCGACGCGGCCCGGCGTGACGCTGGCGATCCTGTTCTCTGCGGCTGCACACCCAGTCGCGAGCCTGATCCTGTTTCCCGGCGGCTTCGGCCTGGTGCGCGCGGTGCGCAACAACTTCCTGATCCGCGTGGTGCCGAATTTTGCAGCGCTGGACTTCAACGTCGCAGTCGCCGACGCGCCCTCGGATCAGCCCAACGGTATGTCCGATGGGTTTCGCATGGGCGATGCCGCCGCCGAGGACATCGCCGCCGTCATCGCTTTCCTGCGCCAGCGCGCGGCGGTGCCGGTATGGCTGGTCGGCACCAGCCGAGGCACCGTCTCGGCCGCCAGCGTCGGCGTGCGACTGGGACCGTCGCGCGTCGCCGGCGTGGTGCTCACGTCCACTGTCTGGGCGGGTTCGATCGCCCAGGTGCCGCTGGAGCAGCTTCGCGTGCCCACTTTGCTGGTGCACAATCACGATGATGGGTGTCGGGAAAGCCCGTTCGACTATGCGCCGCTCGGGCTGAACCGGCTGACTGGCGCGCCTGCGAAGGAGCTCATCGCGGTGTCCGGCGGCATGCTGCGCAGTGGCCCGTGCGAAGCGCTGTCGCCGCATGGCTACTACGGTATCGAGGATCAGGTGGTTCCGCGGATCGCCGCGTGGATCAAGGCGCACTGAATGGGTGGGGGACCGGCAGCTTGAACGGGAAAGTCCGGTCATGATCATGTGCGGCGCGCCGCCTGTGTCGGCGCTTTATGGTAAGTCGCGGCCTTCATGTCGGTGCAGAAGGCTCTGTCGCGGCGTCCATCACGTTGTGCGGCGCGACTGCGGACAGTCACCAACAAAACCCCTCACGGGCACCCTGTCCCCCTTGAAATCGCCAAGATGGCCATATAATTCACTCCAAGACTTAGACATCGGCCATAAGGGGGAAGCGTGCTTTGTAGTTTTGAGGTTATACAAGATGACGGCTTCGGCCTGCATCGTGAAATCGAGGTGGATCGTGGCGTATCGCTCTTGTGCTTGGACGAAGATGATGGCCCACAGGTGGTGCTTTTCCTCATCACGCCGGACGCACTCCACGCTTGCTTTAAGCGGGACGTAGACCGAGCAGAAGCAAAAGTGTTGGTGGCGCGCAATCTCCCTGCCATTATAAGCCTTATTGCCGGAAAATATCAGTCGCGCGATGTAGTGCGCCACGAAACAGATGACGGCAGGTCGTATCGGCTGGTTCTAATACGAGATCGTGACGTGCACGAAAACCCGCCGGGGCAAATGGACGGCGAGCCGTCACAGATACGCTGGGCGTAAACTGAATAACATCACAACGAAGCCCCGACTCAGGCCAAAATAGGCCCCGAAACCGGCTCTTTATCGTATAAAATCGCGGCGCTGCGGGAGGCACACCTATTTGCGCGGTGCAGCCGGGGGCGGCGACCACACACCCCGGACACCTTGCCAAGGCACTTGCTCTATAACTTCCTCAAGCAGCGCATAGATAACCCGGCGCTGCGGTTCATCGAACTGGTCGGCGAGATAATTAGCATAAGACGGGAAAGAGACCTTTCCTTGGTAAAATGCCGTTGGTCGGATGAGGCGAAGAATCTCGCTGAACGTTTCCTCAAGCTTTAGGCCATTCACTTCAACCTCATGGCGGCGGATTTCCTCTCGGTAACGGAGAAGGACAAGCCGCGCCTCGATCTTGCGGATATAGTTCTTTCTGCAAGCCTCAAATTGGTTGTCGGTGAGGCTGTTGGTGAATAATACCGACGAATTTGGTCGGCCGTCTGCACCATAAGTCTTGTATATCGGAATCCACTTTAGGGTCTCAGGACGGCTCCTATCCCAACCCTGCACGTCCTTGATGCGTTTAAGAAGATTGTAGCAACGGTTGCAATACTCCCCTGAGCCGTGGGCATACCGCACGGACTCGCCTGTGCAATTTTTGCATGCTTCAACATGTGGCGGCCATTCGGACATCAAGGGCCTTCTACTTCTCCACCTCGATCTTCACTCGCCAACTCTCGTCTCTTTTTACGAATTATTCACATGCCTAATGCTCCCTCTTCACGGTCCGCTCGATTTCCTCACAGATAAGGCCTGTGACCGTTCCCCCTCGGGCTGCAACGGCAAAACAGAAACTCATGATCGACGTGAAGACGAAGCACAGTGACGCAACCGCGAGAACGACTAGCCAGCGCAGTTGCAGATCAAGAATCACCGCAACAACCAGAATGGCCACTGCGATACCGGTAGTAGAACAGCCTCTCGTCCAGATGTCAGCCGAGAGCCTTTCGCCGACTTGCTGTGCAGCCGCGCTCCATTCGGCCTGTCGCGGATGCTCCGTCATTTCCTGCTTCCCATGCATTTGACGCTACGATAGGAGAGTTGGTCCTCAATCATTTGCCTGACTTTGCCTTTCACCTACCGGCGTCAACCACGTCAGGTTGCAAACATAGCCTCTCAGTTGCCCCCCCCTCAAAGAAGCCCCAAGAGCCTGACTCGGTTTCTACGAAAGCAAAGGGCCACGCGACACCAATATCGACGGTATCGACAGATCGAGCAACCAAATCTGCTGAAAATCGCTCAAGAACGGGTAGTGGGACTTCGCATTCTAAGCTCCAATGGCCCCTATGATTGAACAACGTTGCCGTTGGTGGCATTTTATCGAAACGTTCATGCTGTATGGCGCGAATGCGCAGCCGATCGGGATCAATTATAACATCCGTCAAAAGGTCAACTTCCTTTGTTCTCCTCCATGAGTCTTCAATATTTTGATCTGAGCCGACTGTGAGATCAAAAACTTTCGAGCGGCTCGCTGTCCCGAATACGCAGACTTCATCACCTGTGACGCGCCCATGGATCGAGGTGATGAAACTTGGTTTATCGTCCGATAAAGATGTCCAAAGCCAGCGCCGAGAGAGTTGGAAATCGCGCCCGGTTGCCGCGAATTTCCGCGTTGGATGGGCAATGCTCAATCCACCGAAGGGTTTTGGCGCAGTGTCCGTCATGATCGCTTTTCAACCTGTGTTGAGGGGAGGAATACACCATCCTCTCGGATGGTATGAACGTAGAGGACTGCAAACCCTCCGGCTGCCTTCGAGCATTCTGGACAGACTATGCTAATTCTCACTGATACCCCTGTCAGTCGATCATACCGCCAACCTCGAAATCGTCGCCCGGCCCACGTTGTAGCTCCGCGCCAGTTCCTTGAGCGTCGCGCCCTCGGCCCGCCGCCGCGCTTCTTTCTGCCGATGCGGGGTGAGCTCGATCGCCCTGTCACGAAAGAGATCAATTTGAGCCTTAGTACTCCTTTTCGTAAATACGATGACGCACTTTCGATATCGATACCCCGCCTACAGCCCCAAATCCGCGCCCTGTAAGAGGGGAAACGATTGGAGTGGCCATGGATACGACCCTGGAATACGTCATCGTAATTACGAATCGTAGGACTTAGTAGCCGGTGTCTTCTTCAACATGGAAGATCGTTACGTTGTCTTGGTTGTCGATTGAGAAAAGCCAAACAAGTGCGGGCACGACGCCCTGGATTGCTATTGTCTTAATATACCGTACGCTGCCCCAGTCCGTTTGCACCACTGGAAAGCCGCGCGGTTCACGCATCAAACCGTCCCAGGCCGCCTCTAGTGTCGGGTCGAGCCGCTTGTAGCCGCCGAGGGCCTCGACCGCTTTGTCGCAGTCCGGATCGAAAGTTATCTTTCGGGCGGCCATTAGCCACTGGCCCAGCCCTTGTCATAAATCAGCTGCTCTACCCTAAGCTGCTGCTCCAGACTTAATGGTTGATCCGATAGGAATGCTAGATCATACGGCATCGGATCGTCATCGTGTCGCGTGCTCCAAGCGACACCGTGAGACTCATCGCTCGACTCCGTGCCCGTCATATCCCAATAATGCCGGATCGATGCATCGACATAACTCAGATCGACCGCATCGAAGAGTGCGAGGTTTGGTTTGACTAGCGCAACTGTCCGGTGCTCTATAAAACCGTCTCCTAGGTCGCGCCTATCTACACGGATCAGTCCATCATGTAGCATACGGCGATGAACCGGCAACATTTCTACGGGTGCCGGGCCAAGCTTCCGACGCCGATACTCGCGCCCGGTGACAGGAACCCGGCGCGCCGCGAACGAGTCGAAGTCAGCCTTCCAGATGATCTTGTTGAGCTTGACGGCGCCGAAGTACTTCGCTTCCGCGCAGCGTTCAGCGACGTACAGAATCATTTCGCGTAGGCGATCACGCCCACCCGCCAATTCAACCGTCAGGATCGGCTTCGGCTGATAGTGTTGCATCGCAGCGTACGAACTCCCAGGCGCGCATATTGTAGCACGATTCCTCGGTTCGGACAACCTCTTTCATGACGCCGCGGCTCGGCCGATAAGTGAGCCGCTTGACCTCGCCCGCCAGCACATCGGGATCGGGATTTGCTGGCATTGGTGGTAACGTTAATATATATGACTATCTCTGTTAATGCATTTCAACCGGAGCGTCCTTTCATGTCTCTTCCATCCAGCGGAATCACCGCAAACGTCATCCGCGAGATGGTGCCGCCGTATCACCTCAGCCCCGACCTGCTGGCGGCCACACTCGCCGCGCTGCCGCCTCCGCCGCCCGGTGCGTCCGCGGCCTGGCGACAGGCGCGGATCACCCGGCTGATGCAGGAGATCTCCACGCTGATGCCGGCCAATGCGGCGCAGGCGCGGGTCGCGTCGGAGATCCTGATCGTGCGGGAGTTGGCGGACGCTATCGCGGCGCGGGCCTACGCACCGGAGCTGACGGTGCCGCAGATGTGTCGGGTGGGCCGCACCTCGGCCGAGCTGGGGCGCACGGCGACGGGGATGGTGCGCGCGCTGGAGCGGTCGCAGCAGATGCCGGCACCGTTCTTTGGGACCGTGCTGGCGGATGGGGTCGATGTCGCGGTGGTGGATGCGGGTTGGGGCAGGGCGCGGACTGACGAGTCTTGCGCGATGACCCCTCCCCCCAACCTGCCGACTCCTCCCCCCAACCCACCGACTCCTCCCCCCAACCCACCGACCCCTCNNACCCACCGACCCCTCCCCCCAACCCCCTCCCTCAAGGGGAGGGGGAGAGCATGGTGGGAGAAAATTCAGACCTCGATCCCACGAACCGTGAGAGCACGCCCGAGGCGACAGCGGCACAGGGCGTGGGGGCGGCGGCGTGATTGCGTGCGACAGCCCCTCGCCGGACCCGCCCGCCGACCCGCCGGCCGCGCCCCCCGGAGGTGGGACCGGCCCGCTGCGGAACGGCAACCCTCGGGGGAACCCGAACCTGGCGCCGCGTTGCGGGGCGCGGGCACGCTCGGGCAATCCGTGCCGGGCGCCGGCAATGGCGAACGGGCGGTGCAGGACACATGGGGGGAAGTGCACCGGGCCTCGGACGCCGGAGGGGAAGGCGCGGTCGATCGCCGCGCACACGAAGCACGGGGGGGCGACGGCGGCGAAGCGGGCGATGCAGCGATGGGTCAGCACGCTGTCCGCGCGGATGCGGCTGTTTGGCGCGGCGCTGCGGCTGCGGGCACATCTGCCGGCGGAGATGGCGGCGCGGCTGGCACTCGGGCCGGCGGAGTTGAAGGCGCCGGACCATCCGTCCCAGGTGGCGTTTTCGAAAACCGCCGATGCAATTTCATGTCGAGCCTGCCACCGGGCGCTTGACCCGGTGGTGAGAAATGGCGCGGCGACCACGGGCCGCGCGGCTGCGTCCGGAAGGACCGGCGGGGCGGCGCGCCTGGCGCTGCGCGT
>PLXO01000313.1 GCA_003151425.1 Acetobacteraceae bacterium
CGTTCCATTGCACCGCAGTCTACGCGCAACTCCGGTTAAATGGATACCCCAGATGTCCGATATCAGACTCAACGCGGATACAGCGCAAATCGACGTGTCATCCAGAGTGTTCGGGCTGGGTTCCGTCAGGCCGCCATTTTTGCCAATCTCTTAGGTCCCGGTTTGTCAACCATTCCTGGTTCAAGGTCCTCTTTGGGTCGCATGAACAGCCAGAGGTCCTGCCAAACGCGAAGGACCGCTTCGGGTCGAAGGACTAAACCGCTGTCGCGGTAAGCTCTCGCGGGCGGGGACAGTGGCACGGTAGCGGCGCAGTAGCGGGAAGGCAGCGTCCTGTCTTGGGATGGAGGGGCTTCACAACCTCACCCAAGACAGGAGCCCCCAATGACCGACAAGGCCATCAGCCCACTGCGCCGGCGCATGATCGACGATATGACCATCCGTAAGGTCGGGACAAAGACTCAAGCTGGCTACATCCGGGCCGTCAAGAACTTTGCCGATTTCCTCGGACGTTCACCAGACCAGGCAAACGCCGAAGACATCCGCCGTTATCAGTTGCATCTCGCATCCAGCGGCCTCGGCGTCCCCAGCGTGAACGCGGCCATGACGGCGCTGCGCTTTTTCTTCAAGGTCACGCTGCGAAGGGGCGACGTCACCGAAGATATCGTGTTCGCCCGTGAGCCGCGACGGCTGCCGGTCGTGTTGAGTCCGGAAGAGGTGGCCCGGCTGTTGGCGGCGGCTCCAAGCCTCAAGTACCAGGCGGCCCTGAGCATCGCCTACGGCGCCGGCCTGCGCGCCTCCGAGGTGATCTCGCTGAAGGTCGGCGATATCGACAGCGCCCGGATGCTGATCCGGGTCGATCAAGGCAAGAGCTTGCCCCTGCGAAGGCGGGGGGCCACAAGGACCGCTACGTGATGCTGTCACAGCAGTTGCTCGATCTGCTGCGGCGGTGGTGGCTGGTCAAACGGCCAAGGGAGTGGCTGTTTCCCGGCCGGGTTCGTGGCGCGCCCCTCACCGTGCGGCGGCTTAACAGCGCCATACACGCGGCCGCGCGGCGGGCCGGGATCGACAAGCGCGTGGGCATGCATACCTTGCGGCACAGCTTCGCCACGCATCTGCTCGAGCAGAAGACCGATATACGCGTCATCCAGGTGCTGCTCGGTCACAAGAAGCTCGACACCACGGCGCTGTACACCCGTGTCGCCATCAAGGCGATCGGCGAGGTCACCAGCCCGCTCGACCTGCTGCTCACCGAGGTAAGACCGCCCGCCTGATCGCGGCTCGCCCTTGTCACGTCCAGCGATCGAGGTGGCGGATATCTTCCGCCGCCATGGGCCGGCCTGGCGCAGCGCCAACGCCGGACGGGTGAGCCTCGCGCAACTGAAGGTCATGTCGGCCATCGAGAGCTGCCGCACCGCGGCTCTCGGCGGCCATGTCGAGCGTTGCGAGGACTGCGCGCATGTGCGCATCGCCTACAACTCCTGCCGCAATCGCCACTGCCCGAAGTGCCAGGCCATCGCTGCCAAGGAATGGCTGGCCGACCGGGAGGCCGAGTTGTTGCCCGTGCCCTACTACCACGTGGTCTTCACGCTGCCGGCCGCGATCGGCGACATCGCCTACCAAAACAAGGCCGTCGTCTACGACATCCTGTTCAAGGCCGCGGCCGAGACGCTCATCACCATTGCGGCCGACCCGAAGCATCTCGGCGCCCGGATCGGATTGACCGCCGTGCTCCACACCCCCGGATCAAGTCCGGGGGCAGGCTCTGGGGCTCGGCGCTGACCCACCACCCGCACGTCCACATCATCGTGCCAGGCGGCGGCATCGCCCCGGACGGCGAGCGCTGGATCGCGTGCCGGCCCGGGTGCTTCCTTCCTGTCCGCGTCCTCTCGCGACTGTTCCGTCGATTGTTCCTGGGGCAGCTATCGGCGGCATACCTCGCCGGGCAGTTGCAGTTCTTCGGCAACCAGGCGGCACTGGCGGACCCCAAGGCGTTCAAAGACCATGTCGCTCCGTTACGCAGAAGCGAGTGGGTGGTCTATGCGAAGCGGCCATTCGGCGGCCCGGAGGCGGTGCTGGCCTACCTGTCGCGCTACACCCACCGTGTCGCCATCGCCAACAGCCGCCTCGTCGCGTTCAACGATTCCGGGGTCACCTTCAAGTGGAAGGATTATCGCGCCAAGCAGCAACGACGGGGCAAGGTGATGACACTCGCCGTCGACGAGTTCATCCGCCGCTTCCTCATCCACGTGCTGCCCAGCGGATTCCACCACATCCGCCATTACGGCCTGTTCGCCAATGGCGGCCGGGCCGAGAACATCGCCCGAGCCCGGCAGTTGCTCCATGTCCCGGAGCCGCCCCGGCAACCCGCCGACACCGGCTGTGCGGATGACGGTGAGCCCCAGTCATCCGCGTATCCCTGCCCGTGCTGCGGCGGACGCATGATCGTCATCGAGACTTTCGAGCGTGGCTGCACACCGCGCCATCACACAACGCAGCGCATCTGGATCGACAGCTCATGACCATCGCCAGACACGCGCTACGGTCCCGTCTTGCTCACATTGGCGGTTCGGTCGCTGACCTGCCACCGCCTCGCTTGACCCACGATCATCGTTCCAGAATTTGTCGCGCACACACGCCCACCAACATAGGGCGCAAATCGCTTCCGCATATTGGTCTTGCCAAGCAGACCGCTGCCAACTCTCGCCGTGCCCAACTTCAAGCACCCAACTTCAAACCTCTCGCGATGATCAAATCACCATAGGCCGGCCCGGCACCATCGCGACCCTCCCCGCGGTTTCCTCCTTCGAGCCTTATCGGACGCTCTGGACACCTGCCATCCGGACTCGTCGCGCGGTCCGTGGTCGGCAGGCGTCCAGAGCGTCCGATAACCCTTTACGAATCCGGGCGTCCGGGCCAGCGATCCGGCTACCGCTGCCTTGTGTCGGCGGGCGACCTTCAAACTGACCCACTACCGAGGCGGCACTGATGAAGACCTGGTTGGCGAGTTCGGCGATCAGGGCCCGAGCCTCGGCGTTCAGCGCCTTGTCCGCGCGGTCCCACCACAGGAAGACGTGGGTGTCGAGCAGCAGGTTCACGCAGTCTCGCCGCTGAACAGGGCCTCCATGGCGGGGTCCGGGGCGTCGAAATCCGCCGCGATGCGGCGGATGCGCATGGCGTTGGCCGGCGCGCGGCGTTCACCGCGGACGGTGAGCGGCACCAGCCGGGCCTGTGGCACGCCGTTCTTGGCGATGACGATTTCTTCCCCGGCCGCGGCGCGATCGACCAAGGCGGAGAGGTGGGTTTTGGCTTCGTAGAGGGTGACGAAGTGGGGCATGCGTCTGCTCGTTGGTCAGGCTGACCGGATAGGAGGGGCGGGGAGGTTGGTCAACCTGGTCAAGCCGCCGCCGGAAAGGCCAGGTCAACGAGCACCTGCAGCGCGCCGACCTCGTGTTGCTGCTGCTCAGCCCCGACTTCATCGCCTCGGACTACTGCTGCAAGGAGATGGAGATCGCGCTGCAACGCGAGGCCGCCGGTCAGGCCCGCGTCGTGCCGATCATCGGGCGCCCCTGCGACTGGCGGCGTCTGAAGGTTCAGGCGAACCAGGCGTTGCCCAAGGACGGCAAGCCCGTCGCCGACGCCGGCCACGAGCAGGGCCATCGCGATGCCACGTGGGTCCAGGTCGAGGACGGCATGCGGCGAGTCCTCAAAGCCATGCGATCCGGCCGTTGACGACCTCTCGGCCGTCGCCTGCGCCGGTCCGCGACCACCTACGCCCGCGGAACCCCGGCGTCGCTATCGCAACCCGATTCGTGCTACTGTCACCTCCCTCGGCTATCGGGCGGTCACCATGAGCGCAGCACTGAAGCCTCTGACGCTGGACGAATTTCTGGCCTGGGAGCGATCCCAGCCGGCACGGTACGAATTCGACGGCGTGCAGCCGGTCGCGATGACCGGCGGCAGCCGCACGCATTCGCGGGTGGCAACGCGGCTCGCGGCGGCGTTTGTGAATCGCGTGCGACCCCCGTGTGAGGCGCATGCCTCAGACCTGAAAGTGCTGACGACCGGGCGCATCCGTTCCCCCGATGCCAGTGTTGTCTGCGTCCCGTCCGACGAGGACAGCGACCTGGTCGAGCCGACTGTCGTGTGCGAGGTGCTCTCACCCAGCACGGCATTGACCGACCGCCGGGTCAAGGCATTGGAGTATGCGGCGGTGCCACGCATTCTGGTCTATGTCCTGCTGGAGCAGGACCGGCCCGAGATCACCATCATGCGGCGTGCGGCGGGCTGGGAGCCCGAAGTCGTAACGGGCCTTGCGGCCACGCTGGAGCTGCCGGAAATCAGCATCGGCATTCCGCTGAACGCCATCTACGCGACCTGAACTTTTGCCCGCATACCCTGACTTTCCGAGGAGACGCACATGGATATGCCGATGGTCGATCTGGGCGTGCTGCCCTGCCAACTGGACGGCGGCATCGCGCATCGTGCCGCGATCGGGCTGCTGGTGCTGGCGACCGATCAGACGATGGAGCACGAATTCCGCCACCTGGTGCGCCAGGACGGCGTCGCGCTGTACGAAGCCCGGTTGTTCAACGACAATGACGTGACGCCCGCGACGCTGCGTGCGATGCGCGAGCGGATCGCCCCGGCCGCGGCGCTGATCCTGCCGGGGGTCAAGCTGGACGTGGTGGCGTTCGGCTGCACCTCGGCCAGCATGGAGCTGGGCGAGGACGAGGTGTTCCGCCAGATCCACGCCGCACGGCCCGGGGTTGCCTGCACCACGCCCGTCACCGCCGCCTTCGCCGCGTTCGAGGCGCTGGGCGCACAGCGCATCGGCGTGCTGACACCGTATTCGGCCGAGGTGAATGCCGGGGTGCGGGCCTACCTGACCAAACGCGGGGCCACGGTCGCCGCGTTCGGCACGTTCAACAAGCAGGACGACCGCGACGCCGCGCGTATCGCCCCGGTGTCGATCGCGGAAGGGATCCGCACGCTGGCGCGCAGCACGACGCTGGACGCGGTGTTCGTCTCCTGCACCAGCCTGCGGCTGAGCGAGATCGTTTCGGAAGTGGAGGGTGAGATCGGCATTCCGGTGACCTCGTCCGACCACGCGATGGCTTGGCACTGCCTGCGGCTGGCGGGGGTCAAGGACGTCGTTCCGGGAGTGGGCCGGCTGTTCGAGCGCTGAACCGGCGGGCGAACCGTCGACGGAAACCGACCATTCCAATCGCCGTGGTCCGCGAAGGCCGGCCAGCCCGGGGTGGATCGCAGGTGGAATTTGCGACGTCTGATACGTCGGCGACAATGATCCTGCGTTCCAGCCGCAACCCGGCCAGCCCGGCGAGGTATTGGACGCGCACGGTAGGCCGGTGCCCGCACAGCAATGACGGAGCCTCCGTAGGACAGTTTTCAGTGTCATTTTCGATACTGGCCCACTATCCATCGCTCGCCCAAAACGCAAATCGTTGCCCCCTGGCAGTTGCATGGGCCGCCGCGCGAGTTGTCCGAACGGCGCCAAGTGCCGCCCCCTCCCCCGGTGCGACCCGCATCGAGCACCAAACGGTCGCATAGGGTCGTTGCGCGATTTGTCGAAATGGCGCCGCGGGCCCCCTCCACCGACACGGTCGTGCCCCACCCGCCCGCATCGGCCGCCAGACAGTCGGATAGGGATGCTGCGCGATTTGTCGGAACGGCGCCGCGGGCCCCCTCCGCCGACACCGCCGTGCCACACCCGCCCGCATCGACCATCAGACGGTCCATAGGGTCTTTGCACGAATTTCGCATTTCGTGCTCCGCCGCGGCCGCCAGCCGTGCCATCCGGCCCGAACGCGGCCAACCCGGCTCCGGTGGCCCGCTCCCATTGCATAGGGTCGCTGCGCGAAATCGCATTTCGTGCTCCCCGACAACCGCCAGCCGTGCCGCGCGCGGAGCGTCACAATGCGCAGCAGTCGGCCGTATGTGCTCCGCGGCCATCCGCGTTCATCTGTGTTCATCTGTGGTTCAAAATTCTTCGCTGACTGGCTGGCGGCCAAAGTCCGCGCGCTCGGCAACCCGCAAGCAAGGATTTTCAGCCGCAGATGAACGCCGATGAACGCGGATAAGGGCAACAGCAGATGGAGCGCCGGCCATGCCGTAGGCACCTAACCTCGGAGCCGGCGGCACGCCGTTGCAAGGGACCCGGTGCAGGCGCAGCCCGGGGCTTTTACCAACCGCGCGCAGTCCGCCACAGCCGCGGCGCCGTTCGTCGCTGCGCGCTCACTCCTCCCCGGCGGCCGCGGCTGCCTGGGATTCCGGCGTCAACATCGATAGCGGTGCCACCTGGCCGTCGTAGGTATAGCCGAAGAACTCACGCCGCTCCGGCTTGGTCATGTTCTCCCAGCCCGGATAGGGCCGCGCGGCGCGCTCGTCGGGCTTGAAGCGGTGGATGTAGTCCTCGGGCTTGTAGCGGTAGAGCACCTTCGGCCCGCTCCTTGGCAGCGGCGGCTCGCCGGCCTTCTCGCGGCGGTCGTCCTCAACCGCGATGGCGAGCTCCGCGTCGTCGATCTCGTCGATCCACTTGACGATGACCTGCGGCGCAGCCTCGCCTGGCTTGCCGCTCAGCGGTGGTTCGGCCGGGCGAGGTGGTTCCGTCCGCCACGCCGCGCCCAAGTCGGCCGCCGCATTGCCCCAGTCGCGCGCCGGGGCCGCCGGCAGCGCCCGCTGCTGCTTCAGCAGACGGATCGCCCCGGTCATGGTGCGGGCGAGCGAGGTGGCGTTGGCGCGCTGGCGCAGCGCCTGCACCGCCGTGGTGCCGGGCTCGAAGGCGAGGCGGTAGGCGTCGAGCGACCCGGCGTTGGCGGCGATGATCTGGATCGCCAGCATGGCCTCGATCGGATCGCGCGGGTCGAACGCGCCGAGCTTGTCGAGGCCGGCTTGCACTACCTCCTGCCAGGCGGTCTCCGGCGCGTCGGCGCCCGGGCGGGCCAGCGTGAGCACCATGGCGCGAAGGGTCGCCGGCGGGATGGGGTAGGGCGGCTTGTCCGGTGAGGCGGCGGGGTCGGGAGGTGGGTTGGACACAGGTACGGTCTCCAGCGGGATATGTTGGAGCGGCCAGTATCGCACGAAGAGGATAATTATCCTAGTTAATTTTTCTCACAAAATCGAGTTCAGCTTGAATGCCCACAGAGGGTGGTAGACTCTCGTACACGCTGGCCTTTGGCCTCGGCCTCCGGCAGCTGCGCCCGAAAACCGGGGCAAGGCCGGATGCCGCGATATCCGCTGTCATATACCGCACAACATGCCGCAAGAATTACCGCGGAAATGTGATTTTGCGGCTATGCTAAGGGCGTTCCGCCGGAGCATCTCTTGTCTCGCCCGACATGGCGTCGGGCAGTTGGAGACGATCCAATGCACCAGAGTTTGGACGAGACGCCTTCCTGCCAGAACCGTCACCTGCGGACGCGTTGCCAACAGCGGGGCGTACTCGCGAGAGAGTTGCAGGTCTTACTGGAAGAGGCCGATTGCCTCGCCGCAGTCGGAGGCAGCTGTGTGTCGATGACACTGACTCGCAGCGCTGTCGCCACGCTGCGCGCTGAGGGGCGAGCCGAGGGGACCGCTGTTGCCTATCTGGACCGGGTAGGCAAGCGCGCGGTGGTCATCGGTGGGGACGGAACGGCGATTACCGTGTTGATTCCGTCCCGCCGGAAGGGGCGACGCTACCGGCACGGGCGGACCGGCCGGTCGTGGGTATGGCATTGAAGGAGTACAAGCCGATGGACGACAAGCTTCCGTACCCCAGGCCACACAAAGAGCAGATGGGGGCCGACCGTGCCGAACGGATTCGTCATCTGCGCAACGCGCTCGAAGGTCATCGCACTCCAAGGCTGGGTACGGCTGACGGGGAGACGGTGTCGCGGGACCTGTACAAACTGCTGCAGCGGGTGGAGGAGGAGCGCCGCATACCGAAGGCCGAGGTTCTGCGGAAGGCAGGCCTCGCCGTCGCCGGGGATTCTACCAAACACCTGTCGCAATTCGCGACTCCCCCGAACCGCAAGCCGGCTCGCTTGAGCAAAAAAGTCGGCCCCTACGCGCGGCTCGCGAAGGCAGCGGCGAAGCTCGCCGGCCTGGACGAAGACGAGAGTCTCTTGGAGGTGTTCGGCGGGGCGAGCTTTTGGCAGTCCACCGGCACGCGCCAGGCGGCTGAGGATTTCGTGCAACTGGCGGAGCGACTGCGCTTCGTTATGGAGGGGGTCGCGCGGGAGTGTGAACTGACGCGCCTTTTTGAGGGCGTCCTGAAAGGTGGAGGTGCACTTGATATTAGCGCGGATTGCTGGCGCAGAGCGCAGGAAGCGGGCAGCTTGCTTGCGCCCGAGGATATCGAGCTTGAGTTCGACTTTGGCGGCTTTGGCGGGCCGCAGATATGGCCGATCGAATTCTATCAGCCTACCATCGAGGCGGAAAACGGGGATGGCGACCATATACCTGTCTACCCTTCGCTTGTCCTCGGCGCGTGGTGGCTCGACAGTCCGATTCCCGTCAGCGCCACAACTGAAGTGCCGGGAGCGGAAGATACTTGGTTTAGGGGAAGGATTATTGCGACGTTCCCCGTCAGCGTCACCACCGAAATGACGGAGGCGGACGGGCGTGTGCGTCCGATATCCGGTACCGTGAAAGGCCGACATGAGGTGGAACTGCGCTTGTGCATCGTGCCGATCGGGAAAGCCCTAGAAGCAACGCCGGCACTTCGAGTGCAGTTGAGCGCTGCACTGTCTCCGCTGACATCCCACTCTACGGCATCGTCAAACGGATCCGACACCGGGCCCGCTGAAACCGCGTCGTGCCACCCCGCGCCCACGCCGATATTGACGTTTCCTTGGGAAAAGATGCCACCGCTGCGGCAAGGAAAGTCGAAGGTCGTTGGCCGAAGCGCTTCGGGCGATCGGGATGTCGAGTGCGAGATCCACATCAAGGATGATGTGTTTCCCCGCTTTGTCAAAGACTACTTCAGCGACGCAGACAGCTTGATCGGCGTTCGGTTTCTGCCGATCACGGGCCTCGTGTGCGAGGATTGGTTCGGTTTCACGACCTCTCAAAGCCACTACGACCCAATGCAAATGCGCCTTGCTGATCGCGAACAGGGTTCTGCCATCGCTGAACTCTTCCTCACCCGGGAATCTCCCTCCGCAAAGTTCAGATTTGACACCCTCGCCGATACGATTGATCGCTGCTTGTGCGATGGATTGCATGGACTCGACATACAACTTCAGGACCGAGCGGAACTTCGAAAAGGGTGCTATGATGACGCTCTTCGCGTTGCCCGAAGACAGCGTAAAGAAGGATGGGAGCTTGTGAAGAGGCGCTGGACGGCTCCTTCTCCTGCTTCTGATGACTGACGGAACTGCGTTGCACACCACGCCGCCGCGCAGGCGATCGTGGCGTCAAAGTCCTTGGCCAGACGATGGTTACGGCCGTATTAGGTGAAGAAGCGCTCGACCGACCATTCAGTGACGCGGCTAGCCTGATCTAATCCATTCCGTAAACCGCCCAGCACTCAAGCGGACAGTGCCGACGCCGGCGCACCATCGAAGACTTATCCGTCAAACCCACACCGACTTCCCGCAGCTATGCGTATACCGAAATGCGTTGACGAGGACGTTGACAGGACATGGAGCGGCAGAAAATGGATACCATCGTGCATGACGTTTACAGCAAAACCTATCGGCTTTGGGAAGCGACACGTTGCCGGTTAACCAAAGATCACGATCACGGCTTCAAGATACTTTACAGCCCTCCTTGTCTTGAACCACCCGTACTCGTGATTGGGTTGCAGCCTGGGGGTGACGTGTCACACATGCGGGCCGAAGAGCTTCGGCAGCCGTCCCCCAGCAATGAATACCTTAGCGGATCTTGGACCCTGGCGGCGGAGCTGCGCAAGCGCTTCGGCCCTGCCTACCTGCATGGTGCGGTGGGAACTAACGCTATCTTCTTTCGGGCGCCGAATTGGAAGGAGTGGCAAGGGCTCGAGCAAAGATTGCGCACCCTCCTCGAAGCGTTTTGTGTTGGCGAGAATAACCGCCTAATCCGGGCAATGCGGCCCAAGCAAATTCTGCTGCTTGGCTGGGATGCACTGGACCTGATGGGCGGTTCGGGGTTCCGAGAAATGGTCGCGAACGGTCGGGGCGACGGCAGGCGGCGTCGGAACCGACTTCTGCAATCAGGGAGAATCGAGGGAATTCCAGCATTTGCGATCCCACATCCATCAACGGCATGGAAAAACCCCCCGGTAACTGATGAGGACTGGGCGATGATCTTGGCTGGGATCGGCGTGGTCACCGGGCCTCCTGCCGCCGCCGATGACGCATAACGCCCCTCCTCCGCGTGCTCCGCGGTGGATCTTTCTTGCGATGGATCGAACACCCCGAACCCGTCGCGAGAGTGCCCCGACCACGCCGCCGCCATGCGCCACCATCCGACGACCAGACGCTACCGCCAGCCACCCCCACCATTCACATACACCGTGTCCGCCGTCATGTAGGGACAGGCGTCGGAGCAGGTGAACAGCACCAGCTCGCCGATCTCCTCCGGCTCCGCCATCCGCTTCATCGGCACGTCGGCAATGAACTTCTGCACCAGCTCGGGCGAGGTGTCGGCGGCCCGCGCGAACGGCGTGTTCACCGGCCCGGGTGAGATCGACAGACACCGGATGCCGCGATCGGCGAACTCGCGCGCCACGCCCAGCGTCATGGTCAGCACCGCGCCCTTCGCCGCGGCGTAGTGCACCGAGGCGCCGGGCCCGCCGCGCTTGTGCGACATCGAGGCGACGTTGACGATCACCCCATGGCCGTTCGCCAGCATGTGCGGCAGCACCGCCTGCATTGCGTGGAACGTTCCCTTTACGTTCAGATCGAAGGTCCGATCAAGCAGATCGTCGTCGATCTCGAGAAACTTGCAGCGCCGAAACGCGGCCCCAGCCGAGTTGAACAGGAAGTCCACCGTGCCGAACGTCTCGATCGCGCGCGCGACCGCATCGTTGACCTGCGCGCGCTGCGTCACGTCGGTGGGCAGCGCCAGTCCCTTGCGGCCTTGCTGGGCGATAGTCTCGGCGGTACGGCGCGCGCCGTCCGCATCCAGGTCGGCACACGCCACGTTGGCGCCCTCGCGCGCGAAGATCAGCGCGGTGGCGCGGCCGATGCCGCTGGCCGCGCCGGTGATGACGATCGTCTTGCCGACGAAGTAGTCCGGGGTCTTGGGCATTGTTGCGCTCCCGTGTGATCTGTGATTGCCGGGGATACAATACTCCCTCTCCCCTTGAGGGAGAGGGTTGGGGTGAGGGTCCCGCAGCAAGGTGCTTCGGTATGACCTCCAAGGAGCCTTCTCTGCCCGCCTCACCCTCAGAAGGTGGGCGGCAATTTTATCTTCAGCCCGGGCTTATCCTGCCGCCTATGGGATGGCGCCCGGGATAATGCAAGATCACGCCCCGCGCCAAACCGGCGGACGCTTGCCGAGGAACGCGTCCATGCCCTCGCGAAAATCCTGGCTCAGGTAGCACAGCAGGATCAGGTCCTTGTCGGCATCGGCGGCGTGCCTGGCGCGCAGCCGTCGCACGGCCTCCTTCGTCGCCCGCAGGGTCAGCGGTGCGTTGCCGGCAATGGCGCGCGCGAGCGCGGCGGTGCGCGCCATCAGCGCCGCATGGTCCGGCAGAATCTCGCTGACCAGGCCGACGGCTTTCGCTTCCTCGGCCTCGACCAGGCGGGCCGTGAAGATGATCTCCTTCACCCGCGCCGGGCCGATCAGCGCGCTGAGCCGCGCGATGTTGGCCATCGACAGGCAGTTGCCCAACGTGCGCGCGATCGGGAAACCGAAACGAAGGTTGGCCGCCGCAACGCGGAGGTCGCAGCAGGCGGCGATGCCCGCACCACCGCCGGTACAGGCGCCGGCCAGCGCGGCGATCATTGGGATAGGGCAACGCTCGATCGTGTCCAATACGCGGTCCAGCCGCGCCTCGTAGGCGATGGCGTCCTCCGGCCCGTCGAAGGCCCGGAACTGACCGATATCGGTACCGGAGGCGAAGGCCTTCTCGCCCGCGCCGGTCAGCACCAGGGCGCGCAGGGTCGGTGCCTCGGTCTGCGCGGCGCAGATCGCAGCCAGGCTCTCATACATCGCGAAGGTCAGCGCATTGCGCGCCGCCGGACGGTTGAAAATGATCCAGCCGATGTCGTCGCGGACCTCGTAGAGCAGTTCGTCCATGCGTTTTGCTCGTTGTCAGTGTGACGGCCGGAGGATAGGCGGAAACCACGCTTTCGGCCATGGCCCATCCGGCCAGACAGTTTTGCGACTTGCCGGGGCGTTTCCAGTTTCAGTCCGACTTCAGAACAAGTACAGGCATCGGGCGCGCGCTGGACCGGTTGCTACGCCTCGGACTGAAGCCCTTGGCGGCCGCGCCGGTACAGCAGGCGTTCCATTTCCGGGACGAACCGTACCGACTCAAAGCCGGCCTTCTCCAACACGCGCCTTGACCCGATGTTCGCGGGATGCGCGAAAGCCTTGACCTCGGGCAGAAGCAGGACGTTGTCGGCAAGCTGTGTGCAAGCGGTTGTGAGTTCCGAGGCATAGCCTCGACCCCAAGCCGCGGGATCGAAAAAATACGCAACTTCCACGCCCCATCCTGGATCAAACGGGTCGTCGTATAGGCCGCCCCAGCCAATGATCCGGCGTGTCGTCTTCGTGACGATCGTCCAGGGTGCATAACCATTACGACGCCGCCGCCATTCATGAACAGCGATACGTCGTCGGCACGTACGTAGCGACGCGTCAGCGTGCGTGTATCGCATCGCCGCGGCATCGCCCAGGAACACGAAGAGCGCCGGAGCGTCCGTCAGTGTGGGACGCCGGAGGATCAGACGCGCCGTTTCCGCGTGCATGCAGGTGCCTTTGGTCCGCGCAATCCTGATGGCCCGGATCTTTTCGGTCCACACAGTGAAGACGATCAAACCGCGACACGGTCTGCGGCCACGCTGCATGGCCGCACCATTGCCCGCGGCCCCGGTCTGAGTCAGGACTCCCGTCCGCGGATCGCCGCGACACGCCCGCAACAGCACGGGGACCAGAGGTCAATGCCCGACGACACGCTCGGCCCGCGACCGGACACGCCGATCGGCTGGGAGCCGGAGCTGGCGGAGTTGCGCGCGCGCATGGCCCTTGCCGAGGAGATGGGCGGCGCAGAACGCGTCGCGCGCCAGCACGCGGGCGGCCGGCTGACGGTCCGCGAGCGGATCGATCGCATGCTGGATGCAGGCTCGTTCCACGAGCTGGGCGCGATCGCCGGCAAGGCCAGCTACACGCCGGACGCGCGCGGCATCGCCGCGTTCACCCCCGCCAACTGCGTGTTCGGCCGCGGCACGGTGGACGGCAGGCCGGTGGTGATCGCCGGCGACGATTTTACCCTTCGCGGCGGCTCGGCCGATGCCTCGATCAAGGGCAAGCCGAAGATGTCGGAGCAGATGGCGGCGCAGTTCCGCATGCCGATCATTCGCCTGATCGAAGGCTCCGGCGGCGGCGGCTCGGTGAAGACCATCGAAACGACCGGACGCGCCAACCTGCCGGGTGGGCTGTCGGAGACCACGGCGTTCGACATTGTTGCCGACAACCTGGGCCTGGTGCCGGTGGTGGCGCTGGGGCTGGGGTCGGTCGCCGGCCTCGGCGCGGCGCGGCTGGCGGCGAGCCATTACTCGGTGATGGTGAAGGACCTCTCGGCGGTGTTCGTTGCCGGTCCGCCGGTGGTGGAACGATTGGGCGAGCCGCGCACCAAGCAGGAGCTGGGCGGCTGGCAGGTGCAGCTCGGCTGCGGTGCGGTGGATCACGCCGTGGATACCGAGGACGAAGCGTTTGCCGCCACGCGACGCTTTCTGTCGTACCTGCCAAGCTCGATCTGGGACCTGCCGCCGCGTGCAGGCGGCTGGGAGGATGCGGCGCGGCGCGAGGAATTCCTGATCTCGGCGATCCCGCGCGACAAACGCCAAGCTTATCATATGCGCCGCATCATCGAGGCGCTGGTCGACCACGACAGCATGTTCGAGATCGGGCGCAGCTTCGGGCGCTCGATCATTACGGCGCTGGTGCGGTTGGATGGCTGGCCGGTGGCGTTGATGGCGGGCGATCCGCTGTATCATGGCGGCGCCTGGACCGCTGATGCGTGCCAGAAGATCATCCGCTTCGTCGACATGGCGCAAACGTTCCACCTGCCGATCGTGCACCTGGTGGATTGTCCGGGCTTCCAGGTGGGCCTCGCCGCCGAGTCGACCGCGGTGATCCGCTGGGGGGTGCGGGCGCTCGGCGCGATCAACCAGACCACGGTACCGTGGTGCAGCGTGATCGTGCGCAATTGTTACGGTGTCGGCGGGTTGGGCCATCAGCCGGTGAGCCATCTTTGCGTGCGCTATGCCTGGCCGTCGGCGAGCTGGGGATCGTTGCCGTTGGAGGGCGGAATCGAAGCGGCGTATCGCGCCGAGATCGATGCGGCGGCGGATAAGCAGGCCAAACTGGAGGAGATCGAGGCGCGGCTGAACGCGCTGCGCTCGCCGTTCCGGACGGCCGAGGCTTACTGGGTGGAGGAGATCATCGATCCGCGAGAGACGCGCCGGCTGCTGTGCGACTTCGCCAACCTGGCGGCGCCGCTGCGCACACCGGGACCGTCGCGATTCGCGATGCGGCCCTAGCAATCGGGCGAACGAAGCAAGGCCAGGGGCTCCGCCCCTGGACCCCGCCAAGGGGCGCTGCCCCTTGGATCCCCGTCAAGGGCGGAGCCCCTGGCCTTTCTTCGTTCGCCCGATTGCGTGGCGCCTTGGGTCAGATGTCGTAGCCTGGGGACATGGACCCCGGATACACCCCACCGGGTTGGCTGGTTCGGGTGGGCGCTGGCGCACATGGCGGCGCGGCCGGGCGCGCGCTGTTCTGGAGGACGGCAGATCATTGACTTGTATCTGAAAGCGACAGCGTGATGGACCAATATCTGAAGGCGACAGCATGATGGAGTGGGGCACGATGAGCCGCGCCGAGCGCGACGCGGCATACAACAACTCGGCCGCTGTCAAGAACAGTGCGGCGCTGAACGCGGCGCGCGAGGCGGCCTCGGCGACGTTCCGCGCGGCGCACCCGGACCATCTCGATCTGCGGTATGGGCCGAAGGAGCGCAACACCTGGGACCTGTTTCCGGCGGCCGATCCGAACGCGCCGTGCATCGTGTTCATCCATGGCGGCTACTGGCAGCGCAACAGCAAGGATCAGTTCGCCAATCTGATCGCCGGTCCGTACGCGCATGGCTGGGCGGGCGCACTGCCCGGCTACACGCTGGCGCCGGATGCGTCACTCACCGAGATCGTTACAGAGATCAATACGGCGCTGGACTGGCTGGCCGAGCACGGGCTGGCGCACGGCATCGGCGGCGAGGTGGTGCTGTCGGGCTGGTCGGCCGGCGGGCATCTGACGGCGCTATGCCTGGGGCACCAACGTGTCAGTGCCGGCCTGGCGATTTCCGGCGTGCACGAACTTGGGCCGATCCGCGACACCTATCTGAACGAGAAGCTACGACTGACCGACGAAGAGATCGTTGCGCTGTCGCCGCTGCGCCTACCTGTGGTGGCCAAGCCGATGGCGATCACCTACGGCACGGCGGAGCTGCCGCCACTGGTGCTGGACAGCCGGCACCTGCACGGCAAGCGGGCCGAGGCGCACCAGCCGGGCGCGCTGATCCCCGTGCCCGGTGCCGATCATTTCACTATCGTGCACGAGCTGCGCGACGCGGACGGGGTGTTGACGAAGCAGGCACTACTGTTGGCCTGAACCCGCCAACCCTTCCTCGAACAGCTTCGCCTCCGCCTCGCGCCGGTCGCGCAGGCCGCGTGCATCGGGCCACAGCCGCTCCATCGCCCGCAACAGGTCTGGCACCGCGGCCGGGTTCCCCGCCTGCAGCGCGTCGCGGATCTCGCGCATCTCCTTGCGTCGGTCGTCGGGACTGTCGTCGGTCATGGCGGTGCCGCGGTTGTACACCAGGCTGACCAGCACGCCGCGGCACAGCATCGGCAGCGCATCGAATCCGGGAAACGCACCGCGGGTTGCGGTCACATATTTGGGCAGGCTCTTGCTGACAAACACGGTCCAGGCGGGATCCCAGGGCACCGGGAAACCGGCCAGCGCCTGGGCCACCGCGCTGGTCCCCTGCTGGCCGAGGCAAGGACGTAGCGCTGCCATGGTGGCCGCCGGCAGCAAGTTGTTCCAATCGTCGACGAACCCGGTCTCCATGCGCAAATCGTAACCGACGCCGATGGTGATGCCGCTGTCGCCGCCGGGATAGTCCGGAAGCGCCACCACCGCGTCATAGTGCGCGCGATTGGACACCTCCTGCTGGGCGATGAAGTTCACCGCGGTGGTGGCGATGTCCGGGCACGGTTCCGGCAATGCACGCAGCATCGCCCAGGTGGGATCGTCAACGACACTGCTTGCCGGCAGTCCATGCTGGGTCTGGCAGACCTGCACCGCGACCGCCGTGCCACGGCCGAAGCTGCCGTCCTCATCCAGCAGCGCGCCGGTGCGGTTGAGCATCCCCTGGACCTGTTCGACGTCGCTGCCGGTGTCGCCGCGCGTGAGCTGCCGATCGGGCATGAAGGGCCTCCGTCTGAACTACGCCAGGAAACTACAAGCTGCGCGCTCGGCACACGAGTATGTTCCGTATTAGAAATATCGGCCTGGACAGACTGCGTCAAGACCGAAATATCGGCGGCATTGTGTGACAGCGAGCTACGCCAGGGCCGCTTCTACCGCCGCCGCGATGCTGAACAGGCGTGCGTCGCCGAGCGTTTCGCCCATCAGCATCAGCCCGACCGGCGGCTCGTCGGCACGGTGGCAGGGCAGGCTGATCGCGCAACGGTCGAGGAAATTGCCCACCGCGGTGTTGCGCAGGATCAGCAGGTTCAGTCGGTTGTACTCGCGCTCGTCGTCCAGCTCCGCGATGCGCGGCGGCACGATCGGCGTGGTCGGCAGCAGCAGCGCGTCGAACCCGCGCGTTGCGGCGTCGAACTCGGCGATCAGGCGACGTCGGGCGGTGCGCAGGTCGACGTACTCGGCCGCACTGTGCGTCGCACCGCGTTCGATACGCGGGCGGATGCGTGGGTCGTATAACGCGCCCTTCTCGGCCAGCAGCGCGCGATGCCAGGCATAGGCCTCGGATGCCGCGAAGCCGCCCTTGGCGTTCACCGCCGGAATCGCATCGAACGTCGGGAAGCGTGCGCGGGTGATGCGCGCTCCGGCCTGCGACAGCACGGCCAGCGCGCGATCGAATGCGGCGCCGACATGCGCGTCCATGCCGTCGAGACCGAAATTCTCCGGCACCGCGAGGCGCAGGCCAGCGAGTGTCGCCGGCGCCGGGATCGCCGGCGCCACACCGGCCAGGATTGCATCGATGACGGCGCAGCAGGCGACGCTGGGCGCCAGCGGCCCGACCGAGTCCAGGCTCGGCGCCAACGGCAGGACGCCCTCGATCGGCACGCGCCGCGCGGTCGGCTTGTAGCCGACGACGCCGCAGAACGCCGCCGGGATGCGGCACGACCCGCCGGTGTCGGTGCCCAGCCCGGCCGCCACCATCGCGTCCGCCACCGCCACCGCGGTGCCGGACGAACTGCCGCCCGGGATGCGCGCCGCGGCCCGGTCCCAGGGCGCCCGTGGCGTGCCGTAATGCGGGTTGATGCCGAGGCCGGAGAAGGCGAACTCGGTCATGTTGGTGCGGCCCATCGGCACGAAGCCGGCCGCCAGCATGCGCTGCACCACGGGCGCGTGCGCCGTGGCGGGCGGTGCGTCAGCCAGCGCGCGCGACCCGGCTGGCGTCGGCTCACCGGCAATGTCGAACAGGTCTTTCAGTCCGATCGGAATGCCGGCGTAACGGCTCGGCGCGCGGCCGACGCGGCGCAGCGCATCCATCGCGTCCGCCATCGCGCGGGCGGCGTCGGCATGCACCTTGATGAAGGCGCGCGCGCCCTCGCCGGCCGGGTCGGCGATGCGCCCGAGGCTTTCTTCCACCAGGGCGCGGGCGGTGGTTGTGCCCTGTGCCAGTGCGTCGGCGTGCTGCTCTATTGTGCGCATTCGGGGGATCGCTCCGTGGCTGGTATCACGGCAGGGTCGGAGGCCGCATCCAAGTCGGCGGTACAATCAGGCGGGGTTTGCACCAACGCTGCAGACCAGGACGCTGTCATTGCGAGCGCAGCGAAACAATCCCCCGTGTGCATTGGTGCGATATCTCCGGGAGATTGCTTCGCTGCGCTCGCAATGACGGCGTTCGCCGCGGGGCCGAACCGTCGGGATCAGTACCGCAGCTCATCGCGGTCATAGCAGACTTCGTGCCGCGGTAAAGTCGCCGGCTCCGGTCGGCATGCTTGACCTGGATCATGGTGTGGATCGCGCGCCAGCATCATAACAAGCCGGCTCAGGCGGAAGGATCCGGACATGATCGGCGTCGATTGGGGAACCAGCAACTTCCGGGCGTTCCTGTTGGATGAAGACGGTAACATCCGCGACCGGCGCAAGGCTGCCTGTGGGGTGCTGCATGTGGCTGACGGTCGTTTCGCCGAAACGTTGCGCGCCGAGATCGGCGACTGGCTCGATCGCGGCGAGGATCGCGTGCTGGCCTGCGGCGCGATCGGTAGCCGCGAGGGGTGGCGGGAGATGCCGTATCTTCCGTGCCCGATCGGCGTTGCCGAACTGGCCCGAGGCACCGTCGCGGTGTCGTTCGCCGGCGCGCGGATACGGCTGGTGCCCGGCGTCGGCACCATGGATGCCCAAGGGGTGCCCGACACGATGCGCAGCGAGGAGACGCAGATCGCCGGCATCCGCGGCGTGCTGGGCAAGCGCGGCCTGGTTTGCCTGCCCGGAACGCACAGCAAGTGGGCGCGCCTGCAGGACGGGCGCATCATCGCTTACACCTCGTACATGACCGGTGAGGTATTTGGCGCGCTGCGCGAGCACACGATTTTCGCCCGCACGATGCGCGATGGGCCGACGGACTGGACGGCGTTCGAGCAAGGCCTGGCACGGTCCGGCGATGCTGGCGGGTGGCTGCACCACGTGTTCGGCGTGCGCGCGCTGTGCGTGACCGGCGGTCTCAATGAGACGGCGGCGCCGTGCTATTTGTCCGGCTTGCTCATTGGCCATGAAGTGCGGGCCGCGCTGCCGCAAGGCGAACTGGTCCACCTCGTCGGCGAGCCGAATTTGACCCCGCTGTATGCGCGGGCAATCGCCGTCCTGGGCGGCGAGGCGCGCGTCGAGGACGCCGACGCGGCCGCCCGCGGACTGGCGACAATCGGTGCTGCGATCGACTGGGGACCAGACGCCGCAGCGTAGCAACGCAGGGTGGAAAAGCCTTGCCCCGGACTTGATCCCTCGCACTTGAGCCCCGGACTTGACCCGGGGGCAGCGCGTTCCGTCTGCGTCGGCGGGGTGCGCGGCTGTTCCGCCCTGCCGGGGTCCGCCGGCCGATCGACATTGGACTGGCCCATTGCCGGACTGGCCCATTGCGCATCGTTGGTCCGATCCATCCGGTGGGTGCCACGTTCCACGCACCCGGCGCGAAACCGTTGCGTCTCCGCCCCATCGCGGTGCAACAAAGACCGCGATGATCGACGCCGTGTCACGCGATGGCCACGCGGCGGCAAAATGATCGACCAGCCCGCGAAAAACACCCGGCGCCACGCTTTGCGATTGATCTGGATCATAGACCGGGGGATGGCGCGCTCCCAGGGTAATCGCACCGGCGCAACGTTTCCACCCACTTGGCGAGGGCGGCAGGCGATCTGCGACCGACAATGGGAAGACCTGTTATGGACCAAGCGTCGCGGATTCCCGCCACGACACACGGCTCGCGACGGTCGCGCCGCCGCAGCGTGAGACCGTCCGGCGTGCAGCCCGGCGTTTGGTACCGCCGCTGATGCTGCGGTATTTCTGCGCCGATCTCGACCGCGTAGCGGGACGACCCATGACCTTGCGTCGTCCCCGGACTGATTGCGGTGCATGGACCATTCCGGGATTGGCTCGGTAACAGACGAGGAAGCTGACGCGGGCCGCAAGCTTTCTGTCGCCGGCGGCCCGTGCACGAGGAGGAGGAAACGAACGTGGATGCAAGCACGCTGCTCGAAATCGAACCGATCGAACGAGAAACCATCAAGCGGGTGACGTGGCGGCTGATGCCGTTGCTCATGGTGGGTTATTTCTGTGCCTACCTGGACCGGTCGAACGTGGGCATGGCCGCGACGACCATGGTCAAGTATCTCGGGTTCACCAACGCCGTGTTCGGCTTCGGCGCCGGACTTTTCTTCCTGGGCTACTTCGTGGCCGAGATACCGAGCAACCTGATCCTGAACAAGATGGGCGCGCGGCGCTGGATCGCCCGCATCCTGCTCACCTGGGGCATCATCGCCGCGCTGACCGGCTTCGTGTGGAACGAGTGGAGCTTCTACGGCAACCGCGTCCTGCTCGGGCTGGCCGAGGCCGGGTTCTACCCGGGCGTGCTGCTGTATCTGACCTGGTGGTTCCCGTCTTACTATCGCACCCGGATGATGGGCATTTTCCAGTCGGCCAGCGTGATCTCGCTGTTCGTCGGGCCGCCGGTCGGCGGGCTGTTGCTGCAACTGCAAGGGTTGCTGGGCCTCGAGGGCTGGCAGTGGCTGTTCATCATCGAGGGACTGCCGCCGATCATCATGTGCGTCGTGACGTGGAAGTTGCTGACCGACCGGCCGGTCGACGCGGCGTGGCTGAGGCCGGAACAGCGGACCTGGCTGCAGGAACGGCTGGACTCCGAGCGGGCACAGAAAGAGGCAGTCCGGACCTACTCACTCGGCCAAGCGTTCGGCAACCCGAAGCTGTGGCTGCTGACGCTGGCCTATGTCGGCCAGAACGGGTCAGCCTACGGGCTGGTGTTCTTCCTGCCGCTGATCGTCAAGGGGCTCGGGATATCCACGGACTGGATTGGGCTGGTCAGCGCGTTGCCCTACCTGTGTGCTTTCGTGGCGATGATCTACTGGGGCTACCATTCCGACCTTCACGGCGAGCGGACCTGGCATGTGGCTGGTGCGGCCCTGGTCGCTGCGGCAGGGCTGGCGGCCTGCGTCCTCATCGGCGTCGGCCACCCGGTCATTACGATGATCGCGCTATGCATCGCGATGATGGGTCAGCAATCCCTCGTGCCGACCTTCTGGTCGTTGCCGAGCGCCATGCTGACTGGCGTTGCTCTGGCGGGGGGCCTGGCCATGATCAACGCGATCGGCAATCTGGGCGGGTGGCTCGGACCATCCGTCTACGGGTTGGTGAAGGATGCGACCGGCAGCGCCGACCTCGGTCTGCTGTTCCTGGCGGTGGGGCCGCTCATTACCGCCATCGCGGTGGTGGTGGCTGGCCATGATCGTCGGCTGGAACGCATGAAGGTGCGCTCGTCAACGAACGCGCGGGAGCTCTCTGCCCGCTAGAGGGCGACCGGCGGCTGGAGCGGATTCTCCCGCTCCACGCCGCGAGCGAAACGGACTGACGCGGCGGCTTGGCGCTCGCCGCCTTCGCCGGATGGCGGAGGCGGCGAATGCATCTTCGGTGCTATGCGCCGGGATGTGAGGGGCGCCGGTCGGGTGGCGTGTAGTCCATGCTGACGAAGCCGCCGCCCTGGAAACGCTGCGCCACTGCATCGAGCGGATTCGGTTGGGCCAGGATATCCGCAGCGTAGTCCTCGGCATTCTGCGTCGGCCGGTAGCCAAGCCGGGCCGCGCCCGCGTTATTCCAGTAGCTGCGCGTGTTGGCCGAGACGCCCCAGACCGCGAGGTAGCCGATGTCGGGCACCGTGATGCAGCGGGTGATCAACTGCACCAAGTCGTCGTTGCCCAGCCAGGTGCTGAGATGGCGGAACTCGGTGGGCTTCTCGATCGCGGTGCCGATCCGCACGCAGATCCCCTCGATGCCGTGCTTGTCCCAGTACATGCGGGTCATCGCCTCGCCCCACACCTTGCTCAGGCCGTACCAGCCGTCCGGGCGCAGGTCGCAATCGAGGTCCAGTTTGGTCTCGACGCTGTGCATGCCGACGGCGTGGTTGGAACTCGCGAACACGATGCGCCGCACGCGATGCCGCCGCGCGCCCTCGTAGACCGCGTGCAGGGCAACCAGATTGTTCTCGATGATCTCCGGCGCCGGCCGCTCGACACTGGTGGCGGCCAT
Organism: Acetobacteraceae bacterium; assembly: GCA_003151425.1. Taxonomy (GTDB): domain Bacteria; phylum Pseudomonadota; class Alphaproteobacteria; order Acetobacterales; family Acetobacteraceae; genus Palsa-883. The sequence continues at coordinate 22,210 of PLXO01000313.1, forward strand.
GTGGATCAGCACGTCGACGCCGGCGAGCAACTGGTCAACGAAGGCCGCGTCGCGCAGGTCGCCGTTGCAGACCTCCTCTTCGGGCGCGATGGGGGTCAGCGTGCGCCGGCCGCCGGCGGATCGCAGGCCGCCCCCCAGTTTGAGCAGCGCGGGGCGCAGCACGATGCCGATGTTTCCGCTCGCGCCGGACAATGCGACTTTGGTCATGCGTGTTCCTCCATAGGCGACGGGACGGGGCCTGCACGGCGCCTGATGACCCGAGGTCGTGCCGCCCATGGTAGCCGTAATGTCCGCCGACCGCAGCCCTCTCGGTCGCCGCTTGGCGGGCTTCGCGGCGGTGGCTGTCATAACTTGCGTGGTCGCTGGCCGGACGCGTGGCGGCACCTGCCCTTGGGCGGCCCGGGCGATCATGTAAAAGATGCCGTCGCCACAGCAGTACGAAGGACGCACAATGACCGATCACCCCGCCAAGCCGGTGTTGCTCACCGGTGCCTCCGGCAATCTGGGCCGCGCGCTGACGAAGTTCCTGGCCGCCGAGGGCTGGACGTTGCGGCTGACCGACATCGTGCCGTTCCCCGATCCGGTGCCGGTCGGCGCCGCGTTCACCAAGGCTGATCTGAACGATGGCGTGACGATCCTGCGGCTGGCGGAAGGCTGCGGCGCCATCGTGCATCTGGGCGGCGTGTCGGTGGAGCAGCCGTTCGAGGAGATCCTTGGGCCCAACATCCGCGGCCTGTTCCACATCTACGAGGCGGCGCGGCGCGAGGGCGCACGGGTGATCTTTGCGTCGTCGAACCACTCGATCGGATTTCATGAGCGCACCGAAACCATCGGCGCCGACACACAATTCCAGCCGGACGGGTTCTATGGGCTGTCGAAGGCGTATGGCGAACTGATGGGCCGGCTCTACTGGTTCAAGCACGGCGTAGAAAGCGTGCTGATCCGCATCGGCTCCTGCTTTCCGGAACCGACCAACGCGCGGATGCTGGCGACCTGGCTGTCCTATCCCGATTTTTCGAGGTTGGTGGTGCGCTGCATTCTGACCGAGAAGGTCGGTTGCTGTGTCGTGTGGGGTGCGTCGAACAACAAGCGCATGACGTGGTGGCGCAGCGACGCGCGCGCGACGCTGGGGTGGGCGCCGCAGGACAGCGCCGATCCGTTTGCCGGGCAGCTAGGCGGCAAGGTCAGCGACGATCCGGTTGAGGAACGGTATATGGGCGGTGTGTTCTGCTCTATGGGCTGGTCGCGGTCGGCGCCGGCACCGGCGGGATTGTTCGATTAGGGGGTTGTGCCTATGAATTTCGATCTGATGCCAGAACGGGACCGGTTGCGCAGCGAGGCGCGGCGCCTTGCCGAGACGGTGATTGCGCCGCGGGCGGCCGAGGTGGATCGGTCGGAAGCCTACCCATGGGACAATGTCGCCGCACTGCGCGACGCGGGGCTGATGGGCTACACCATCCCGCAGGCGTATGGCGGCGCGGGCGGCAGCTTTCTGGATGCCGCGATCATCGTCGAGGAGATGGCGCGCGTCTGCGGCGTGACCGGGCGCATCGCCGTCGAGGCCAACATGGGCGCGATTTCCGCCGTCATGCAGTACGGCAGCGAGGCACAGAAACGTCTCGCGGCGGACTTGGTGCTGGGCGGTGACAAGCCGGCGATCTGCATCACCGAGCCCGAGGCCGGGTCCGCTGCCACCGAAATGACCACGCGCGCCGATCGCCGCGTCGGGCATTATGTCATCAACGGCCGCAAGCACTGGATCACCGGCGGCGGCGTGTCACGGCTGCACCTGATCTTCGCACGGGTTTTCGATGAGGCCGGGCGACGGCAGGGCATCGGCGGTTTCCTGGCGGTGCGCGATGACGCCGGGAAACCGAAGGGGCTGATCATCGGCCGGCGCGAACCGACCATGGGCCTGCGCGGCATCCCGGAGACCGAAGTGATCTTCGAGGACCTGGTGATCCCGGATGAAATGGTGCTGCGCAACGCCGCCGGCATGCCGCTCGGCTTTGCGGAACTGATGGACGCCTACAACAGCCAGCGCGTCGGCGCGGCGACGGTGGCGCTGGGTCTGGCGCAGGGCGCGTTCGAGGCGGCGACGGCATTCGCCAAGCAGCGCCGCCAGTTCGGCCGGCCGATCGCGGAGTTCCAGGGGCTGCAATGGATGCTTGCCGACATGGCGATCGGGCTCAACGCGGCGCGGCTGGGGATCCACCAGGCTGCGGCCAGCGCCGATCCGTTCCCCGATCCGTTGCTGGCGGCGCAGGCCAAGGTGTTCGCTTCCGAAATTTCCATCCGGGTGACCAACGACGCGTTGCAGATGTTCGGGGCACGGGGATATTCGCGCGGTTTCCCGATGGAACGAATGGCGCGCGACGCCCGCATGTTCACCATCGGCGGCGGTACGGCGCAGGTGCTGCGGAATTTCATCGCCGGCAAGGTGTTGGGCTGGAAGCTGCCGCAGACACGGCAGGGAATGGTCTCGCCGGAGTGAGCAACGGTCTATCGGTCGCTTCAGCGGCCGTGACAATTGCTCGGCCATGCAACGGGATGAATGAACGCTCATTGCGCGCCAGCCAGCAGCATGCGTGAATGGCAGCATTCGGACAGTCTGCCACTGTTTGTAACCAATGTTCTTGACTGCGCGAGCGCGGAGGGGCGATGCCAATCCCGACCTATGACAAGCTGATGATACCCGTCCTGCGTCTATGTGCAGAGAAGACCTGGGCCATGCGTGACTTGATCGCCCGGATTGCCACCGATCTGGCACTGACCGAGGTGGAACGTGGTCAGTTACTTCCGAGTGGTGGAACTTTGGTCATTGCCAGTCGCGTCGGATGGGCCAAGACCTACCTGAAGCAGGCAGGTCTCTTGACCCAGCCAAAGCGGGGCCTCGTGGAGATAACGGCGCGCGGCCGGAACGTGCTGACGAGCAATCCGGCGAAGATCGATACGTCGTTTTTACAACAATTCGAGGAATTCAGATCCTTCGCCAGCGGCAAACCAGACAAGGCCGCAAACGTCGTAGCTCCCATTTCGCTGCCTGTGGCCATCGAACCAACCAGTACTCCCGAAGAGCAAATCACGATGGCTTCGAGCGCCATGAACGAAGCTCTTCGGGATGCTCTACTTGTCCGCGTCCTTGAATCAACCCCGCTTTTTTTCGAACGGGCCATTATCGATCTTCTGCTGGCCATGGGGTACGGCGGCTCCCGTGCCGACGCCGGTGAGCAACTCGGTGGGACCGGGGACGGTGGTGTCGATGGCGTGATCCGCGAGGATCAACTTGGGCTTGATCGGGTATATTTGCAGGCCAAGCGCTATCAACCCGGCAATACGATTGGAAGCGAGACAGTGCAGGCCTTCATCGGTGCCTTGGTCGGCCGGGGCGCACAGAAAGGGGTGTTGATCACGACATCCGCATTTTCGAAGGCGGCGCTGAATGCGGCAAATCAATCCGGCCATTTGCGCCTTGTGCTGATTGACGGCAATGAACTGACGAACCTGATGGTGCGCTTCAACGTCGGCGTACGGGTGGCCCGCACGGTCGAAATCAAACGCATCGACCTGGACTACTTCGGCGACGTGGAACCGGAATAGCGCACGCCGATGGCAGAACGGGAAAGCCAGCAAACAAGATTCTAACGCAGAGAGCGCAGAGAGAAGGAATTGATGGTGCTTCGCGCGGCGCCGGAACGGATGGCTTCGCGAAGCGCCCAAACCCTCACTTCTCGGCGCCCTCGGAGCCTGCCGCCGGGCGCTTGACCCGGGGGATCTCTGCGCCATATCGCGGTAGAGACACATGTCA
>PLXO01000287.1 GCA_003151425.1 Acetobacteraceae bacterium
CGTCAGGCCGGGCACCACCACCTGGCTGACCCCGGCATCGAAGTAGTGCGACCGCTCGGCGCGCACCGTGTCGTCCTGCGTCACCTCCGGCGCCGCCGTGGTGCCCAGGAACTTGGTGATGCTCTCCGGGGACAACACCTCGTACGGTGGCGGGACGAAATAGCGCGCGTAGCCGATATGCAGCGTGGTGCTGGTGACCGGCTTCCAGACCAGGTTGGCGCGTGGACTGACCTGGCTCTCATGGGTGAATTCCTCCACCGCGTCGAACCGCGCGCCGTAGTTCAGGGTGAGCGCGGGCAGCAGGCGCCACTCATCCTGGACATAGACACCGTAAAGCCCGCCCGCGCTGTTCTGGTTGTCGGTGATGCTGAGCGGCTGGGTGGAGGTCTGGACGCCGGCGGCGTTGACCGGCAGCACGTTCGACAGCGTGTCGGCGCTGCCCTGCTCGAGCTGCGCCAGGAACCCGGCGCGCAGCGTGTGCTGGTCATTGACGCGCCAGCTTCCGTCCCCCTGCACGCCGGTCGCCACGTCCTGGCGCGAGGCCTGCTGCGCGATGCCGTTGAACAGCAGGTCGCCGACCCAGTCGGGCGTGAAATGCAGCGTGCTGGTGCGGTTGAACAGCGAGACCTGCAGATCGACCGTGTCGATGTGTTTCTGCAGCGACAGCACGGCGAACCCGGTCGACTCGGTCTGGTTCTCGTTCAGGTTCGCGCTGTTGAACGTGGTGGTGCCGTTGACGTTCAGGCCGAGCGTCGTCTGGCCGGGATTGTTGGGAATCTGGAAGCTGCCGTCGAACCCGCCGAGGATCAGGCTGATCCGCGTGTCCGGGTCGATGATGCCGGAGATATAGGCGAGGCCGTGGAACTGGTCGGTGGTGTCGTGGATGGCACCGAAGCTGGAGGTCGGGTTCTCGATGCCGCGGTCGTCGTGCAGCCCGTCGACGGTAATGAAATAATCCAGCGGACCGCTGCGTCCGCCATAGTCGATGCTTGGTTCCAGCCAGTTCCAACTGCCGCCATACATCGACACCGACAGCCCGGGATTGCTGGTGCCGGTCTTGGTCTGGATGTCCACCACGCCGGCGGTCTGGAAGCCGTATTGTGCCGGCAGCGCGCCGGTGATCAGCGACAGGCTCTGGGCGAACCGGTCCTCGATGGCCTGGCCGAAGACCGACAGGCCTTCCGGCAGTTCCACCCCGTTCAGGCGGTACTGCACATTGGCGTGTTCGCCGCGCAGATGGATCTGGCCGAAACTGTCCTGCGCCACGCCAGGCGCCTGCAACAGCACCTGGTTCAGCGGCGTGTCTTCGCCCTGCGGGATGGCGGCCAGCGCATCGGGCGTAAACGTGTAGGTCGTCGCGCCCAGGCTTGGCTGGATCTGCTGGCGCGCGACGTCCAGTCGCTTCGAGATGACGTCGATGTCCATCGACATGTCGCTATCGGCCTGGCTCGCGGCAGCCGGTTGGGTCGCGGCGGCCGGATCGGCGGCCTCGGCGCCGGGCGTGAGCGTCAGGGCCCACAGGGCGGCGGGGAGAATTGGCAGGGCGCGGCTTCGCATCGATCGTCGATCTCCTTCACAGGCGAGCGGTTTGCGCGTAGGCTCGCTCCGATATGATACGTTATAACATACCAATTTGGCGCACACGGCAAGCCGAATCCGCGGGTGTCGTGCCGGTCACCAGCGCAACGGCGGTGCGCTGGTCAGGCTCGCGAACAGCGAACCGGCCATCGGCGGCTTCGTTGGGCGCCGCGATGCTGCTGCACCTCACGGCCGGCGGGTTCCTGCTGACCTTTGTCCACCTGCCCACGACGCCGACGGTGCTGGACGACCAGGTCGTGGCATTGGTATTCGCGCCGGTGCCGCACGCCGAGCCGCCACCGGTGCCCACCGTTGCGGCGGTGACACCAGGCGTGCCGCCTGAACCGCCCGCGCCACCGGAGGCGCCGGTTCTGGCTGCCAACCCGCCGTCCGCGCCGGAGGCTGCATCGCCGACCGAAGCGCCGCCGCTGCCGGCGATTCCGCCACCACCGCCGGCAATCAACCGGTTGGCGACGCCACCGGTTCCGCCACCGCCACATCCGCCCCGTCAGCCCCCGCCGAAGCTGCGGTCGGCCAAGCCGTCGCGCACCGCGACCGCCGCGTCGTCACCCCCGCCACCGGCGGCACCGACACGGGAAGCGGCACCACCGGCGACACCTTCAGCGGCGCCGGCAACCGCCGGGGAGAATGCTGCCGCACGTGCCGCCCCGCCGGCGCCGATCGCCAGCGACTGGCAGCACTCGGTCTTCGGCTGGCTCGCAGCGCACAAGACCTATCCCGACGAGGCGCGGCGGCGCGGCGAGGAGGGCCGCGTCACACTGCGTTTCACCATCGACCGGTTGGGGAAGGTGCTGGCGGTGAAGCTGGTAGGCGGGAGTGGCTCGCCGCGGCTCGATGACGCGGCTCAGGCGATGCTGCGCAATGCATCACTGCCGCCATTTCCCGCGGAAATGCCGCAGGAACAGCTTACCGTGACGGTGCAGATCAGGTATCGCCTGAGCGACTGACCCCGAGGATACGGGTCAGCGGGCGAACAGATAGACCATGAACCCCGCCGCCGCGACGAAGTAGGCCACCGCGATCGCCAGACGCAGCCGCGCGGCGTAGGGGCGCAGTCCCGGAACGACGTTCACCATGAGGAACATCGCCAACGTCGCCCCGGTGATCGTCTGGGCGGCGCGCACGTCCGCGCCGCTGACGGTCATGAAATCCATTGCGCTGGTCGCGATCCGCTCGGGCTAGCGCCCGGTCATGATCCGCTCGACGAGCTGCTTCACCGTCGGAATGAAGCCGTTCGAGTAGAATGGGTCCAAGGCGAAACGATACGCATTATGGCCGCTGAACATCAGGTTGCGTTCCACCGCGTCCGGCTCGTCGCTCTCATGCGCGATCGATTGCAGCGTCTTCTGGATGCAGAAGCTGCGCGGGTCGGCCTTCTTGCCGGTGGTGTGCCCGGCCTCGTGCTGGCTCCAATTCGAGAAGCGGCATGTGCTGAGGCAGCCCATGCAGGCGATCTGGTCGGCGACGATCTCCTTTGCCTGCTCGGGCGTGACGAAGATCAGCGTCGAGTCCGGTGTGCGCAGTGCCTCGGTGAAGCCCTGCGCTTCCCAGCCGCGCGCCCGCTCGAGATCGGCCGCGGGCAGGTAGACGACGCGCTTGCGGGGTCCCACGCCGTACTCGGCGACATGTTCGCCCACCACCTCGGTGGTGAATGCCACCTGGCGGTCGTTCCGCTCGCGCAATTCACGGATAAAACCGTTGTTCACCGCCGAGGAGTAGAACCCGGTCGGGCTGAACCGGTTGAGGAAGACGTCGCCTTCCTTCAAGGTCAGCAACCGCTTCTTCCAGGCCTCGCCGATCGGGCTTTCCTTGGTCAGCAGCGCGCGGGTGCCGAACTGGAAGGCGATCGGCCCCAGCTCCTTGTTGTCGATCCAGTCCTGCCACTCCTCCAGCCACCAGACCCCGCCCGCCATGATGATCGGGGTCTCGGCGAGCCCGAAGCTGCGCATCACCTGGCGCAGCGCCACTACCCGCGGATAGGGGTCTTCCGGCTTGTTGGGATCCTCGCTGTTGGACAGCCCGTTATGCCCGCCGGCGAGCCAGGGATCTTCATACACCACGCCGCCCAGCAGCTCGGCGGCCTTGCTGTAGGCGCGCTTCCACAGCGCGCTGAAGGCGCGCGCGGAGGAGATGATCGGGTAGTAGTAGACGTTGAAGCGCGTGGCGATGTCGGACAGCCGGTACGGCATGCCGGCGCCGCAGGTGATGCCGTGGATGATGCCCTTCGCCTGCTCCAGCACCTCGGTGATGATGCGCTCGGCGGCGCCCATCTCCCACAGGATGTTGGCGTGGATGCGCCCCTTGCCGCTGGCCAGCTCGTAGGCCCGGCGCGCCTGGGCGAGCGCCCCGTTGATCGCGTAGGCGACCAGCTCCTCGTGCCGCGCGGCACGGGTGCGGCCGTGATAGATCTGCTTGATTCGGTTGCCGAACGTGTCGAAGCTGTCGGCGTTCACCGCGCTGAACGTGCCGACGCCGCCCGTCGCGGCCCAGTTGCCGGACGAGAAGCCGTTGGAGATCGAGACGCCCTTGCCGCCCTCAATCAGCGGCAACACCTCGATCCCGCCCATGCGGATCGCGTTGATCGCTTTCATGGCGGTCAGATCGGCTTGGCGAGATCGCCGAGACGGACGGCCTCGAACGGCATCTCGGCTTCCGCTGCCAGCGCCTCCTCGACAACCCTGCCTGGCAGGTCGGCGGCCAGCGAGAGCGTGCCAACCGCCTCGCGGGTTATACGCTTGGCCGGGCGCGTCCTGCGCCGCTCGATCGTGCGGATCGTCGCCAGATGCTGCTGGACATGTACGACCTCGCCGCGGCCACGCACCAGCTCGAGCTGGCCCAGGTCCGTTCCGGTATCCGGGTCGGTGATATGCGGCCCTTCGCCGAATACCAGGAACCTGTCGCCGAGCTTGACGCCGTCGCGCGCCCCTCGGTTGAGCACGACCTCAACGGGCGCATAGGCGGCGTCGGGATCGACGACATGCACGACTTTCGCCAGTCTGGTCCCGGTCGCAAGATCATTCATTGAACCGCACCTCCATCCCGGCCGCGTCGTACGGGACCGATGGCTTGACGACAAGCTGCCCGATCACGCCTGCCTCCCGGTTTCGCACACGCTGCCACAGTTCGGCATGCAGTGGCACCTCGACAAGCACCAGCACCTGGATCAGGCCATTCTGCTGAATATTGGAGACGCGGCCGACGCCGATCGCCCGCTCGAATACGTCCTCCCGCCCCTGTTCCAGACGTTCGACATGATAGATCGTGACGAGCGCATTAAAACCGAACAGGGCGGAACGGTCCAGCACCAGCGTAACCGTGCCGGCCGTCCCCTCCGCGGCCAGGACGACATCGCGGGTCTTCGGCAATCGTCCGCCGGCGCGTACAAGGCGCCGAACAGCGCCAGGAGGAAGCCGGCCCCGGTCAGGATCGGACCGAAGACCGACTTGACCGAGGTCCAGGCATCCCGCCCGAAGCTATCCACCTACGATGGCGACTGGTTGCCGGCGGCGGGGATCAGTCCGCCGCCTGCTCCGGCTGGTCGCGCCGCCCGCGATCGCCATGCTCGCGATCACTGCGCCCCGGCTTCGGTCCGACCTTGTCGGAGACGTCCTCGCCGGTCGCCTGATCGACCACGCGCATCGACAGTTTCACCTTGCCGCGCTCGTCGAAGCCGATGACCTTCACCCGCACCGCATCGCCGACGTTGACCACGTCGGTGGTGCGGCCGACCCGGCCCTGCTGCAGCTCGCTGATATGCACCAGCCCGTCCTTGGAGCCGAGGAAGTTGACGAAGGCGCCGAAATCGGCGGTCTTCACCACCTTGCCGTGGTAGATCACGCCGATCTCCGGCTCCGCCACGATGCCGCGGATCCAGTCGATCGCCTGCTGCGCCTGCGCGATATCGACCGCGGCGATCTTGATCGTGCCGTCGTCGTCGATGTCGATCTTGCACTTGGTCTGCTCGACGATCTCGCGGATCACCTTGCCGCCGGTGCCGATCACTTCCCGAATTTTGTCCTTCGGCACAGTGATGATGGTGATGCGCGGCGCGGTGGCGGCGACATCGTCGCGCGCGCCGGTGATCGCCTTGGCCATCTCGCCCAGGATGTGCAGCCGCCCGTCACGCGCCTGCGCCAGCGCGATCTGCATGATCTCCGGCGTGATCGAGGTGATCTTGAGGTCCATCTGCAGCGACGTGATGCCCTGCTCGGTTCCGGCCACCTTGAAGTCCATGTCGCCGAGGTGGTCCTCGTCGCCCAGGATGTCGGACAGCACGGCGAAGCCGCGATCCTCCTTGATCAGGCCCATAGCGATGCCGGCCACCGGGCGGGTCAGCGGCACGCCGGCATCCATCAGCGCCAGCGATGAGCCGCAGACCGTCGCCATCGAGGACGAGCCGTTGCTCTCGGTGATCTCGCTCACCACGCGCAGTGTGTAGGGAAACTGCTCCTTCGTCGGCAGGATCGGACGGATGGCGCGCCAGGCCAGCTTGCCGTGGCCAATCTCGCGCCTTCCCGGCGAGCCCATGCGCCCGGCCTCGCCGACGGAGTACGGCGGGAAGTTGTAGTGCAGCATGAAGTGCGAGCGGGACTCGCCTTCCAGCGCATCGATGATCTGCTCGTCCTGCCCGGTGCCGAGCGTGGCGACGCACAGCGCCTGGGTCTCGCCGCGGGTGAACAGCGCGGACCCATGCGCGCGCGGCAGCACGCCCACCTCGGCGACGATCTGGCGCACCGTCTTGGTGTCGCGTCCGTCGATGCGCAGGCCGGTGTCCAGGATCGCGTTGCGGACGATGTCGGATTCCAGGTCCTTGAACTTGGCCCTGACCTTCTCAAGGTCCAACCCCTCGGCGGCCAGCGTCTCGGTGGTTGCCTTCTTCGCGGCACCGACCTTCTCGTAGCGGACCTGCTTGACCTTCTCCTGATACGCCTCGGTGATCGCGCCACGGGCCAGCGCATCGACGCGCGCGCCAAGTGCGGTCTCCGCCTCGCTCGGTTCGACCAGCGGCCAGGGTTCCTTGGCGGCGCGCTCGGCCAGCTCGATGATCGCCTGGATCACCGGCTGGAACCCGGTGTGGCCGAAGGTGACGGCGCCGAGCATCACTTCTTCCGACAGTTCATGCGCCTCCGACTCCACCATCAGCACGCCCTCGGCCGTGCCGGCGACCACAAGGTCGAGCTTGGTCGAGCCCATCTGCTCTGCGGTCGGGTTCAGCACGTACTTGCCGTCGATGTAGCCGACGCGGGCGGCGGCGATCGGGCCGAAGAACGGGATGCCGGACAGCGTCAGCGCCGCCGAGCAGCCGATCAGCGCGACCACGTCCGGATCGTTCTCCAGGTCATGGCTGAGCACCGTGGCGATAATCTGCACCTCGTTGTGGAAGCCTTGCGGGAACAGCGGGCGGATCGGCCGGTCGATCAGGCGGGAGACCAGCACCTCCTTCTCGCTCGGGCGGCCTTCACGCTTGAAGAACCCGCCCGGGATCTTGCCCGCGGCGAACGCCTTCTCCTGGTAGTTCACGGTCAGCGGGAAAAAGTCCTGCCCCGGTTTGGTGGTGTGCACGCCGACCGCGGTGCAGAGCACGATGGTGTCGCCGTAGCGCGCCAGCACGGCGCCGTCGGCTTGGCGGGCGATCTTGCCGGTCTCCAGGATCAGCTTGCGGCCGCCCCAGTCGAGCTCCTTGCGGAAATAATTGAACATTCAGTCTCAGTCCTTCCGGATGCGCGGCATTCGGCGGACGTTGGGCCGGACGATCCGTTCCCCGGTGGGCGGGATACGGCGTCTCGGGTCGCATGGATGGCGCGGACTGCATCGGAACTTGGCCGCGGCAGCCGCTTGCCATGTAACCGGAAACGCCGTCGCTTGTCCCGTCGCGGGGAAATCGCGGATCGGCGGTCTGTCGGTCCGCCGCGTGACGCGGCGTCTGGGGCACTTTCGGGCCCCCTTGTTGTCCCGCGCCCCCATGGCGCAGGAAAGCAGTCGTCAATTCCCAGTCGTCGGTTGTCAGACGGTCAACAGCTTCAGACGGCCAACAACTGGTGATTTGGCCTCAGCGGCGCAAGTTCAGCCGGCCGATGAGTGTCTCGTAGCGGCGGGCGTTCTTCGCCTTCAGATAGTCCAGCAGCCGACGGCGACGGCCGACCAGCATCAGCAAGCCACGGCGGGAATGGAAATCCTTGGCGTGGATCTTCAGGTGCTCCGTCAGGCTGCCGATGCGCTCGGAGAGCAGGGCGACCTGCACCTCCGGGCTGCCGGTGTCGCCGGAGGTATTGGCGTACTCGCCAATCAGCGCCGTGCGGCGCTCTGCGGTGATCGACATCGAGGGTACTCCTGTGTTGGGTGTGGCGCGCGTCCGGCTAGAGCAGCCGGTCGGGCTTGAGCCAGCCATCTTCCAGCCGGCACAGTCCGATCACGCGGCTTCCCGCCATCGCGCGGGCCAATCCGCCATTCGGATCGGCCGCGGCTGGAATGCGGCCCATCAGCGCAACCAGGCTGATCGCCTGGCCGTGCCGCAAGCCGACTACCTCCGCCTCGGTCAGGGCCAGCGCCGGGATGTCGGCCAGCGCGGTCGCGACCGGAAGCAGGAGATCCGGGGAAGCCGGCGCGGTATCGTCCGCCGCGCGCAGTTTGTCCAGCGGTATTGCCTGGGCCTCCGAGAATGGGCCGACCCGCAGCCGGCGCAGCGCCGCGACATGGCCCAGGCTGAAGCAGGCGCGCGCCAGGTCGCGGGCGAGGCTGCGCATGTAGACCCCCTTACCGGAGGCGACCTCGAACACCGCGTGGTCCGCGTCGGGGCGGTCGACCAGGTCGAAGCGGTCGACCCGGGCGGGGCGCGGTTCCAGCACCGGCGCGCGGCCCTCGCGGGCCATGTCGTAGGCGCGCTCGCCGGCGACTTTTACGGCCGAGAAGGCCGGGGGGACCTGCATGATCTCGCCGCGGAACGCGGGCAGGGCGGCCAGGATCTGCGCGTCGGTGGGGCGAGCATCGGTGGTCTCGGTCACCTGGCCGTCGGCGTCGTCGGTGTCGCGCGCCTCGCCGAAGCGCAAGGTGAAGCGATACAGCTTGGTGCCGTCCATCACATAGGGGACGGTCTTGGTGGCGGCCCCGAAGGCGATCGGCAGCACCCCGGTGGCAAGCGGGTCGAGCGTGCCGCCATGCCCGGCCTTCTGCGCGTCGAACGCGCGGCGGACGCGGTTGACCACGTCGGTGCTGGTCAGGCCCGGGGGCTTGTCGATGATCAGCCAGCCGTCGAGCGGACGGCCGCGGGGTTTGCGGCGGGGCATGGGTGGGGGGTTCCCGGGAAGGGCGGCGGCGTAGGGGCTGCGGGGTGGGGTGTCAACCATCACAATCTCGGCTGCTGAAGCCATCGCGATTGCTCTACCGGGACACGCGGCGCAACCCGAGGCTTGCTCCCGTGGTGGGAGCATGCTACGCGTTCGCATGCGGATTATCTCGGTCGGCACGCTGAAGGCGTTCTGGCAGCAGCCGGCGCGCCGTGACGCGGAGCAGCCGTTGCGCGCGTGGGTCAAGGTTGTTCGTGGGGCGGCGTGGGCCAACCCGCCGGCGGTCAAGCGGATGTTCAAAAGTGCCGACATCCTGCGGGACGGACGGGTCGTCTTCGATATCGGCGGCAATAAGTATCGTCTGGTTGCCTGGGTGAACTTCCATTACGGGGTTGTCTATGTCCGCTTCATCGGCACACACCGCGCTTACGATGCGATCGACCCGCAGACGATCTGACGGGGCGCACGACGTGATGGTGCGGCCAATCCGCTCTGCGGCGGACCATTGCGCGGCACTTGCCGAGATCGAGATCCTGATGCGTGCCGGACCCGGCACACCGGACGGGGACCGGCTGGACGTCCTCGCGACACTGATCGAGGCGTGGGAGGCGCGGCATGTGCCGATCGAGGCTCCCGATCCAATCGCCGCCATCCTGTTCATGATGGACCAGAAAGGGCTGCGCCGACGCGACCTGGAGCCGGCCATCGGCAGCCGTGCCCGGGTGGCGGAGATCCTGAACCGCCGGCGGGCGCTGACCTTGCCGATGATCCGGGCGCTGGGCCGGCTGCTCGATTTGCCGGTGGACGTGCTGGTGCAGGCGTACGAGGTGAACCGGGCAGCGTGAGCTGGCCCTGCGTCAACCGAGCTTCCGGTGGGCTCGGGCGACGACTTGCCTTCGGGCGGGGGCGATGACGCACGGCCGATCCTTGCGGGGCCTCCGTGGCGGACGAGGCAGTGGCCATACGACTTTATCCGGCGGTGGGGCCAGGAGTTACAAATCATGTCGGCCGACAGGGCCACAAGATCGAGATGTAGCGAGAATCGGTCGCACATCATTTTGAAATTAGAGTCGGCACGCACGCCTCACGGCTTCTTGGCGCGCACCAAGTCCGAGCCGAGGCAATGGGGGAGGCCGCTCATGTCATTGGGATCCAGGCCAGTATGTCCGCCGTGGGCTAGGCAAACTGACGTTGAGACGTAGCATATTCGGTATTTTGGTGAAATCTGCGCCTGCATCGGCGGATTGCACACCCCGGCATCTACACTGCCGTTGAGCTTAAGCCATAACTCATCGGCATTGCCGGGCTGTCCGAACACGGCGATCCACAAGGCTAGAAACGCCAGAGCGAACGTCACAACGACCGTCTTCCGACGTTGAGTGAACACAGCTCGCTCCGATTGGACGACTGCCTTTAGCACGATACAATGATTGTTACAGTATCGGGGTCGACGAGGCGAGGCCATCACGCTGGCAATCAGCGTTCCGGCGATGCCGGGCCGGTCGAGTAGTCAGCCAGCCATCGAGCGGACGGCCGCGGGCTTGCGGCGGGGCATGGGGAAACTCGCGAACAGAGGAAGGTGTGGCAGCGGAAGGTGTGGCCGCGAAGTGTCGCGCCCTATGGCGCCCAGGGATTCACCACGTCAACGCCGGCCCCGGCGAAATCGGCCACGTTGCGGGTGACCAGCGTCAGGTTGTGCACCCGCGCGGTCGCCGCGATCAGGCCATCCGGGACCGAAAAGCTGCGCCGCGCCATCAAATGTCCCCAGGCGGTCGCCACGGCATCGTCGACCGCCAGGATGCGATCCGCATAGAGCTGGCGCAGTCCGTCCAGCCAACGGCCCAGCGCGGCGGCGGCGACCGGGTCGGTGCGTTCCCGCACGGCAACGCCCTTCGCGATCTCCCCCACCGTGATCACGCTGAGGAACAGCGCAGCGGGATCGACCTCCCGCAGCCACGCGGTCGCCGCGGCGGAGCGCCGCCGTGCCTCGGACAGCACGCAGGTGTCGATCAGGTAGCTCACAGATCGATGGGGCGGCCGGTGTCGCGCGCGCGGTTGTTGATCAACTCGACCAGGTCGTCGGGCCAGGCCGGGCCGGACAGCAGATACTCGGAGAACGATGGGCGCGGTTGCGCCAGGGCGGCATAGGCGTCGGCGGAGAGCACCACGGCAGCCGGCCTACCGTGCACGGAGACGGCCTGTGGCCCTTCGTCGCGCGCGCGGCGGATCAGCTCGCTGAAGCGATTCTTTGCGTCCTGGAGCTGCCATTCGTGCATGCGGTTGTCTTTCGGCTAGTCTGTCCAGATTATCGCAGGTCGGGCCGGTCGCCGCAACGACCCGGTCTCATCCCGCGCCGGACCCGGGTCGCGGACGACCTTGGGGTTCTCCGTCTGGCTGGCTCTCTGCACCTCGGTCGCGACCCAGCGCGAGCGGACAAAACGGCGAATGCGACGGCCGTGCGCAAACCATGCCGCGGCACGGACCGCGACTTATGCCGATGCCGCCCGTTCTACGGCGGGTGGCCTGCCGATACCCAGGAACACCACCACCGCCGGATTCAGCCGCATCATGTCCGCGTCCGCCAGCCGCCCGATCCGCGTGCCGAGCCTCGACCGCCGCACGGTCGTGATCTTGTCCGCCATCGCAGCGCCTCGACCTTGCTGGCGACCAGCGTTGTGGCGAAGTCGAGCCGGTCGAGTATGGCGTCTCAGCGGTCGGTTAGTGCGACTCTAACTCACCACAACCAATGCGCCCGCGCCAGCTTCACCAGCACGACCACCAGGCAGATCGTGACCACGACGAACTTGAGCGCCGGATCGACAGTGAGCGGCCCGCGCGCGACGATGACGGCGAGATCGATGTCCCAGGCTGCCAGCCACGCGACGACGAAGTAGACGATGGCGATTTCCTGCACGGTCAGAACCTCCCCGCCAGGAGCAGGATCAGAACGATTACCACGATCAGCCCAAGACCTCCGCCGCCATAGTGATACAGCCCCCATCCGGAGCCGGGGCCGAAATACAGGCCGCCTCCGCCGAACAGTAGGACGATAATGAGGATCAGCAGGATCAGGCCCATGTGATAGCACTCCAGTTGGGACGGCATTCCAGGAGGGGCCTCGGTGTGATGCCGATCGCCCCGGATTGCGAGGGGAACGCCTCGCCGTTGATCGGAAGGACTATATGGTAATATATCTAACATTTCAAGGGAAAACTACCTATGCCGCGCATACCTGCTTGCAGGGGATAATCCCAAAAAGATCTTGGGCGGTGGAACGGGATGGCCTGCTGCGCCACAAGCGTAGCGGTTCAACCCCCACCGATATCGTGGCGCGGGCAAGGGGGTGCGTCACGGGTCGGCGATATGTCCCCCTTGCAACGGCCGTGACACCCCGGTCGTCCCCGGAAAACTGAGCGGCAAGCCGGACGCCACGCGGGCCGCTAGGAAGCCGAAGCACTGCGCCTCCAGCGCATCGCCGTCCCAGCCGACCGCCTCGACCGGATCGACCGGCGCGTCGAGCCGGTCCCGCAGCGCCGCCATGATCACCGGGTTGCGCCGGCCGCCTCCGCCGACCAGCCAGCGCAGCGGCGGTGCGGGTAGTTTCGTCGCGGCAACCGCGGCGGCGGTGAAGGCCACCAACGTCGCCGCGCCATCCGCCGGCGCGAGTGACGCGACCCCGCTGGCGGCTATCGTTCTGGCGAAATCTAGCCGATCCAGCGATTTCGGCGCGGGACGGGCAAAATATGGATCGGCCAGCAGGCGGCCAAGCACCGCCTGGTCCACCGCACCTTCCCGCGCCAGCGCGCCATCGGCATCGAACGCCGCCCCGGTGTGGCGCGCCACCCAGTCATCCAAGGGTCCGTTGCCCGGCCCGGTGTCGCACGCCAGCAGCGAGCCGTCGGCGCCGATCCAGGTCACATTGGCCACGCCGCCGACGTTCAAAACCGCCAGCGGCCGAGGCAGCGCACGCGCAAGGGCGGCGTGGAACACCGGGGCGAGCGGCGCGCCCTCGCCGCCGGCCGCGACGTCGGCCGAGCGGAAATCCCACGCGACCCGAACCCCGGTCCGCCAGGCCAGCCAGGCGGCATCGCCGATTTGCCAGGTCCGACCTCGACTCGGTTGGCTGCGGTCAGGTTCGCGCTGGCTGCCATGAGACTCGCTCTGGGGCGGCTGGTCGCGATCAGGTTGGGACGCGACAGGTTGGTGCAAGATGGTCTGGCCGTGGAAGCCGATCAGGTCCGCCGGCCGCCCGACCGCCGCCACCGCGCGCGCATGGTACTCGGTCAGCCGCGCTGCCGCCGTCCTCACCCGCCGGTCGTCCGCGGCCAGCGTGGGCGCATGGTCCAGCAGGCGCCGCAAGTCAGACCGCAGCCGGTCATCGTATGGCAGCGTCAGGCGCGGTCCCAGCTCGCCGATCCGCTCGCCGTCGGTCTCCAGCCAAGCCGCGTCCACCCCGTCCAGCGAGGTGCCGCTCATCAGCCCGATCACCCGCAGCATTTTCGCCCGCCCCCGTCTGTGCTAACGCTCCCCGTGCTACTCCCCCTCCCCTTGAGGGAGGGGATTGGGGGGAGGGGTTCGGCGCGCTCGGACCCCTCCCCCCAACCCCCTCCCTCAAGGGGAGGGGGAGTGCTGTCCTCACCACGCCCCGCAATGTCCCCACAATAGTAGCAGCGCCATGTCCACCAGCGACTTCCTGGCCGAGGCCACCGCGCGCGGCTTCGTCTTCCAGTGCACCGATACCGAGGCGCTCGGCGCCTCGCTGCGTGCCGGCGTGGTCTCCGCCTATATCGGCTTCGACTGCACCGCGGACAGTCTGCATGTCGGCAACCTGGTGGGGATCATGATCCTGCGCCTGTTGCAGAAGCACGGCCACCGTCCGGTCGTGCTGATGGGCGGCGGCACCACGCGGATCGGCGATCCCTCCGGCAAGGACGAATCCCGGCAATTGCTGACCGACGCGCAGATCGCGGCGAACATGGCCGGCATCCGCCGCTGCTTCGCCCCGTTCATCCGCTTCGGCGATGGCCCGACCGACGCGATCATGCCGAACAACGACGACTGGCTGAGCGCGCTCGGCTACATCCCGCTGCTGCGCGAGGTCGGCGTGCACTTCACCATCAACCGCATGCTGAGCTTCGACTCGGTCAGGCTGCGGCTGGACCGCGAGCAGCCGCTGACATTCCTCGAATTCAACTACATGATCCTGCAGAGTTACGATTTCCGCGAGCTCAATCGCCGCTATGGCGTGACGTTGCAGATGGGCGGCTCCGACCAGTGGGGCAACATCGTCGCCGGCGTGGAACTGGTGCGCCGCACCGACGGCAAGCAGGTGTTCGGCCTGACCACGCCGCTGATCGCCACCGCGTCGGGTGCCAAGATGGGGAAGTCGGCCCAGGGCGCCGTATGGCTCGCCGCCGACCGGCTGTCGCCCTACGATTACTGGCAATTCTGGCGCAACACCGAGGACGGCGATGTCGGGCGGTTCCTGCGCCTGTACACCGATCTGAAGCTGGACGAGATCGCGCGGCTGGAGGCGCTCGGCGGCGCCGAGATCAACGAGGCCAAAAAGATCCTGGCGACCGAAGCCACGGGGTTGCTGCATGGCGCTGCCGCGGCGGAGCAGGCCGCGGAAACCGCGCGCCGCGCCTTCGAGGCGGGCGAAGCGGCGGACACGCTGCCCAGCGTCGATGTGGCGCGGGCCGAACTGGAGGCAGGTATCCCGGCGTTCCGGCTGTTCGTCACCGCGGGCCTGGCCGCCAGCAACGGCGAGGCGCGGCGGCTGATCCGCGGTGGCGGCGCGCGGGTGAACGACGAAGCGGTCACCGGCGAGGCGCTGATGATCTCGCTCGCCGATCTGCGGGACGGTGCGATCAAACTGTCCGCGGGCCGCAAGCAGCATCGCCTGGTTCGGGCCGGCTGATCCGCGGCAGACCAGGGCAATCGGGTGAAGCAATGGACCCGCCCGGATGTTGCTATCCCGGACGTTGCTGTCCCGGACGTTGCTGTCATTGCGAGCGTAGCGAAGCAATCCCCTGGCAGTTGCGCACCGTCATGGGGATTGCCGCGTCGCTTCGCTCCTCGCAATGACAGTGAACCGGCTGATCGTCCGCCTTTCCTGCGTTCACCCGATTGCCCTGCGCGGCAGACATGATTGGGGTACCATGACCGGACGGTTTCTCGCGACGTATCATGTGCGTGCCGATAGTGGAACGATCGCGGCGCGCGCCCAGGCAATCGCCGTCGAGCAGAGCGTCGAGATGCCGCTGGAGGCGATCGAGGCGCCCGAGGTGCTGCGCGACATCGTCGGCCAGGTCGCCGATATCGCGGATCTCGGTGCCGGCGTCTTTGCGGTGCGGATCGCGCTGGCGACGGCAACGATCGGGCGCGACGGGGCGCAGTTCCTGAACATGCTGTTCGGCAACACCTCACTGCACGATGACGTGGTTCTGGCCGATGTCGAGATTCCGCCCGAACTTGCTGCGGTGTTTGGCGGCCCGCGCCACGGCATCGCCGGACTGCGCCGGCGTGCTGCGGCGAATGGCCGGGCGCTGACCTGCTCGGCGCTCAAGCCGCAGGGGCTGTCGGCCGATCGGCTGGGGGAGCTGGCGTCTCGTTTCGCCGCCGGCGGGGTGGATTTCATCAAGGACGACCACGGGCTGGCCGATCAGACCTATTCCCCGTTCGCCGACCGGGTGCGCGCCTGTGCCGCGGCGTTGCGCGGACAGGCCACGCGCTACATGCCGAGCCTGTCAGGCAACCTGGACGCGATGCGCGCGCAGATCACGCTGGCGCGCGAGGAGGGCATCGACACGGTGCTGATCGCCCCGCTGCTGGCCGGATTCAGCACCATGCAGGCGCTGGTTGCCGGATTTCCCGATATCGCCTTTTTGGCGCATCCCAGCTTTGGCGGCGCATCGCGCATCGCGCCGGATCTGCTGATCGGCACGCTGTTCCGCCTGCTCGGCGCGGACGCGGTGATCTTCCCGACGCATGGCGGCCGCTTCGGTTACACGCCGGAGACCTGCCGCCGCCTCGCCGCGGCCGCGCGGCTCAAGCGGGTCGATATGCGCCGGGCACTGCCGGTGCCCGCCGGCGGCATGACGCTGGCCCGCGTGCCGGAGATTCTTGACTTCTACGGGCCGGACACGATGCTTCTGATCGGCGGCAGCCTGCTAATGGCGCGCGAGCGGCTGACCGAGGAGACCGCCGCCTTCACCAGCCGCGTCGCGGCGCACCAGTATCGGTAGGGGAAAAAGTGGATATCGAGCAATCGCCCAGCCTGCGCGAATTTCGGCCCGACTATCGTTGGGACGACGTCGCCTGCCTGCCGTACAAGGACGACGGTGCCGCGCCGTTCAAGGCGATCTCCCGCCAGATGCTGTTCCACGAGGCGGCGCTGGGTTGCGAGCTGCGCTATTTCGAGATGGACGCCGGTGGTTACTCCACACTCGAGCGGCACGAGCACATGCATGCGGTGATGATCCTGCGCGGCCACGGCGCATGCCTGCTGGGCGATGCGGTGCGCGCGGTAAAACCGTTCGACCTGATCAGCATCCCCGCCTGGACCTGGCACCAGTTTCGCGCCTCGCGCGGCGAGCCCATGGGCTTCCTGTGCATGGTCAACCAGGTGCGCGACAAACCGCAGCTACCGAACGCGGAGCAACGCGCGGCGCTCGCGGCCGATCCGCAGATCGCCGCTTTTCTGGAGGGAAACCCATGATGGATCCGATGCGCGGCAACAACGGCCCCCGCTACCGGCACCTCGCCGAGGACGGCGCGCCGTACGACACGATCACCATCGACAAGCTGACGCCGATCATCGGCGCGGAGATCGGCGGCGTCGATCTGTCGAATCCGCTCGGCAACCGCACCCTTGACGAGATCCATCGCGCGCTGGCGGAAAACTCGGTAATCTTCTTCCGCGACCAGCACCTGACGGAGGAGCAGCACCTGGATTTCGGCCGCAAGTTCGGCGAGCTGCATATCCATCCCGCCGCGCCGGCCGCCGCCGGCCATCCCGAGCTGATGATCATCCGCGCCGACAAGGACAGCCCGCGCGCCAACGGCGAAGGTTGGCACAGCGACGTTTCGTGCGACGTGATCCCGCCGATGGGCAGCATCCTGTATATCCGCCAGTGCCCCCCGCGCGGCGGCGACACGCTGTTCGCCAGCATGTATGCCGCCTACGAGGCGCTGTCCGATCGCCTGAAGGCCTATCTCGAAGGACTGACCGCGATCCATGACGGCGAGGAAAACTACCGCGGCACCTACGCCTATGCCGGCGTGCAGGACAAGGCGACCTATCCGCGGGCGGAACATCCGGTGATCCGCACGCATCCGGTGACCGGCAAGAAGGCGCTGTATGTCAACCGCGGATTCACGCGTCGAATCCTCGGCGTGCCACGCGACGAGAGTTCGGCGGTCCTGGCCTACTTGTGGAACCATGCCGAGAACCCGCTGTTCCAGTGCCGCTTCCGCTGGCAGGAGAACTCCATCGCGTTCTGGGACAATCGCTGCGTGCAGCACCGCGCGATGTGGGATTATTGGCCGCACACCCGCTCCGGCCATCGCGTGACGGTGCTGGGCGATCGGCCGGTGTGATCTGGCTCACAGCCTGATCGGCCGCGTTCCGCAACAATCCGCACCACCGGCAGCCCGCGCAGAGAACCTCGCCGGCAACCCACGCAGAGGAAGCGGAGCAATGGTCGACACGGCACTCGTTCCCGCCATCAGGGGCGCGATCAAGGCGAACGAACTCGGCGATGCGTCCCCCTATGCGCTGTCCTATGCCGAGCTTGGCGCTAGCGGTGCGTCCTTCGGCATCTTCCAGGGCGACACCAACGTCAATCACACCGCGCGCGCCACGTTGTTGCAGGCGCTACAGGCCAACAACACCGATGCGGACGCCGTCACCCGCATCATGGCCGTGGTCAGTCGGCCCTGCCCGAACGGCAATCCACTGTCGCCCGACGACACGACAGCAGCGAATAACGCACTGTCCTGCGACGGCGGGCAGGCGCTGGTCGATGCGATGGACACGACGCTGCTGAACGTCGTCCTGGGCGAGCTGGACAGTTGCGTCGCCGCGGCCAATACGCGCAATCAGACGATCGATCCTCAGGCACTGCTCTACATCGCGCTGTGGGTGAACATGACCGGCGCGCCCGATACGCTGAACAAATGGTTGTCCGGCACGCAGGAGGTCGGTCTGGCACCGCCGGTCGGCCCGGTGGTGACGCCGCAGAATCTGCAGAACTATCTGCAGGCCAACGTGTATTTCCGACTGCATCCGCGCAACTTCGTGCACCTGCAGGATTCGGTGAACACCGCGGTGCCTCTGCTGCCGGTCGCATGAGCGGGACCAACGCGCCGCCGCCGCTGCCGGCCGCATGAGCAGGGCCAACGCGCCGCCGTTGTTGCCGGCCGCATGAGCGGGACCAACGTGCCACCGCCGTTGCTCGGCCGCGCGGTGCGGCACGAATGGCCGCTCGACTGGAGCTGGCTGACGGTCAATCACGGCTCGTTCGGTGCGACGCCGCGCGTCGTACTGGCCGCGCAACAGGAGTGGCGACGCCAGCTCGAGGCGCAGCCCACGCGCTTCATGCACGAGACGCTGCCCGCCGGGTTGGCGGCCGCCGCCGCGCGGCTCGGCGCGTTCCTCGGCGCGGACGGCAAGGACATCGGCTTCCTCGACAACGCCACCTCCGGCTGCAACACCGTGTTGCGCTCGCTGCGTCTGGCGCCGGACGACGAGGTGCTGGTGCTCAGCCATGGCTACGGCGCGGTGCGCAACACGGTGCGTTTCGTGACCGAACGCGCCGGCGCGCGGATGACCGAGGCGGCGATCCCGTTTCCCCGGCCCGACGCCGCGGCGATCGTCGCGTCTGTCGCCGCGGCACTGACGACGCACACGCGCGTTGCCGTGATCGATCACATCACGTCCGGCAGTGCGCTGGTGCTGCCGCTGGGCGCGATCATTGCCGCCTGTCGTGCGGCTGGCGTGCCGGTGCTGGTCGACGGCGCGCATGGGCCGGGCCAGGTGACGCTCGACCTTGGCGCCCTGGGTGCCGACTGGTATGTCGGCAACTGCCACAAATGGTTGTGCGCGCCGAAGGGCAGCGCGTTCCTGTGGGCCGCGCCGGAGCGACAGGCAGAGCTGCATCCGCTAACGATCTCGCACGGCTTCGGCCAGGGATTTCGTGCCGAGTTCGACTGGACCGGGACGCGCGATGCGAGCGCCAGCCTGGCGATTCCGACGGCGATCGATTTTCACCATCGGCTTGGCGATGCCGCGCTGCGGGCGCGCAACGCGGCACTGGCGGCGGAGGGTGCGCGGCTGCTGGCCGATCGCCTGGGGACGGAGGTTGGCACGTCCGGTGAGCTGGCCGGCGCGATGGGCGTCGTGCGCGTGCCGCTCGCCGCGCCGCCGACCGCGGACTGGGCGCAGCGTCTGCGCCAGCGCCTGCTGGCGGCGCGTACCGACGCACCGGTGCATGCGCTGGATGGCGCGATCTGGCTGCGGATCTCGGCGCACGCTTACAACGAGCTGGCGGATTACGCGGCGCTGGCGACGATCGTTGAAGAACTGGTCTGAAAGACGATCGGCGTCACGCCTGATCCCGCCCCTATACGGTATGGCGAGGGGATGATGCTGCGCTATGTGGTTCAAGCTGACCCGATCTTGGTTCCGCTAGGTTGAGACCTATGTTCGCGTTGCTTGCTGCCCTGATCATGGCCGGCAAGCCCGTGTTGGCCCTCGCGGAGGGATGTCCGCCGCACGCGCCCTGTCACGGCTGTGGTTGCGCCGGAGGACCCGGCTACCGTGCCCCTGACGGCAAGTGTGTGGGATTTCGAGAACTGGCGCGCACGTGTGGAACGCCTCCGACCGAGCGCTGCACGTTCGAGAACGCGCCCGGAACCGGCGCAAATGCGGAGTGTGCAATGCAACCACGACATCATGAGTAGGTGCGTGCGCGGCATATTCTCAACTTTCAGGGCGATTGCCCTCGGCACCTTGATCGCTAGCCAGACCGGATGCGCGGCAATGCCCAGCGCTGCTTGCCCGGCGGGCTTGGGCCAGCCGATGCAGGTGTTCGTGTTCGACCTGTTCTTCGGACGCGCCATCGCCGGACGCAATGACCTGACCGAGAACGAGTGGCAGGGGTTCCTGGATGACACCGTTACCGTGAACCTGCCGGACGGCTATACGGTGATGGACGCGTCCGGCGCGTGGATGAACCCGATCACCCACAAGACGATCAAGGAGCCCAGTAACGTCATTCTGGTGGCGCTGCCTGACTCACCCGACAGCCTGGAAGCTGTGAACCGCATCAGAACCGCATACCAGGTGAGGTTTCATCAACAACTGGTCGGCATGACAGTCACGCCGGCTTGCGGTTCGTTCTGATCTTTCACTTCGTTCACTGGCGCCGACGTTACCCCCCTCCCCTTGTGCGCGGAGGCCGTGAAGCGCCGACGGGCCACTATTCCGGCGCGTCGCCCGAGCCCGTACCGAACGCTGATTTGCGATGCCCCACTGCCGCGCCTATCTTCCGCCCCGGAGCGTTGCCCAAGGAGGCAAACACATGTCCCCCGCCTTCCCGCTGACCCGCTTCCGTCGGCTGCGCGCCACCCAGGCGTTGCGCGACCTTGTGCAGGAAACCAGCGTCACCCTGAATGACCTGATCTATCCGATCTTCGTGGAGGAGGGGCTGGACGACCCTGCCCCGGTCGACAGCATGCCCGGCATCTTCCGCATCCCGGAGCGCAAGCTGGCCGCCACGGTGAAGGAGATCGCCGCCGCCGGCATCCGCGCGCTGATGCTGTTCGGCGTGTCGCACCACAAGGACGCCGACGGCAGCGACTCGTGGAACCCGAACGGGCTGATGGCGCGCATGATCAGGCGCGCCAAGGATGCGGCGCCGGGCCTTGTGGTGATCTCCGACACCTGCTTCTGCGAATACACCTCGCACGGCCATTGCGGCGTGATCGCGCATGGCGACGTGCACAACGACCATACGATCGAGAATCTCGGGCGCCAGGCGGTGGTCGCCGCGAAGGCGGGGGCCGACATGATCGCGCCGTCCTCGATGATGGACGGGCAGGTGACGGCGATCCGCCGGGCGCTCGACGGCGACGGATTCGAAACGACGCCGATCATGGCCTATTCGTCGAAATTCGCCTCGGCCTTCTACGGCCCGTTCCGCGCGGCCGCGGGATGCGATCTGGAGGGCGACCGCAAGGCCTACCAGGTGAACCCACTCAACGGCCGCGAGGCGCTGCGCGAGTCGCTGTCGGACGAGGCCGAGGGCGCCGACATCCTGATGGTGAAGCCGGGCATGCCGTATCTGGACGTGCTGGCCCGGGTGCGCCAGCAGACGCTGCTGCCGATCGCCGCGTATCAAGTCAGCGGCGAATACGCGATGATCAAGTTTGCCGCGCAGGCCGGCGCGATCGACGAGGCGCGGGTGGTGCGCGAATCGCTCGGCGCGTTCAAGCGCGCAGGGGCCGATCTGATCCTGACCTATTTCGCGATGGACATCGCCCGTCAGGGGTTTTGATTTCCGGGGTTTTGAACCCTGGAGCCTGCGATATGCGTATTTTGAACCGTGGGGTCTGTGAGCCAGTTTCATAAACCTTGGGATTTTGACCCCGGGGCTTGCGAGCGAGGGCTTTTCGAATGGAGAGAGCAAACCAGATGGCCGAGCGGCAACGCGTCCTTCTGCTGACCGGGGCCAGTCGCGGCATCGGTCATGCCACAGTGAAAACGTTCAGCGACAATGGATGGCGGGTGCTGACGATTTCGCGTCAGCCGTTCGATCCGCGCTGCCCGTGGGAGGGCGGGGCGAAGAACCACATCCAGCTCGATCTGGCCGACATGGCCCTGGTGCAGGCCGAAATGCCGCGGCTGCGCGATATTGTGGGCGAGCGGCTGGACGCGCTGATCAACAACGCCGCGGTCTCGCCGAAATGGCCGGACGGCGGGAAGATCGGCGCGCTGGAGATGGGCTACGCCGACTGGTTGCACATCTTCAACGTGAATTTCTTCTCCTGCCTCGCGCTGGTGCAGGGGCTGCGCGCGCCGCTGGAGGTCGCGCGCGGCACCGTGGTGAACATGAGCTCGATCGTGGGATCGCGGGTGCACCCGTACGCCTCGGCCGCGTATGCGACGTCGAAGGCGGCCCTGTGGGCGCTGACGCGCGAGCTGGCGGCGGATTTCGGCCGCGTCGGCGTGCGTGTGAACGCGGTGTCGCCGGGCGAGATCGACACCGGCATCCTGTCGCCGGGAACGGAGGCGATCGTCGATCGCGACATCCCGCTGCATAGGCTGGGCAAGCCCAAGGAGGTCGCGGACCTGCTGCTGTTCCTGTGCTCGCAGACCGCGAGTTATATTTCGGGGTCGGAGATCCACATCGATGGGGGCCAGCGGGTATAAGCGCCGCTCGGATCAGCTCGTCTTCGTCAGGTGTAGTGGCGCGCGCACGCCAACCCTTCGATGTCAGCTTCAAGCACGTTGCCGGCAATGCGTCCCGAGGCTTTCAACTGCGTCGTCGAGCGCCCGCCGGTGGCCATGTAAATCTGGCTGCCGCTGAATGAGCCATCCGGTTGGACCTCAAGATTGACCCCAACGTGGTGCGCCGGGTCGTAGACCATGTCGAAATGCCCGTTCACGACCGTGTATGTCACTTGGTAACTGAGCTTCCCACAGATTCCCTGATCGCCGCGGGTGACCGTGACGTCGCCGTGATAGTTGCCATCGTACCCGCCATTTGCCGCGACTGCCACTCCCACCAGCGACGCACTCGCCAGTCCGGCCGCAACGACCATTGCATATGAAATCAGTTTCGTCAGCCCAGGCCCCGTCATCGTCAATTCCTCCCGACTGCCTAGCGGTGGCGGGACCCCGCGAGCCGCGCCGGCCGCCGCCCGCATTGCATTCACGTGTCATGCACGCGCGAGGAACTGTAAGATGGTCGGTTACGTAACACCAAGCGTCCCCGGCGATCGCCAGGATAACGAATCGGTGAGGACGAGGTCGCGTCCTAGGTGTTCATCGCGTCGAAGAAATCGTTGTTGGTCTTGCTGTATTTCAGCTTGTCCAGCAGGAACTCCATCGCATCCACGGTGCCCATCGGGTTCAGGATGCGCCGCAGCACCCACATCTTCGACAGCGTGCCCTTCTCGACCAGCAGCTCTTCCTTGCGGGTGCCCGACTTGGTGATGTCGATCGCCGGGAAGCTGCGCTTGTCGGACAACTTGCGATCCAGGATGATTTCCGAATTGCCCGTGACCTTGAATTCCTCGAAGATCACGTCGTCCATGCGCGAGCCGGTGTCGATGAGG
>PLXO01000007.1 GCA_003151425.1 Acetobacteraceae bacterium
GACCCGCGAAGGATAAACTGACTTTTGAAAAGGAAGTGTCAAACGGCTGGTGTGTCCTCGTTCCGGCGGTGACCTGGCACAACATCACCAATATCGGCCCGACGCCAATGCAGGTCTATGCTATCTACGCGCCCGCCCATCACACGCCCGACAAGGTGCAGGCGACGGCGGCGGCCGAAGCCGACAAGGACGACAAGCCAGCGGCCTGGTCAGTGCAGCCAAAACATGCGCCCGACAAACACGGGTGACCCAATTGATCTGCAAGAACGGGAGTATGTCAGCTTATGGCGCATTGCTGACGCCAAATGAGGTGTCTGGCCGCTCTATATGTAGTGGATGTCTGTCTTAACCGGATAGGCACGGAACAAACTTCCGCCCCTTCTCGCGGCCACGATAGGTCGGATCTCTCGGAAGAGCATCAACAAGTGGAGAGGCCGCCACATGCACACGATCTACGGGAGACTTGCGGTGTAAGGTAAGCGCGACACTGCGACTCCATGCCGATCGAACGCGCCCGCAAGGGGCCGCGCACATCACACAACCGTCATAACGAAGCGAAGGTTCGCCGCATTGCTCGCGCCATGCCGGCAATGCGAAAGCTGTAGCCATTCAGGAGTATCGATGCCGCCGTCCGTCAAACTGTTGTCCGTCGCGTCCGCCGTTCCGCCCCACTGCATCGAGCAGCGGCATGCCGCCGCGGCGGCACACCGGGGCTTTGCCACGCGGTTCCACGAATACGAGCGGTTGGCGCGGGTGTTCGAGACCTCGGGCATAATCCGGCGCTACACGGTCCGGCCGCTGGACTGGTATTTCGAACCCCTCGGCTGGCCCGAGCGGAGCGAAGCCTATCTCGACGGTGGCGCGCGGCTGTTCATCGACGCGGCGACAAGGGCGCTTGACGCCGCCGGCCTCACCGCCGTGGACGTGGATACGGTGGTTACGATCTCATCGACGGGCATCGCCACCCCGAGTCTTGAAGCGCATGTCGCCGGGCGCATGGGCTTTCGCCCTGACATCGAGCGTGTGCCGGTGTTCGGTCTTGGCTGCGCCGGCGGCGTCAGCGGCCTGTCGATCGCGTCGCGTCTGGCACAGTCCCGTCCGGGCAGTGTAGTGTTGCTGGTGGCGATCGAGGTCTGCTCGCTGGCATTCCGGCTCGACAAACTCACCAAGGCGAACATCGTCGCCACCGCGCTGTTCGGCGATGGTGCCGCCGCCTGCGTGCTGCAATCCGGCGAGGCCGGCATTGCCACAATCGAAATGAGCGGCCAGCACACCTGGCCCGACACGCTCGAGATCATGGGCTGGGCGATCGATCCGCAAGGCTTCGGCGTGATATTCGACCGGGACATCCCACCGTTCGCCGAGGCGAACATGGCGCCCGCCGTCGCCGGCATCCTCGACCGGGCCGGATTGGGGCTGAGCGATATCGATCGGTTTGCGTTCCATCCGGGCGGCACCAAGGTGGTCAACGCGTTGGAGCAGGCGTTTTCGCTCGGCCAAGGATCGTTGATCCACGAACGCGCCGTGCTGGCTGAATACGGCAACATGTCGGCGCCGACGGCGCTATTCGTGCTGGAGCGCGTCATCCGGGACGGATTGGCGCCGCGCACGCTGCTGACCGCGATGGGGCCAGGCTTCACCGCGAGCTGCGTTTCCCTGCAGCGCAACGTGTGACGCCAGCCGTTCTCCTGCTGGCGTTCGTTACGGCGGAACGGTTGGCCGAACTTTGGCTCGCCCGGCGCAATACCGCTGCACTGCTGGCACAGGGGGCCCACGAAGTTGCACCCGGGCACTATCCACTCATCGTTCTGCTGCATGCCTTCTGGCTTGCCGGCCTGTGGGCATTCGGCTGGGTGCATCCGATCAAGCAGACCTGGCTGGTGATATTTCTGCTGCTGCAGGGTCTGCGCGTCTGGATTCTGACGACGCTCGGACGCCGCTGGACCACCCGCATTATCGTTTTGCCCAGCGCGCCTCTGGTAACAAGCGGTCCCTACCGGTTTCTGTCGCATCCGAACTACCTCGTCGTCATCGGCGAAATCGCCGCATTGCCACTCTGTCTTGGCCTGAAGTGGTATGCGCTGGCGTTCTCGGCCGCTAATCTCGCGGTTCTGACGATTCGCGTCCGGGCGGAGAATGCGTCGCTGGTGGAGCTGCGTGATTTCGCCTGAGCATCATTTCCGTCGTCGGGCCAACGTAACGATCGCTGCCCCTGATGTCAGAGGCCCGAAATGACTCTTGCATCATTCGGGCCGCTGGTATCGCGCGCCGGGTTGCCCAGGGAGGCAACGGCGGCGGCGCGCCAAACAACGACGCATACCGCCGGTCATGCTTTATGGCCGTTGGCATGAGCCGTCTGCCTCACAATCGATGCTAACCGGGACCGCAATGACCGGCACCTGGATCGGCTTCGCCACGATGTGTCTCGGCATGTTCATGGCAATCCTCGACGTGCAGGTCGTGGCCACGTCGCTGCCGACAATCCAGAGCGCGCTGAACATCCTGCCCGATCAGATGAGCTGGGTGCAAACCGCCTACCTCATCGCCGAGGTGATCGCGATCCCGCTGACCGGCATCCTCACCCGCACCCTCAGCATGCGCTGGCTGTTCGTCCTTGCCATCAGCATCTTCACCCTGGCGTCACTTGGCTGCGCCGCAAGTGCCAGCTTCGCTGCGCTGATCGCCTGGCGGGTATTGCAGGGATTTTCCGGGGGCACCCTGATCCCCGCAGTCTTCTCGGCAGTCTTCCTGCTGTTCCCGACAACGCGCCAGGGCATCGCCACCACGCTCGCCGGCGTGCTGGCCGTGCTCGCGCCAACCGTTGGACCGATCGTTGGCGGTTGGATCACCGAGACCTATTCCTGGCACTCGTTGTTCCTGATCAACATCATCCCCGGCATCGTCTCCGCCACCATCGCCGGGCTTCTGCTGCCAAAGACACCGATGCGCCTGCGCGAAGCCCGCAGCCTCGACATCCCCGCGCTGGTCATGATGGCGGTCGCGCTGGCAACGCTGGAAGTCGCGCTCAAGGAAGCGCCACAGCGCGGCTGGACATCCAGCCTGGTGGCAGGGCTGCTGGTCCTCAGCATCGCCACCCTGGCCGGCTTTGTCCGGCGCACACTCCGCGCCATCCACCCGATCGTCGATCTGCGCAATTTTGCCGACCGAAGTTTCACCGTCGGCTGCATCCTGAGTTTCGTGCTGGGAATCGGCCTGTTCGGCTCAGTCTATCTCATGCCGGTTTTTCTCGCGTTCGTGAGACACCACGACGCGCTGGAGATCGGCGAAACAATGCTGGTCACGGGCGTCGCACAGCTCGCAATGGCGCCACTCGCCGTTGCGCTCGAACGCCGCCTCGATGCACGTCTGCTGACCGCAGCCGGCTTCGCCGTGTTCGCCGTCGGGCTCGGCCTCAGCACGTGGCAGACCCGACGAACCGACTACGACGGAATGTTCTGGCCACAAATCATCCGCGGCCTCGCAATCATGTTCTGTCTCCTGCCGCCAACGCGCCTGGCCCTCGGCACGCTGGACAAAATCCGCGTCCCAGACGCAAGCGGCCTGTTCAACCTCATGCGCAATCTCGGCGGCGCCATCGGTCTCGCCCTGATCGATACCATCATCTACAGCCGAGCGCCCCTGTACGGGACAGAGATCACCCACAGGTTGCAAACCGGCGACATGGCAACCGCCAAATTCGTCGGCCTCCCGCTCGACATCTTCGCCGCAAGTTGGGCACAGCCGCTGAATGCCGGCACCAAAGAACTGCTGGAGCCGCTGATCGTCGACGCCGCGATGACCCAGGCCATCAACGACGCATGGCTGATGGTCGCAGTCCTGACGGGCGCCGCGTTGCTGTGCGTGCCCTTTGCCAAACGCCCGCCCAAAGGAAGCAAGGTCAGGGCTCTGCCCTGAAACC
>PLXO01000135.1 GCA_003151425.1 Acetobacteraceae bacterium
CGACGATCGGCGCCTGGGCGCGCACCAGCGGCACCGCCTGGCGCTGCATGTTGGTGCCCATCAGCGCGCGGTTGGCGTCGTCGTTCTCCAGGAACGGAATGAGCGCCGCCGCCACCGAAACGAGCTGCTTCGGCGAGACGTCGATCGCGGTGACGTCGTTCGGCTTGACCAGCCGGAAATCGCCCTGCCGGCGCACCGAGACGAGGTCCTGGGTGAAGCGCCCGTCGGCGTCCATCGGCGCGTCGGCCTGGGCGACGACGAGCTTTTCCTCCTCCATCGCCGACAGGTAGCGCGGCTCGCGCTGCACCTGGCCGTCCTTCACCAGCATGTACGGCGTCTCGATGAAGCCGTACTTGTTCACCTTGGCGTAGGTNNCAGATGCGGCCGTAATGCGTCGGGTGCACGTCGCGCACCTCGAAGCCGGCGCGCTCGCGCGTCAGGCCACCCGGGCCAAGCGCCGACAGACGCCGCTTGTGGGTGACCTCGCTCAGCGGGTTGGTCTGGTCCATGAACTGGCTNNTTGATCAGGTCGTGCGGCATCACCGTGTCGATGTCGACCGAGCCCATGCGTTCGCGAATGGCGCGCTCCATCCGCAGCAGGCCGATGCGGTACTGGTTCTCCATCAGCTCGCCGACGGAACGAACACGCCGGTTGCCGAGGTTGTCGATGTCGTCGATCTGGCCGCGGCCGTCCTTCAGGTCGCACAGGGTCTTGACCGTGCGCAGGATGTCCTCCTTGCGCAGGATGCGCACGGTGTCGGCCACCTCGTCGGACGTGATGCCGAGGCGCATGTTCATCTTGACCCGGCCGACCGCGGACAGGTCGTAGCGGTCGCCGTCGAAGAACAGGCCGCGGAACAGCGCCTCGGCGGTCTCCGGCGTCGGCGGCTCGCCCGGACGCATCACGCGGTAGATGTCGACCAGCGCGCTGTCGCGGTCGGTGTTCTTGTCGACCGCCAGCGTGTTGCGCATCCACGGGCCGTTCTGCTGGTCGATCGCCAGCGTCGGCAGCTTGGTGAAGCCGGCATCCTCGATCGCCGTGAGCTTCGGCTCGGTCAGCTCCTCGCCGGCCTCGGCGAAGATCTCGCCGGTTTCCACGTTGACAATGTCCTCGGCGACGCAGCGGCCGAGCAGTTCGGTGCGGCCGACCAGCACGTCCTTGGTCTTCTCGGCGATCTTGCGGGCCTGGCGCGCGGTGAGTTTTGCTTCCGCGTCGGCCACAACCTCGCCGGACTCGGCGTCGACCAGCGCCTCCAGCAGCTTCACGCCGCGGAACGCGTCCGGGTTGAACGGGCGGGCCCAGCCCTTCGCAGTGCGGTCGAACACCACCTGGGTGTAGAACCGGGCGAGGATTTCCTCGGGGTCCATGCCGCGGAGCTCGTGCAGCTCGAGCGGTTCGCTTTTCGCCTGGCGCGCGGCGCGCAGGGCCTCGGTCGCGACGCCGTCAAGCGCGTAAAGCAGCGTGGTGACCGGCAGCTTCCGCTTGCGGTCGATACGGACGTAGACCAGGTCCTTGCTGTCGAACTCGAAATCCAGCCACGAGCCGCGATAGGGGATCACGCGAGCGGCGAACAGGTATTTGCCCGACGAGTGGGTCTTGCCCTTGTCGTGGTCGAAGAACACGCCGGGCGAACGGTGCATCTGGCTGACGATGACGCGTTCAGTGCCGTTGATGATGAACGTGCCGTTGTCCGTCATCAGGGGCATGTCGCCCATGTAGACGGGCTGCTCCTTGATGTCGCGGATCGAGCGGGCGCCGGTGTCCTCGTCGACGTCCCAGACGATCAGGCGCAGAATGACCTTCAGCGGCGCGGCATAGGTCATGCCGCGCTGGATGCATTCCTCGACGTCGTATTTCGGCTCCTCGAGCTCGAAGGAGACGAATTCGAGGCGGCCGCGGCCAGCGAAGTCGTCGATCGGGAAGACCGACTTGAACACTTCCTGCAACCCGGCATGCAACCGGCTGTCGGGAGCGACGTTCATTTGCAGGAACGCTTCGTAGCTGGCGCGCTGCACGTCGATAAGGTTCGGCATCGGCGTGACCTCGGGGATGCGCCCGAAGCTGCGGCGAATGCGCCTGTGCGCGGTAAACGATTTGGAAATCGCGTTCATCGACTGTCCTGACACCCTGCCGTCACGTTCGTACTTGGTATGCAAGTCTGGGGCCCCGACGCATCCCCGGCCGCCCGGGCAGTCCTGTGGTCAAACGCGCACCGGAAGCGCACGTCCGCACACTGTATTCTCGCCGCCGTCCCCGCCGCCCGGTCTTGCCGCCGCCCTCACTGGCCGCCCCCCGGTCTGGCCGCGACACCTGGCCGCGATCCTGGCCGCCGACCCGGTCTCGCCACCCGTCCGGCGGCCGAACCGGGACCCCCCAGGTCTCGCCGCCCGGTCCGTCCGCCGACCCCGGGGCCGCACTGGTCTCGCGACCCGGTCTGGCCACCGAAAACGGCTACGCGGGCGAGAATCAGTCGATTCTCGCCCGCCCCAGTGGGACCTGACATCCGTGCCGGGCGCGCGATCCGGCGGGAGCACGCGCCCGGGATGTGGTTGATCCGCGTCGTTACTTGACCTCGACCGAGGCGCCAGCGTCCTCCAGCATCTTGCGGATTTTCGCGGCCTCGTCCTTGTTCACGCCCTCCTTGACGGGCTTCGGCGCGCCCTCGACCAGGTCCTTGGCTTCCTTCAGGCCAAGTCCGGTGATCGTGCGTACCTCCTTGATCACGTTGATCTTCTTCTCGCCGGTCTTGGCCAGGATGACGGTAAACTCCGTCTGTTCCTCGACCGGGGCAGCCGCAGCGGCAGCCGTGGGCGCGGCGGCAGCCGCAGCCGCGGGCGCGGCAGCGGAGACACCCCACTTCTCTTCCAGCAGTTTTGAGAGCTCCGCGGCCTCGATGACGGTGAGGCCGGACAGCTCGTCCACCAGCTTGTGTAGGTCAGCCATGTTCGTATGTCCCTTAATCTAGACTTTGGTTGGTTCCTTGCAAGCCGGAATTACCGCCCGGCTGTGCAGTACGCTGTTCAGGCATGTGCGAGGGTGATCGCTCAGGCCGCTTCGGGCATCGCCTCGGCCGCCTCATCCCGTTTGGCATAGGCGCCGAAGACCCGCGCGAGCTGGCCGGCCGGGGCCTGCAGCACGCCGGCGAGGCGGGTGGCCGGGGTGTTCAGCATCCCCAGCAATCCGGCGCGCAGCCTCTCCAGGCTCGGTAGTTCGGCGAGCGCCTTGATCCCGGCGACGTCCAGCGTCCGGGTTCCGAGCGCACCGCCGACCAGCACCAGCTTCTCGTTGGTCTTGGCGTAGTCGACGGCCGCCTTCGCCACCGCCACCGGGTCCTTCGACCACGCGAGCGCGGTCGGTCCCTTCAGCAGGGGCTTGAGGGCGTCGAACCTTGTCCCTTCCAGGGCGAGGTGGGTCAGACTGTTCTTCGCGATCTTGAAGGTCGCGCCCGCGTCTCGCATGCGCCGGCGCAGAACGGTCGCCTCGGCCACGGTCAGCCCCTGATTCCGGGTGACCACGACCATTGAGACATCCGCCAGCGCGGCGGCGAGCCCGGCGACGAACTCCCGCTTTTCCGTACGGTCCAAGTCTCGTCTCCGTTGATGGCGGCACCGCGCGTCTTGGCGCCGCGCCACCAGTGGCCAGACGCGTGTGGACCGCGCCGGGCCGGGTTGCCCATGGACTGTACCAGGCGACCCCCGGGTCAAGCCCGCGGGCAGGACCGGGTACGGTCCGGTTCGCCTGTCCTTCGGGACCAAGAGGATCCCCAGCCGGAACCGCCAAATGCCTAGACCCCCGGATCAAGTTCGGGGCAGGCCCGGGGATGCTCCCGGGCGCCAAAGCCTCTGGCTTCCCCGTCTCCCACGCGCGGGCCTCGCGGCCCCTTAAGATGCGTCCGGATTGGAATCCGGGCGATCACGTGTGGTCTCGGACAGGTCGGGGAACGCCTGCGCGCCCCCTGTCCACCTGCTCCGGCGTTGGCCGGCGTAGGCGTATCTCGTTGTGGTCAGCCTCCCAGCGTGCTGACGTCGACCCGGATGCCCGGGCCCATCGTCGAGCTGAGCGACGCCCGCTTCAGATAGGTGCCCTTGGCGCCGGCCGGTTTGGCCTTCTGGATCGCGTCGGCCAGCGCCTTGGCGTTCTCGATCAGCTTGGCCTCGTCGAAGCTGACCTTGCCGATGCCGGCGTGGACAATACCCGCTTTCTCGGCGCGGAACTCCACCTGGCCGCCCTTGGCGGCGCTGACCGCGCCCTTCACGTCCATGGTCACGGTGCCGAGGCGGGGGTTCGGCATCAGCCCGCGCGGGCCGAGGATCTTCCCCAGCCGGCCGACCACGCCCATCATGTCGGGGGTCGCGATGCAGCGGTCGAAATTGATCTCGCCCGCCTGGATCTTCTCGGCAAGGTCCTCGGCGCCCACCACGTCGGCGCCGGCTGCCTCGGCCTCCTCGGCCTTGGGGCCGCGGGCGAACACGCCGACGCGCACCGTCTTGCCGGTGCCGTTCGGCAGGCTGGTCAGGCCGCGCACCATCTGGTCGGCGTGGCGCGGGTCGATGCCGAGGTTCATCGACATCTCGACCGTTTCGTCGAATTTCGCCTTCGAGGTCTGCTTGATCAGCTTGACCGCGGCTTCCAGCGGATAGGCCTTGGTGCTGTCGATCGCCTTCTGGGCCGAAGCGAGGCGCTTGTTCTTGGCCATGCGTCAGCCCTCCACCACGGTGAGGCCCATGGAGCGGGCCGAGCCCGCCAGCATGCGCACCGCACCCTCGACGTCGTTGGCGTTCATGTCCTTCATCTTCACCGCCGCGATCTCGCGCAGTTGGCTTGTCGTCACCTTGCCGACGGTCGCGCCCTTGCCGGGCGCGGTGATGCCCTTGTCGATCCCCGCCGCCTTCTTGAGGAAATAGGTGTTGGGCGGCGTCTTGGTGATGAAGGTGAAGCTGCGGTCGCCGAACGCGGTGATCACCACGGGAACCGGCATGCCGGGCTCCATGTTCTGGGTGACCGCGTTGAATTCCTTGCAGAAGGCCATGATGTTCAGGCCGCGCTGGCCGAGCGCCGGGCCGACGGGCGGGGAGGGGTTGGCCTTGCCGGCCGGAATCTGCAGCTTGATGTAGCCGACGATCTTCTTCGCCATGATCCCTGGTCCTGTTCGTGCGCCGAGGGACCGCGGTGCATGCGACGCCCACCGCCTGGCCGGCGGCGGGGCGTCTCCCGCGTTCCGATAGAGGGCGGGCGTGTATAGGATGGCCCTGACGGAGTCCAGGGGATAATCTCTGGCCGCGCGGGCAATCGGGCGAACCGAAGCAAGGTCAGGGCTCCGCCCTGAAACCCGCCAGGGGGCCTTGCCCCCTGGACCCCCACTAAGGCAATGCCCAAAGACTACCG
>PLXO01000267.1 GCA_003151425.1 Acetobacteraceae bacterium
CCTGGCCTTGCTTCGCTCACCCGATCGCCCAGCGGTCATACCAGCCGCCCGACCCAGCGAAGTGTCAAACCCGCGGGCGGCTGGTATGACGCCCTTCCCTGATCGTCCGAGGCACCCCCCATGCCCAACAGCCGCCCCAAGATCCGCCGCCGCCGGCGCACCAAGATCATCGCCACGCTCGGCCCCGCCAGCTCCACGCCGGAGATCCTGGCGCGGCTGTTCCAGGCCGGCGCCGACATCTTCCGCCTCAACTTCAGCCACGGCACGCACGAGGACCACGCCGCCCGCTTCGCCATGATCCGCGAGCTGGAGGAGAAGGTCGACCGCCCGATCGGCATCCTGGCCGACGTGCAGGGCCCCAAGCTGCGCGTCGGCCAGTTCTCGGGCGGGCGGGTGTTTCTGCAGACCGGCCAGGCCTTCCTGCTCGACCTGAACCCCACCCCGGGCAGCGCCGAGCGGGTCAACCTGCCGCATCCCGAGATCATCGAGGCCGCCGGCATTGGCGCCACCCTGCTGCTCGACGACGGCAAGCTCCGCCTGCGCGTCACCCGCAAGCGCGCCGACGGGCTGGAGACCGAGGTCGTCGTCGGTGGCCCGCTGTCCGACCGCAAGGGCGTCAACGTGCCCGACATCGTGCTGCCGATCCCCGCGCTGACCGTCAAGGACCGCGACGACCTTGCATTCGCCGTGGAGCACGGCGCCAACTTCATCGGCCTGTCCTTCGTGCAGCGCCCGGAGGACGTGGCCGAGGCCAAGGAGCTGGTCGCCGGCCGCGCCTGGGTCATGGTCAAGCTGGAAAAGCCCCAGGCGCTGGACAACCTCGACGCGATCCTGCGGCTGACCGACGCCGCCATGGTCGCGCGCGGCGATCTGGGCGTGGAGCTGCCGCCCGAGGAGGTGCCGCTGGCGCAGAAGCGCATCGTCCGCGCCTGTCGCGCCCTGGGCAAGCCGGTCGTCGTCGCGACGCAGATGCTGGAGAGCATGATCTCCGCGCCGGCGCCGACGCGCGCCGAGGCCTCCGACGTGGCCACCGCGGTGTACGACGGCGCCGATTGCGTGATGCTGTCGGCCGAGACCGCCGCCGGCCAGTACCCGTTCGAGGCGGTGAACATGATGGACCGCATCGTCGCCCGCGTGGAGCAGGACCCGGGCTGGCGCGCCGGCATCGACGCCTCCCGCCCCGACCCGGAGCACGCTACCTCCGACGCAATCGCCGCCGCCGCGCGGCAGATCAGCCACACCATCGGCGCCGCGGCGATCGTCGCCTTCACCGCGTCCGGCTCCACCGCGGTGCGGGTGGCGCGCGAGCGGCCGGAGGCGCCGATCATCGGCCTGACCCCGAACCTGGACACCGCCCGCCGGATGGCAGTCGTCTGGGGCGTGCACGCGGTGGTGACGCCGGACGCGCACTCGCTGAGCGAGGCGGTGACGCGGGCGACCCGTGTGGCCCACACCGAGGGCTTCGCCAAGCATGGGGCGGAGATCGTCGTCACCGCCGGCGTGCCGTTCGGCCAGGCCGGGTCGACCAACGCGCTGCGGGTGGCGACCGTCCGGTAGGGGGGTGCCGTCTTCACCTCTCCCGCCTATTGGGAGAGGTCGACACGCGAAGCGTGGCGGGTGAGGGTGTGCCGTCCGCACCCGCCAATCCGCGCGACGTTGCGTGGAGTGATGTCTGGGTTTCGTGACCGGACCCTCCTGCCCGAAGACAGACTCTCGGCCCGGCAATCACCGGCTCGAGCAACTCAGCCCCGGCGCGGAGAGGACGACAAGGGTTTAGTCGGCGTCCCACTTTCTTTTGTGGGAGGGACGGTACATTCTTCTGCTAGACCTCCCGCGAGGTAAGCGATTCGTTCAGCGTCAGGCACGGCTTATGAAAGATGGGAACGACACAGATTTTCCGGCACTTCCGGCCATTCCCGGCAAGAAGAGTGCGCGGGCCAAAGCCGTTCGACCTGGGCCAACCACAACCCGCGCAGCAGACTATGCGATTCAGGGATTCATATACCAGTTCAACAAGACCCTTCTCGCAATCCTTGACAGTGCCGAGGATGCTTGGGTTGTCGCCGAAGGCGTTATAGAGGACATCGACATTCACGAGCCTATGGTTACCAAAGCGATCCAGTGCAAATATCACGAGACACAGGAGACATTTGTATTAAGTCTTGTCTACAAGCCAATATTGCAGATGCTCGACCATTTTCACAGTAATTCCGAAGAAAATATCGAATATCGACTGTTTGCGCATTTTCCACCCAAAATCTGGGACGGCAATTATCCACTGACAGCAGAGCAAATTGAGGAAATATTCGCAACTACGAGCAGAGAACTCGTGAGTTATACTGAGCGCCTACGAGGAAAGGTTGACATCGCGAAATTTTTGGCCCGATTCACGTTCGAATTTGGTCCGTCTATGGAGCAACTCATTGCCAGGATAGAGGCGAAGTTGACTGCGTGCGGGTTTTTACTGGATGACGTGCCGACGCTCATCTACCCAAACGCGTTTCACATCATCGCAGAATTGTGCACAAGGCACGATCCTGCAGATCGACGGGTTGTCAGGGCAGAGCTTCTGGGTCGGCTCCATGCCTTAAAGACTACCACGATATCTAGATGGACTCTCGCACTCCGGACGGCCAAGGACATTCTGCACGCGCGCAGATTACAACTCAAGCAGAACCTCGCACGGAACGTCAGGAGACGTTCATTCCTGATTTCTGAAACCGCAGCGAGCGATCTCAAGGAAGGCGTTGTCGTCTTCATGTCGGATTATCTGGCGAAGTACCACTTCAAGGCGGCTCACACGGAACCGCCCATGTTCTGTTTGGACTGTGACGAGCCGCTCTTCAACGAGATCCGCCAGAGAATCCACGAGAAAGGGATCAGGTTCGCCGACGGCTTTATCGGATCAAAGTTTGACGTCACACACTTCGCGCGTGTGCCCTTTGTATCGCCCGCTAGGGACCGCCCAGCACGAGAGTTCTCTATTCGGCTTTTGAAATATGCAACCGACCCGAAGGCACTCAGCACGCCGAAGTGTGACGATCTGTTTGTGATCAGTACAAAGGTATATCCTGAGCTTGATCTGACGGACGTGAACGAGGAGCGTCTGTCTACGGCGACCCTCGCGCAGGTAAAATACGTCTTGGGAGTGAGCGATGCCTACGAGTAGCAAGCATATCGGAATCGTCACCGCCAGCTCAGCTGATACGATCATGGCGCGCATCGACGGGCTGGAGACGTTCGAGGGCCAGAAGGCCAACCTGCAAGTCGGCCGGTATCTCAAGATCGCCGAAGGCAATACCGATTTCGTCATTGCCGTTATCCGCAATGTGAAGGGTTCCAGCGCCCCAGTGGACGGGAAGCTGGCCTGGACGTTTGACATTGAGTGCCAGCCGGTTGGAACGCTTGTCAATGGCACAGCGTTTTCGCGCGGGAGTACCCTGCTTCCGGTTCCGACAGAACCAGTTTTTCCTGTCGCGCGGGAAACCCTAGATCTGGTCTTTAAGGCCGATGCGCGATTCAACTATGCGCTGGCCCTGCTGTCGATGAACAAGCAGATTGACCTTATGATCGACGGTGACGGTTTCTTCGGTAAGCACATAGCAATCGTTGGCTCAACGGGTTCTGGAAAGTCATCCACCGTAGCGCGGATTTTGCAAGACATCGTCGGGATAGACAGCGGCATCAACAGGAACATTAAGGCGCAGAGGAATTCGCATATCGTAATTTTTGACATCCATGCTGAGTACCGTCGCGCATTCACGTTGAAGGAGGATCAAGCCTTTACCCTCAACGTGCTCGACGTCGATACGCTTGCCCTGCCATACTGGCTTATGAACGCTGAGGAACTGGAGAGCCTCTTTATAGAGAGCAACGAGCAGAATTCCTACAACCAAGTTTCGCAGTTTAAGCACGCCGTGATCGCCAACAAGGAGAAGCACAATCAATCCGTGCGTGACATGACGTACGACTGCCCGGTGTACTTTTCGATCGAAGAGGTACAGCGCTATATCGAGAACGTAAACAAAGAAGTAATAGGAAAGGAGCCAGGTGAGAACGTCCCCAAGCTATCCGACAAGACGCTGATTAAAACGCGCGAGGATTACTACTTCGACAAGGTGCACGATTTCTTCCCATCCTCCCAGGCGAAAGATGCCAAGGCCAGCAATGGTCCATTCTACGGCGAGTTCAACAGATTTGCGTCGAGGCTGCAAACGACACTTTCCGACAAAAGGTTGGGGTTTCTTTTGCGCGCGACCAAACCGGACGGTAAGCCATACGGCACGTTGGATTTCGAGGAAATTGTGAAGCAATTTCTCGGATACCTCAACAAATCAAACGTGACTATAATTGACTTAAGCGGGATCCCATTTGAGGTCATGAGTATCGTGGTAAGCCTAGTTTCGCGCCTTGTTTTTGATTTCTGTTTCCACTATTCAAAAGTGCGCCACGCCGAAAATGGCCTTAACGACGTGCCCGTGATGATCGTGTGCGAAGAGGCCCATAATTATGTCCCGCAGAGCGATGTTGCTGCCTACAGGTCCTCTCGGAAGTCGATCGAACGTATAGCTAAGGAAGGAAGAAAATATGGTCTTAGCCTTATGATTGTGAGTCAGAGGCCATCTGAGGTGTCAGAGACGATCTTTGCACAGTGTAGCAACTTCTTGTCTCTCCGACTGACGAACAGCAATGACCAAGCCTATGTAGCGAATCTGATTCCGAACAACGCCAGGAGCATCACCGATGTGCTACCTAGTCTTGATCAGGGAGAATGCGTTGTCGTCGGAGACGCCGCGCTCATACCGGCGATCGTGAGGATGCACTGCCTGATCCGAAACCTCAATCTGACAGCGTCCATGTGTACCGGGAATGGCAGCAAGTGTGGCGGGATGTGACGTTTTCCACTGTCGTCAGGCGATGGCAGAAGGACATCATGGGGTAGGGAGCGCCACGTTCTGCTCAACATGCTGACCCTCTACGGCTTCCTCCGTTCCGGCAACGTCTACAAAGTCCGCCTGCTCCTCGCGCAGCTCGGCATCCCGCACCGCCGCGTCGAGGTCAGTCAGATCACCGCCGACACCGCCCGTCCGGAGTTCCGCGCCATCAACCCGATCGGCAAGGTCCCCACCGTCGTGTTCGACGACGGCCGCATGCTGTCCGAGAGCGGCGCGATCCTGCACTACCTCGCCAACGGCACACCCTTCTGGCCGCAAGACCGCTGGGATCAGGCCCAGGTGCTGCGCTGGATGTTCTTCGAGCAATACAGCCACGAGCCAGCCATCGCGGTGAACCGCTACCTGCGCGTCGCCCGCGCCACCGACGGACGCGAGGCCCAGGTCGCATGGAACCATCAGCGCGGCATGGCCGCCCTCGGCGTGATGAACACCCACCTCGCCGCGCACCCCTGGTTCGGCCCAGGCTGCTACTCGATCGCCGACATCGCGCTGTATGCCTACACCCACGTCGCCGATGAGGGCGGCTTCGACCTGGCCGGCTTCCCGCACCTCAACCGCTGGCTCGTCGAAATCCGCGCTCAGCCCAACCACATCAGGCTGTTGCAGGAAACCAACGCGGCGCCGGTAACAAACCTCGATGGCGCCGCTGTCCCCGCGCCGCCGCCGGCCTGACCCCGCGCGTCCATCCAGCGATCTCCATCGCCCGCGCCGTCACCCGGCTCCCGGCCGCCACGCGCAAACCGCCCGGCGCATCGAGCGGGCATCGCGCCCGGCTCACGCCGCCCGCGGCTCACTGGGATTAAGGCGCTCGAGCAGCCCCGGGATCGCGCTCGCCGGCCGGGGAACGCTGAACAGGTAGCCCTGCACTTCGGCGCACCCCTCGTCGCGCAGTCGCGCAAGCTGGTCCGGTCGCTCGACACCTTCGGCGACCGTCACCATCCCCAGCGAACTGCCCATCGCGGTGATCGCCCGGACGATCGCCGCCGCGTCCTTGTCATGCGGCAGATCGCGAATGAACGACTGGTCGATCTTGATCTTGTCGAACGGAAAACTGCGCAGATAACTTAGCGAGGAATAGCCGGTGCCGAAATCGTCCATCGAGATCCCCACGCCGAGCGTGCGCAGCTCGTGCAGAGTACCGACATTCTCCGCATTATGCAGCAGCAGGACCGATTCGGTAATTTCCAGGTCCAGCCGCTGCGCCGGCAAACCGGACTCGGCGAGTGCCTCGGTCACATAGCGGACCAGATCGTGGCGGTTGAATTGCACCGGCGAAAGATTGACCGCCACCCGCACGTCGTATGGCCAGTTCATTGCCTCCCGGCAGGCCCGCTGCAGCGCCCACCGGCCGAGCGGCACGATCAGACCCATTTCCTCGGTCAGCCAAATGAACTCGCACGGGTTCACCAGACCGCGTGTGGGATGGTTCCAGCGCATCAGCGCCTCGAAGCCGCAGATCCGATCGGACGCCAGGTCCACCTGCGGCTGGTAGAACAGCTCGAACTCATCGTTGGCCAGCGCGGCGTGCAGCTCGAG
This sequence comes from Acetobacteraceae bacterium, assembly GCA_003151425.1. Classification (GTDB taxonomy): domain Bacteria; phylum Pseudomonadota; class Alphaproteobacteria; order Acetobacterales; family Acetobacteraceae; genus Palsa-883. The sequence continues at coordinate 6,492 of PLXO01000267.1, forward strand.
CTCCAGCTTGCGCCGCTCCTGCAACCGCGCGTCCATTTCGGGCGCGAAGAAGCGATACACGCCACGTCCCTCCGCCTTGGCGCGATACAACGCGATGTCGGCGTGCTTCAGCAGCGTGTCGGGGTCCGATCCGTCGGCGCATGCCATGGCGATGCCAAGGCTGACGCCGATGACGACGTGATGACCGCCGACCTCATATGGCCTGCTCAGCAGGTCGATGATGCGCTGTGCCAGCGTCGCGACATCCTCAACCCGTTCCGGCCCGACCTGGATCACCGCGAATTCATCGCCGCCGAATCGCGCCACGGTATCCAGTTGACGGATGCAGGTGCTCAGACGCTCGGCCACCATGCCCAGCAGAAGGTCACCGATCGGGTGGCCCAGCGTGTCGTTCACGCTCTTGAAATGATCCAGATCGAGATACAGCACCGCGGCCGCGGTCGCCCGGCTGGCATGTGCCACCGCGGTTTCGATCCGTTCCAGGAACACCAGCCGATTCGGCAGCTGGGTCAGCGCGTCGTGCCGCGCCATGAACACGACCTGCTGCTCGGCGTGTCGCCGTGCCGTGATATCCTCGAAGGTGGCCATCCAGCCGCCGCCGCCGGCCAATGGCCCACTGTGCACCTCGACGGTCCGCCCGTTCGGCAGTTCCCGTTCGTAGGTGTGCGAGGGATTGGGGGCAAGCGGCGCATTGGGCGCATCGGAGATGCAGGTGCTGTCCTCGGTTGCTGCACCGGGCCGGTCGCCCCCATCGGTCAGCAATCGCAGCGGCGCCACGGCATCGAAGCTCGGGCGCACCCCCATCTGGTCGACGGACAGGTCAAGCAGCTCGATTGCGCGTCGATTGCACACCGCCACAATGCCGCCGGCATCCACCATCACCAGGCCCTGATCCATCGATGCGAGCGTGACCTGCAGCTCGCCCGCGGTGGCGACCAGGCGTGCCTCGCTCGCCTGCAGCGCACTGGCACTGCGCGTCAGGTCGGCGTTGCGCGCGCCCAACGAAGCCTGCTGCACCTGCAACTGCCGGAACTGCCGGCCGAGCGCGCGCAGCAGCAGCAGCAGGCAGGCGGCCGCGCAGACCGTGCCGAGGCCGATCAGCGTCGCCTCCCGCCGCCAGCTCGCCAGAGCCGCGATCTTCGACACGCCGACATCCATCACCAGCGGATAATCGGTCAGCGGCCGCACCGCGACGAGCCGCGTATCCGCATCGAAAACGCCGGGCGATTCGTAATAACCACCACCATGCGCCACCTGCGCATACCATCCCGAGGCCGCGGGCATCTTCGCACCGGCCCGATCGGTGGGGTCGGGATGGCGCGCCAGCACGGTACCGTCACGCCGCAGCAGCATGAACGACTCGCTCGGCGGCAGGTTGATCGTGTTGTAGAGCTCATGGAACACCATGAGCGGGACCGAGCCTAACACCATGCCGAGGAACTCGCCGTGCGCCCCGTTCACCCGCCGCACCAGATACAGCGACCACACGTAGGTCGCCCGGTTGACCACCGGCTCGCTGACGAACAAGCCAGGGTCGTCCTGCGTCGTGAAATGGCGCGCATAGTCGCGGTCGGACATGTCGGTCGGCGGCGCCGGCCAGCCGAGCGAGTAGTTCACCCGGGCACCGTCGGCGCCGACCAAGGCAATGTTGTCGACCTGCGGCAGGCGATCCGCCCGGCTGCGCAGGAATTCGTGCATCTCCTGCGTCCCCAGGACGCGGCGGAACGCCTCCGGCGTGGCCACGCCGAGGCTGGCGATCCGCTCCTGAATGTCGCGTAGCACGATGTCCACCGCCTGCACCGAGCGGCCGGTTTGCGCCGCCAGCACGATCGCCAGGTTGTCGGTACCGACCAACGCGTCGGCCAGGGTGGCTCGCCGCAGATCCCAGACGGTGACGCCGATGGCCAGAACAACAGCGACCAGCAGCCCGGCGCCGACGCGGGTCAATGCCGCTCGCTGCCCGAGCTGCGTGCCCAGGCGGCGGACGATACGGCGCGCAGCGCCACGGGCGTTCAACTGCATAGCCTATGCAGTGTCGATGGGTGCGATTACCAATTGCTTAAGGCGGCGCCGCGCCGGGCATGACGCTCGATGATGTTCCTATCGTCCCTCCGCCGCCGCCCTGACGCCGCGATCGACCCGGCGGCCTTCCCCTGGTCGCTGCCGCTCGTCCGCGACCTGGCCGAGCTCGCCTTCACCACCCCGGTCACCTTCCTGGTCGGCGAGAATGGCAGCGGCAAGTCCACCCTGCTGGAGGGCATCGCTGCCGGCATGGACGCTGTCGCTGCCGGCAGCCGGGACCTTAAGCGCGATCCCAGCCTTCAGGCGGCGCGCGACTTCGCCGCCGGCTTCGTCTTCGCCCGCCGCCGCCACGCCCGCACGCGGCTGTTCCTGCGCGCCGAGGACGTGTTCGGCTACACCGGCCGCCTCGCCGCAGACATGGAAGATCTCGCCACGATCGAGCAGGAGCTGGCCCACCTGCCCGAGGGCTCCGGCCGCGACCGAGCTGTGGCGATGGCCCGGGGCAGCGCGCCGCACTTATCCGGCGCTACGGCGACAACCCCGACGCGCGCTCGCACGGCGAGACCTTCCTGGCCCTGCTGCGCACCAGGCTGGTGCCGAACGGCCTCTATTTCCTCGACGAGCCCGAGACCCCGCTGTCGCCGTCGCGCGTGCTCGCGCTGATCGCCCTGTTGGCCGATCGTGTCGGCCAGGGCTGCCAGTTCATCATCGCCACCCACTCGCCGACCCTGATGGTGCTGCCAGGTGCCACGATCCTGCTGGCCGAGGGCGGCGTGCTGCGCCAGGCCGCCTGGGACGACCGGGAGCACGTCCGCGTGACGCGCGCGTTCCTGACTAATCCCGCCGGCGTGCTGCGCCACGTGCTGAAGCCGGACTGAGAGGCCGCTCACGCCCGCCAGATCACCCGCATGTCGTACTGCGCGAACACCGGATCGCCCGAAACGATCGGCAGCGCCTCGTGCCGGCACTGGGCGATCAGCATCCGGTCGAACGGATCGCGGTGCGGCCCCTCCAACGTGCCAGCCAAGCGCGCATGCGCCAGCGTGATTGCCAGCACCCCGAAGCGCGAGCGCCGCAGCAACGCGTCGAGATCATCGACGATCGCGGCGACGTCGGGCCATTTCCCCAGGCGATGCCTGGTCGCCTGCTCCCACGGGGTCGTCGCGCTGACCAGCAGCCCCTACTCCCCGGCAAACAGCTTCCGACCCTCCTCGCGAAACTCCGCGCGCGAGGCATCCTGCGTGTAGAACATGTGTCCGGCCGGATAGGTCACCAGCCGCACGCGCTCCCCCAGCCCCGCCTGCGGGATCTGATCCAGCAACAACTGCGTCAGGAAATACGGCGTCACGAGATCGAACAGACCGTGCGCGATCAGCACGTGCAGATGCGGATCGAGCGCCAGCGCGGTCCGCATCATGCCCACCGACTGCGGCGCACTCATCATGCCGTGCCCCCAGTCCCATTGGTGGCCCGCCGTCGGGCTCTCCAGGCGATAGGCATAGTCGGGCCGCCAGTTCAGTTGCGTCTCGTAGATCGCCACCATGGCGCTGCCGACCGGCGGCTTCAGCCCCTCCAGCACCGGATCGGCATAGTCGCTCATCGTCCGCAGCGGCCACGGATCGGCGCTGGTGATCGTCGGGTCGTAGAAGCTGCCGACCCGGCCGGCCGCGCGATCCAGCTCGCGCAGGAACACCTCGGTGTTGATCAGGCCGTGGTAGCGCCGCACCAGCACCGGATCGAGCCCGATCAACGCCGCCACCCGCGCGCTGCGCCGCTCGATCGCCGCCGGGTCACGCTCGCCCTTCGTGGCATCCAGCAGGAAGTCGGTCGCGGCATACTGCTCCACGTCGGCAAGCTGCGCGCGGGTCACCGGCCCATGCGCCGCCCGCGCCGCCGCGGCCATCGAGGGCAGCCGGTCGACGAAATAGAACGGGTCGAATGCAATGCTCCGCCCGCCGATATCCAGCGCCGGCGAGACCAGCACCAGCCCGGACACGCCGACGCCCTGCACCGAGGTCAGCTCGCGCGCCAGCCGCGGTGCGCGGAAGCCGCCGTAGCTCTCGCCCATCACGTATTTCGGCGAGACGTTGCGGTCGAACCGGTCCAGCCAGTGGCGGATCACCTCGGCCAGATAGGTAATGTCGCCGTCGACCGAGAACAGCCGGTTGCGCGAGTCCTCGTTGGTCGTGAGCGCGCGTGAATAGCCGGTATCGACCGGATCGATGAACACCAGGTCGGTGAAATCCAGCCAGGTCTCGGCGTTCGGCAGCGGCTCGGGCGAGGCCGATGGCGCGGTCACCCCGTCCCCCATTGGGCCGCCCAGCGGGATCCGCCACGGCCCCACCGCGCCCACCTGCAGCCAGCCCGACGCAAAGCCCGGGCCGCCATTCAGCACGAAGGTCACCTTGCGGTTGCGCGGCTCGGCGCCGTCGAGCTGATAGGCGATGAAGGCAACATCGGCGCGCGGCGCGCCCTTGTCGTCGACCAGCCGGATCGCCCCGGCGGTGGCGCTGAAATGCAACGTGCGGCCGGGCAGTTCGAGCGTGTGGTGCGTGGTGACGTCCCCCGGCAGCAGCTTCGGCGTCGGCGGTGTCGGCGCCGCGGGTCGCGCCGGCGGCGTGCCAGACTCGGCCGGCGCCTGGGCATACGCCGACTGTCCGCCAAGCAGCGCGGCCAGCAGCAGGCAGCTTCGCAACGCCGAGCTGAGCATGGGATAGTTCCTGAAGCGGATCAGATGGAAATGCACATATAGCCCATGCCGCGCACAGTGCCGAATAATCCCAGCCGACGGAACGCGTTCTCCCCCTCCCCTTGAGGGCTTGGGCCGCGAGGCGGACCAAGGGTGGGGGGAGGGGGTCGCGCCCCACGAGACCTCGCCGCGACGCTACGACCACCCAGCCAAACCTGCCGCCCAACCCGTCGCCAACCCGCCGCATTGACGCCACTCCGCCCCTGGCCTAGACCCCGCGCCGGGTCACGCCCCCCCACCGGGGCGCTTCTCTTCTGAAAGGGAGAGCCAGCCATGGCGATCGCCACGCGTCCGGATGTCCGTCCGGCCAATCCCGACTTCTCCTCCGGCCCCTGCGCCAAGCGTCCCGGCTACTCGCTGGACGCGCTCGCCGGTGCGTTGCTCGGCCGCAGTCACCGTGCGAAACAACCCAAGGCCCGCCTGCTGGAGGTCATCGACCGATCGCGCGCGCTGCTCGGCATCCCCGCCGATTGGCGGCTCGGCATCGTGCCTGCCTCGGACACCGGCGCGGTGGAGATGGCGCTGTGGTCGCTGCTCGGCGCGCGCGGCGTCGACGTCGTCGCCTTCGAGAGCTTCGGCGCCGGCTGGGCCACCGACATCGCCAGGCAGCTCAAGCTGCCGGATGCACGGCTGCTCGATGCACCGTACGGCAAGCTGCCAGATCTTTCCGCGATCGATTTCAACCACGACGTGGTGTTCACCTGGAACGGCACCACGTCAGGCGTGCGCGTGCCGAACGGCGACTGGATCGCCGCCGACCGCGCGGGGCTGACGATCTGCGACGCCACCTCGGCGGCCTTCGCGATGGACCTCGCGTGGGACAAGCTCGATGTGGTCACCTGGTCGTGGCAGAAGGCGCTGGGCGGCGAGGCGGCACACGGTATGTTGGCCCTGTCACCGCGCGCCGTGGAACGGCTGGAGACCTACACCCCGCCCTGGCCGCTGCCGAAGATTTTCCGCCTGACCGCGAAGGGCAAGCTGAACGAAGGCATCTTCAAAGGCGAGACGATCAACACGCCGTCGATGCTGTGCGTGGAGGACGCGCTGGACAGCCTGCGTTGGGCCGAGAGCGTCGGCGGCCTGCGCGGCCTGATTGCGCGCTGCGAGGCGAACCTCGCCGCCATCGCCGCCTGGGTTACGCGCACCGACTGGATCGACTTCCTGGCCGAGGATCCGCCGACGCGGTCGTGCACCTCGGTCTGTCTCAAGCTGACCGCGCCGTGGGTGGCGGCGCTGCCAAGCGATGCGCAATGGGCGGTCGCCAAGCGCATCGCCGCGCTGCTGGAAACTGAAGGTGTGGCCTACGATATTGCCGCGCACCGGGATTCGCCGCCGGGCCTGCGCATCTGGACCGGGGCGACGATCGAGACGTCGAATGTCGCCGCGCTGTTGCCGTGGCTCGACTGGGCCTATGCCACCGCCACGGCCGAGTACGCGCCCGCGCAGGCGGCCGAGTAATCCGGTAGCGTTCCATTCCTCTCACCGTCATGGCCGGGCTAGTCCCGGCCATCGTGCGTCCGTGAGCATGTTTTGTCAGGGAGGTGCAAGTCCACCTGAGGTGAACCAACCAGCCAGAAGCCGGAGGTAACTGCGTTGGCCGTGAGGCGGCGTGGACAGCAACCCGAGGCGAACGAGCAATCCGTAGGATGACGAACTCGATTCTGCCGTGCCGACTGGCGAGCCCGCGATGGAATGGCGAAGCCCAGACCCGTGATGAG
>PLXO01000152.1 GCA_003151425.1 Acetobacteraceae bacterium
GCCGGCCACCCGTCGAGGCACGGCGCCTCCCGGCCAGCCGCGCCGACACCCGGTGGATGCCGTTCTCACGTTCCATGGCATTGACGCCGGGACTTTCGCATTCATCGCCTTCGTCCCGGCCGGGCGAGCGCCGGCCACCCGTCGAGGCACGGCGCCTCCCGGCCAGCCCCGCGGGCGCAGCGCGGCAATGAAGATGACGGTGGCCTCGCGCTGGGGGCCTGGTTCCGCCGCGGAGGCGTCCGGGTAGTGCGGCAGAATGTCGCTGATGACGCGCAGCATGGCCGAGGGCGGGGCGGGGTCGAGGGGGAGAGGGCTCGGGGGTTGGGTTCCCCCCACCAGCCCGGGCCGTCCGCCGCGGTAGTCTTCCCGCACGATCCTGCCGGCCCGTCCCTCGTGGCACGGCGTCCATGCGCGGAAATCCAATTCCGCGCCGGCCACAGCCGCCGGCGAGGCCGTCCGCTGCGGCAGGCTCCCCGCTATCCGCCCGGCTCGCGTCACGTTGTCAGGCATCGTTGCGCCGAGTCGCATTCGGCCCCCGGCCACGCCGCCAGCCCGAGTCGTCCGCTGAGGCAGTCTTCCCCACAAACCTGTCGGCCCGTCCCCCGTTGCATGGAGGCGTTGGGCGGAAATCGGGTGGGTTCATTCTGGTGTGCTCTCCTTCGGGTTGGGTATTCGGAACATACTATGAACGACAAGAGTGGTAAAGGAAATATGTCCCAATTATATACTTGACAAAAACGGCGGGATGGGCGCATAGTCCCGCCTGTCAAGAGGGTAGCCACCATGAGCATCGATCTGACTGACCCCATGTTCCACGATGACGACAAGGCCCGCGACTGGCTGATCGCCTCGCGCTGGCCGAATGGTCCGGTTTGCCCGCATTGTGGTTCCTTTGAGGTAGCGCCGATGGGGGGCACGAAGCACCGCGACGGCTTGTTCTACTGCCCATCCTGCCGTGGCCAGTTCACCGTCCTGACCGGGTCGGTCATGGAGCGCAGCCATATCAGCCTACCCAAGTGGGTTCTGGCGATCCGCCTGATGACGGCCAGCAAGAAGGGTGTTTCGGCTCACCAACTGCACCGCACGTTGGATATCACTTACAAGTCGGCGTGGTTCATGGCGCACCGCATCCGTGAGGCCATGCGTGATACCGATTCGTCGCCGCTGGGTGGTTCCGGCAAGGTGATCGAGGCCGACGAAGCGTACCACGGCAAGGTTGAGACGCCGGTTCCGACCGCCAGCCGCCAGGGGCGCCCCTACCTCAAGCGCGACATCACGAAGCAGAAGCGTCCGATCTTTGCCCTAGTCGAGCGTGGTGGCTCGGCCCGCGCGTATCACATGCCGATGGTGACCGGGAAGAACGTCCGCGACGTGCTGGTCCGCAAGGCCGATCGCGCGAGCCGACTGCACACTGACGAAAGCCGCTTGTATATCGCGGTGGGCGAGGAATTCGCCCAGCATGAAAGCGTGAACCACGGCGCCAAGGAGTATGCCCGTGGCGACGTGACAACCAACAGCGTTGAAGGCTTCTTCGGCATCTTCAAGCGCGGCATGGTCGGCGTGTATCAGCATTGCGGCGAGCAACACCTTCAACGCTACCTAGACGAATTTGCGTTCCGCTACAGCAACCGCGCCAAACTGGGCGTTGGCGACGATGCCCGCGCCATCCTGGCCGTTCAAGGCGGAGACGGCAAGCGCCTCACCTATCGGCGGATTAACGCGGCCTAAGACGCCGCGCCAGCTTGCCCGCGCTTTCCTGGCTTGGCGCCGTGCGCGCGGGATGTGGTAGCGGCCGGCTTCGGCTTCGTGCGCGGCTGCGGTGGGGTGTTCAGCATCCGCCGCGCGACCGCTTGCGCCCGCCGTTCGGCTTCTTCCTTGGGTAGATCGTCCTGGTCCATACCGGCAGTCTAGCACAGATTGAGAGGGGCGGGAATCGGGAGACTCTCGCCCCTCGTTTCGCTATCCTGGGGTTGCGACACCTAGCAGGGAGCGAATTGTTATGGCCGAACCCTTCGACCAAACAATGGGAAAAGACGAGACCAGACGCGCTTGGGAGAATCGTCCCCAATACGAGAAGATGGTCTATTTATATGAGTGGAACCAGCTTCTTGCGCGCCGAGTAGAAGGGCTTCTTGCGCGCGTAAACGATCTAGAACGGATCGTAAATCAGGCTGCACCAAAGGATTGATGGGTTCATCTCTGAACATGACCAACGGGGCGACTCCTTTTCGGCAATTCACAATACCAAAAGCTGTCCGGTGTCGGGCCGCTGGATTAGGAGGCCACAGATGATTCGACCCATAGCGGCTGGCGTGATCCTGGCGTTGGTCTCACAGGCGCCGGCCCACGCAAGCACATGGTGGGCGCTTGTCGGGCACGACTGCCTCCCTACCGACGAAAGTCCAACCCAGTTCATGCTGCGTGGCACCGTCCATCTAGCACCCACAGTTGTTCCCACGCCCGACGGTAGAGAGATGGTCTTCGTGCCGGAAACGTTAGATGGTCATCTCGGCCGGTGGTTCTATTCGGACGCAGCAGACTGCCGTATTGCGCTGCGAACCCTTCCGGCTGGGACGCCCCCTCCGACGAAGGCGAATTAGCTATGCCGGAACCGCCCCCAAAGCCGCCCGTGCCACTTCTCGCTCAAGAGATGTTCGCGGCCGAGGCGGTCTTTCAGCTTGCCTATGGCCGCTTCATGCAGCGGTGGGCGCGCTTGGAACAGGCAATGTTCTTCTGGTTCTGGTGGGTCAGCGCGTTGCCGGAAGGCCGAGCGCGAGCGATCTTCTATTCAGCCAAGAACTTCGCTGGGCGTGGCGATATGCTGAACGCAGCCTTGGACTACGCCGAGGTAGCGGGTCGTTACGTCGCCTTCGGGCGCCAAGCCATCAAGAAGGCCCGACAGTTCAACAGTTTTAGAAACGGCGCCACTCACGGCGAGGCCATCTTCGACGCGGGGACCAAGGAATACGTCATGCTTGAGGGCAAGCACACATTACCGCACGGCGCCGACACAATCGTAACCGTGAGGCAGTTAGAGATCGCCGCTGAAAACGTCCGCGAATTGGGCAGGCTCATGTTTGATGTCCGGCAGCATGCGGGCGCGACAGGCTACCCAGCAGATGGGGTCGCATCTCCTGAAACATGTCTCGAACGCATTCGCGCGCTGCCCAATCTGGCAGATCATATTCCACCAGACCGGACTCCTTCAGACTACGGACTCCCGCCGCCTCTGCCTCAGGCGGAAGGCTAATCTCACTCGTCAGCCTGTCACACGGTATCCTGATACTCACGGCTCGCCTATTTTGTCAAAGGGATAATTGGGAAATATGTCCTAGTGCCTCAGATGACAAAACATGGTGGAGAGGAGGTAGCACGTGCGCCGAACTGGGGGACGTTATAGATGGCTGCCGGCACGCACCGGTTGGTCCGGAAGGTTCCGATGCGTCGCGGGATCATCGCCGCACGTGCGGGGCGGCCTTGTTCCCTCCAGGTAATTTTTTGGAGGCGAACCATAAAGTAAATCAGTGCCTTATCGGACTCTTATCGCAAGTCCGTCGAAGATTGTGGCGAATCGTAGGGTTAGCTGTGCAAATCAAGGCGGGCCCAACCGACACGGAGCGTCCCACCAACGGCCGAAAAGCTCGATTGCCAACACCATCCCCCCGCACCGAGAATCCCCGCCGGCCGGGGCCGCACTTGCGACACCGGGGCGCAGGTGTTAGTGGCCGGCCGCTTGTGCGGTGGGGCTTTGCTGGATGTCGTCGACGTTTGACACGGTGGCCGGGATCATTTCCGAGACCTGTGATATTCCGCGTGAGAAGATCACGCCGGAGAGTCATGCGATCAACGATCTGGGCATCGACAGCCTGGATTTCCTCGATGTGGCCTTCGCCATCGACAAGGCGTTCGGCATCAAGATGCCGCTCGAGCAATGGACGCAGGATGTCAACGAGGGGAAGGTCTCGTCGGACCGCTATTTCGTGCTGCAGGACCTGTGCGCCAACATCGATGCGTTGGTGGCGGCGAAGCCCGCCTGACCGCACGGGATGCGTCTCGAATACTTCCAGATGGTGGACCGGATCAGCCTGCTCGATCCGGCGGCGCGGATCGCCCGCGCGGAGTGCCGCGTGCCCGAGGATAGCCCGGTGTTCGAGGGCCATTTCCCCGGCCATCCGCTGGTGCCTGGGGTGCTGCTGATCGAGACGATGGCGCAGATCGGCGGCTGGCTGGTGCTGGCGACGCTGCGGTTCACGCGGATGCCGTTCCTGGTGCAGGTGAAGGAGGCGAAGCTGCGCGCCTTCGTCGTGCCCGGCCAGATGCTGGAGGCGGAGGCCAAGTTGCTGCATGACGGGTCCGGATTTGCCGTGGTGGAGGGGCGGATCAGGTCCGCTGGGAAGCCGGTGGCCGGCGCGGAGATCACCTATCGTGTCGTGCCGTTTCCCAACGAGACCCTGCGCGACGAGATGCTGAAGACCGCACGGCGCATCGCGGTGCCGGAGGCGTTTTTCGATGCCGCTTGAGCGAGACGCGTTAATCGAAGGTCAGCGAGACGCGCCAATCAAGGGTCCGCGGGACGCGCTGATCACCGGGATCGGGCTGGTGTCCTGCCTGGGCGCGGGCGAGGCGGCGCACTGGGCGGCGCTGGACGCGCCGGGCGGGTTCCGACCGGTGGTGGATGTGGCGCGCTTCGCCCCATGGATGGTGCATCCGATCGCACCCCTGGAGCTGGACAAGCAGATCCCCAGGCGCGGCGACCAGCGGCAGATGGAGCCATGGCAGCGCATCGGTGTGTACGCTGCCGGGCTCGCGCTGGAGGCTGCCGGGGTGAAGGGCAACGCCGAGCTGCTCGGGCGGATGGACTTGATCGTCGCCGCTGGCGGCGGCGAGCGGGATTATGCGGCGGACGCAGCGATCCTGTCGGCGCTGCCGGCGGCGGCTGATCCCGGCACGTTGCTGAACGAGCGGTTGATGAACGACCTGCGGCCGACCCTGTTCCTGGCGCAGTTGTCCAACCTGCTGGCCGGCAACATCTCGCTCGTGCACGGCGTGGTCGGCTCGTCGCGCACGCTGATGGGCGAGGAGGCATGCGGCGCCGACGCGGTGCGTGTGGCCTGTGCGCGGATCGCCGCTGGCCAAGGCGATGTCATGCTGGTTGGCGGGTCATACAACGCAGAGCGGCCGGATGTGCTGCTGCACTACGAGATGGGCGGGTTGAACCGCAAGGCGCCGTTCGCCGGAATCTGGGAGCGGCAAGGGTCGGGTGGCGGGTTGGTGCTGGGATCGGTCGGCTGCTTCCTGGTGATCGAGAGTCGCGCGCATGCTGCGGCGCGCGGTGCGGCGCCGATAGCGCGCATTGCCGGCGTGGCGACGGATCGATGCCGCCGCCAACCGGGGCAGGCAACGGAAAACGCGGCGCGGCAGCTTGCCGGGTTCGCACAGGAACTCGATCGTGGGGCGGTCGCGGTGCTGTCTTGTGCGTCGGGTGCACCGGCGCCAACCGTGGAGGAGCACACCTGGCTGCGTGAGCTGGGCCTGCCGGTGCGGGCGGTGGCGACGGCGCTTGGCCACTCACTGGAGCCGGCGTTTCCCGCCGGGTTGGCGTTGGCCGCGATGGTGGTGGCCAAGGGACGCCTGTTCGCACCGCTGGAACCCGGCGAGGCGCCGATGACGGGGCCGTTGCATCAGGCCTTGGTGACCGGCTGGGGTCATTGGCGCGGTGAGGCCCTGGCCCTGGTGACCCAGGCGTGAGTGGATGCCACACCTGAGTGGATGACACGGGGGAACGTCAGTTTGGTTGGCACCGTCCTCCCCACGTCATGGCCGTCCCCGGANNTCCCCGGATCAAGCCCGGGTACGGCCACGACAAGAGAGGAACGGTGCCAACCAAACTGACCCGACACCGCTACCACACCTGACTGGCGGCACACCTGAGAGGACGGCACATGGATGATCGAGACAGTCGCGGCCGGCCGACGGTGGTGGTCACCGGTATGGGAGTGCTCACCTCGCTCGGTCAGGGGCAAGCGGACAACTGGCGGGAATTGACCTCGGGCGTGTCCGGCATTCGCCGGATCAGCCGGTTTCCGATCGACGGATTGAAGACTACGATCGCCGGCACCGTCGATTTCGTGCCAGTGGAGGAGATGTCGGCCCCGGCCTTGTCCGAGCGAATTGCCGAGCTGGTAATCGAGGAGGCGCTGACCGAGGCCGCGATCGGCCGGACAGGCGATTTCCCCGGTCCGTTGTTCCTCGCCTTCCCGCCTGTCGAGATGGAATGGGCGCAGCGGACCGCGTTGTCGGCGGCGGCGGGCACCCATGCCGGCACCAATGAGAGCGCCAGCTACGACGACCTGCTGCGGGCGGCGGGCACCGGGAAGTTCACCCGATGGTATGAACGTTTCCTGTTCGGCTCGATCGCGGAGCACCTTGCCGACCGGTTCGGTACCAAAGGCTCACCGATCGGCACCAACACCGCCTGCGCCTCCGGCGGCACGGCGATCCAGCTCGGCATCGAGGCGATCCGCCGCGGCGAATGTGAGGCCGCGTTGTGCGTTGGCACCGATGCCTCGATCAACCCGGAGAGCCTGATCCGCTTTTCGCTGTTGTCGGCGCTCTCCACCCGCAACGATCCGCCGGAGAGCGCGGCGCGGCCGTTCAGCAAGGATCGCGACGGGTTCGTGATGGCCGAGGGCGGCGGCGCGCTGGTGATCGAAAGCCTGGCGCATGCGCGGGCGCGGGGTGCCAAGGTGCTGGGCGTGCTGGAGGGCTGCGGCGAGCGCGCGGACAGCTTCCACCGCACCCGCTCGTCACCCGATGGCAAGCCGATCATCGCCTGCATGCAGCACGCGCTGGAGGATGCGGGGATAGCGCCGGAGCAGGTGGATTACATCAACGCGCATGGCACCGGCACGCCGGAGAACGACAAGATGGAGTGGCTGGGCGTGTCCGCGGTGTTTGGCGAGCGCGCCGGCGCGATTCCGATTTCGTCGAACAAATCGATGATCGGCCACACGCTGACCGCGGCCGGAGCCGTGGAGGCGATCTTCTCGCTGCTGACGATTCGGCATGGACGGTTGCCGCCGACGATCAACTACGACACGCCCGATCCGGCACTGCCGGTGGACTGCGTGCCGAACGTGGCGCGCGATGCGCCTGTGATGCACGCGATCTCGAATTCGTTCGGGTTCGGCGGGCAGAATGTCTGCCTGGTGCTCGGTGCGCCGGGCTGAGATGGGGGGCGCAGAGGCGTGGGCCAGCCCGCGAACGGACTGGCCCGCCTCCTACCGACGGATGATGGAAACCTTGACGCTGACGCGTAAGATCACCACTATCCGCGGCCAGAGGGTGCGATGGTTGCTCATCGTAGCCTCCTTGGAACGCCGGTCGGGCCCATTCCCGGCCGGCGTCCGCTTTTTGGGGCCATGATCATTAACAAATTCGTCGTGGGCAAAAGGCTCAAAAGACCATGGCCGTGATTCGCGCATTGCAGTTGCTCGCCGATCGCGAGGTCGCGGTAGTGGAGCGCGCGGAACCGTCACCCCCTGGCCCCGGGGATGTACGGTTGCGGGTGCGGACCGTCGGGCTGAACCACATCGATGTGTGGGGCTTTCGCGGCATGGCATTCGCCAAGCGGCAACTGCCGTTGACCGTCGGCGCCGAGGCGGCCTGCGAGGTCATCGCGCTCGGCGATGGCGTCAATACGCTGGCGGTGGGCGATCGCGTCGTGCCGTACGCCGCGCTGACCTGCGGCACCTGCCGGTTCTGCGTGCGGGGTCAGGACAATCTCTGCGCCAATGTCGCCGGCGTGCGGGGCTTCCATGTCGACGGGTTCGCGCAGGAGATCACCAACCACCCTGCCCGCCTGGTGGTCAAAATCCCCGCCGGCGTCGCGCTGCACGACGCCGCCTGCGTCGCGGTCGCCTACGCCACGGTCGAGCACATGCTGTTCGACAACGCGCAGCTTGAGCCGGGCGAGTGGGTGCTGGTGCATGCCGGCGGCTCGGGCATCGGCTCCATCGCGATCAAGGTGGCAAAGTCCATCGGCTGCACGGTGATCACCACGGTCGGCAGCGCGGACAAAGTGACAAAGGCCAAGGCGCTCGGCGCCGATCACGTCATCAACTATCGCGAGGATCGGTTCGAAGGCGTGGTGCGCCGACTGACCGGGAAGAAGGGCGTCGATGTCGTGTTCGAGCATGTCGGCGCCGACACCTGGGCGGGCTCGCTGCTGTCGTTGCGCCGTGGTGGGCGGCTGGTGACCTGCGGCGCGACCTCGGGGCCGTCGGCCAGCATAAACCTGATGCAGTTGTTCCAGCAGCAGTATCGCATCATCGGCAGCTTCGGTGCGCCGCTCTCGGCCACCGCCCGCGCGCTCGACCGGATCGCCGCCGGCGTGACGCCGGTGATCGATACGGTGTTTCCGCTCGAGGGCTTTCGCGCCGGGCTGGAGCGGCTGGAGCACCGCGACGTATTCGGCAAGCTGCTGGTTGATCTCTAGCGTGCTGCGCGGCCGGTAGCGCGATGCGTGGTTGTAGCGCGATTGGTGGGCAGTAGCGCGATGCGTGGGCTTTGGCGCGATGTGCGGCGGTAGCGCGATGTGCGGCGGTAGCGCGATGCGTGGGCAATAGCGCGATGCATGGGCAATAGCGCGATGCGTCGGCAACTGGCGCTGTATGGGGACCGCATTGTCGGACGGTTGATCCGCGCCCTGATCGCGCTGCTGCGCCGCGCCGACCCGGACCGGGCCTCGGATTTCTGCGGCGCCATGGCCCGCCGTGTCGGACCGTTCCTGCCGGCGCATCGCGTCGGACGTGCCAATCTGCGTGCCGCCTATCCCGACAAGGACACCGCCTGGATCGAGGCCACGCTGCGCGGGGCCTGGGAGAATCTCGGCCGTGTCGCCGGCGAATATGTGCATCTCGATCGGCTCTGGGACTTCGACGCCGAGCATCCCAACGCCGGCCGTATCCTGACCGACGACATGCCGCTGTTCGTGGAACTGCAGCACGACGGCAAGCCGGCGCTGTGCTTCGCCGCGCATCTCGGCAACTGGGAACTGCCGGCGCTGGCCGCGCACGCGCACGGGCTGCCCTCGGCGGTGATCTACCGGATGCCCAACAACAAGGCGGTGGCGAAGCAGATCGCGGCGATCCGCGGGCCCTTGATGGGACGGCTCATCCGCAGCCGCGCCGAGGCGGCGTTGGAGATGGCGGCAGCCCTGGGGCGCGGCGAGCATCTCGGGATGCTGGTAGATCAGCGCTGGTCGCGCGGCGTCGACATCACCTTCTTCGGGCGGCGCTGCAAGGCGAACCCGACGCTGGCGCGGCTGGCGCGGCAGATCGACTGCCCGGTGGTTGGCGTCCGGGTGATCCGACTGCCCGATCGCCGCTTCCGCATCGAGGCTACAGGTCCGATCACACTGCCGCGAGATGAACGCGGCGTGATCGACGTGCCCGCGGCGACGCAGATGATCAACAGCATTGTCGAGGGCTGGATTCGCGAGCATCCCGAGCAATGGCTATGGTTCCACCGGCGCTGGCGCTGAGCCGGCTGCGCGCTCGGAGACGAATGCTCACCGGATTAGCATCATCTGGCCACAATCATCGGATTTCTGTCGCCCCTGGATTTCCGTCGGCCGCAGATTTCCGGCGGCCCCGATTTCTGTCGGCCGCAGATTTCTGTCGGTCAGCACCCTCGAGAGGAGAATGCGATGCGTCAGTTCACCCTGCCCTGCGCGATGCTGCTCAGCCTGGCATCCGGCCTCGCGTCGGCCCAGACCAACGTCCCCCTGACGCCGCAGGGCGTGCCGCCCGGCGCCAACCCGGCGACCGGCGCCCGCCCCGGCAACGAGATCGGCACCGGCATGTCGATACCGATGGGCAATCGCGCCAGCAACATCAGCCCATCCGACACCAACTCGCCGATCGCGCCGAACCTGCCATCGCCGAATGTCGGCAACAACGCGACCGCGCCGGCCTACCTGACCGCGGCACGTAACGCCCTGGCCGCCGGCAGGACCGGAGAGGCGCAGCAGTCGCTGGAGATGGCGCAAACCAGGCTGCTCGACCGTTCGGTGCCGTACGGCCAAACCAACACGCCGAGCGCCAATCCGGTGGTTTCGCAGATCTCGCAGGCGCTGCAGGCGTTGAGCGCGCACGACAATGCGCGCTGCATGCAGTTGATCGAGGCGGCGATCCCGAACGCACGGGCAATGGAGGCGGCGTCGAACTGAGGGTGGGATCGCGATGCCGACCGTCCGGGATGTCGGATGGTCGGCAAGAAACAAGTCCTCACCACAGAGGCACAGAGAAGACAGGCGATAGCGCTGCGCGCGAAGCGCCAAGATGTCCGTTTTCTGTGCCTCTGTGGTGGATCCTGCTTTGATTATTCCGCTGCCGCGCGCACTGGGGCGCCGATGGCGCCCGATGCCTCGATCTCGGCGATGCGCGCCGGATCGAAGCGCAGCACGTCGCGCAGGATCTCTGCGGTGTGCTCGCCCAGCAGCGGGGACCGTTTCACCTCGGAGGCGCTGGCGGACATCTTGATCGGGTTGCCGACGCTGAGGTAGGTGCCCCGCGTCGGATGATCGACCTCGACCACCGTGCCGGTGTCGCGCAGCGATTGTTCCTCGGCGATCTCCTTCATCGACAGGATCGGACCGCAGGGGATGTCGTATTTGTTGAGGATGTCCATGGCGTCGAACTTGGTCTTGGTCATCGTCCATTGCTCGATCGTGTCGAAGATCTGTTTCAGCTTCGGCAGGCGGGCCGGCGGCTTGGCGTAGTCGGAATCGGTCTTCCACTCCGGCTTGCCGATCACGTCGCAGATCTTCTCCCACACCGGGGCCTGGCAGATGAAGTAGATGTAGGCGTTGGGATCAATCTCCCAACCCTTGCATTTGAGGATCCAGCCCGGCTGGCCGCCGCCCGAGGCGTTGCCTGCGCGCGGCACCGCGTCGCCGAACTTGCCATTCGGGTACTGCGGAAATTCGGTCAGCGGCCCGTGCGCGAGGCGCTGCTGGTCGCGCAGCTTGACGCGGCAGAGGTTGAGCACGCCGTCCTGCATGGCGACCGAGACCTTCTGGCCGACGCCGGTAGCGTTGCGCTGGAACAGCGCGCAGACGATGCCGAGAGCGAGGTGCAGGCCGGTGCCGGAATCGCCGATCTGCGCGCCGGTCACCAACGGCGGGCCATCATCGAAGCCGGTAGTGGAGGCGGATCCGCCGGCGCACTGCGCAACGTTCTCGTAGACCTTGCAGTCCTCGTACGGGCCGGGGCCAAAACCCTTGATTGAGGCAAGCACCATCCGCGGGTTGAGCGCGTGGACGCGTTCCCAGGTGAAGCCCATGCGGTCGAGTGCGCCGGGCGCAAAGTTTTCCACCAGGACATCGCAGGTCTGGATCAACGCCTCGATGACCTCCTTGCCCTTGGGGTTCTTGCTGTCCACGGTGATCGAGCGCTTGTTGTGGTTCAGCATGGTGAAATACAGGCTGTCCACCTTGGGGATGTCCTGCAACTGCCCGCGCGTGATGTCACCGACACCGGGTCGTTCCACCTTGATCACGTCGGCGCCGAACCAGGCGAGAAGCTGCGTGCAGGTCGGCCCCGATTGCACATGGGTAAAATCGAGGATGCGGACGCCGTCGAGTGCTTTCATCTTATGCTCCTCCCTTCTTCGTCAGGGCGCTTTTCGGGTTGAGATTGCCGATGTTGCCACTCTCGCTGCCCGCCGCCGGGTCAATCACCGCGTTGATGAGCGTGGGCTTTCCGGAGTCCATGGCCGCGTCGACGGCACGCTTCAACTCGTCCGGCGTGGTCGCATTGACGCCAACCCCGCCGAACCCCTCGATCATCCTGTCGTAGCGGGCGCCCTTGACGAACCCGGTCGTGGCTGCGTCGGCGCCGCCGCTCAGATTGACATCAGTGCCGCGATAGATGCCGTCGTTGTTGAACACGACGATGCAGACCGGCAGGTTGTAGCGGCAGATCGTCTCGACCTCCATGCCGGAGAAACCAAACGCGCTGTCGCCCTCGATGGCGAGTACCGGCTTTCCGGTCTCTATCGCCGCGGCGATGGCAAAGCCCATGCCGATGCCCATGATGCCCCAGGTGCCGACATCAAGGCGTTTTCGAGGTTGATACATATCGATCACGCCGCGGGCCTGGTCGAGTGTGTTCGCGCCCTCGTTCACCAGGATCGCGTCAGGCCGCTCCTTGATCACGTCGCGCAGCACACGCAGCGCGGAGTGGTAGTCCATCGGGATCGAGTTTTTTCCCAGTCTGGACGCCATCCTTGCGATGTTGGCGTCTTTCTTGTTCCGGATCGCCTCCGTCCATTCCGTCGGCGGCTGCTTCCAGTCGTCACCCATGCCGCGCAGCAGCGCTGCCACGCAGGAGCCGATATCGCCCACCAGCGGCGCGGCGATCTCGACGTTGCTGTCCATCTCGCGCGGCTCGATGTCGATCTGGATGAACTTCTTCGAGCCCGGCGGCCCCCACTGCTTGCCCTTGCCGTGACTGAGCAGCCAGTTGAGCCGTGCGCCGATCATCATCACGACGTCGCTGTCGGCCAGCACGGTCGAGCGTGCGGCAGCGGCGGATTGTGGATGTGTGTCGGGAAGCAGGCCCTTGGCCATGCTCATCGGCACGTATGGAATGCCGCTCTTCTCGACCAGGGCACGGATGTCATTGTCGGCCTGCGCATAGGCGGCGCCCTTGCCGAGGATGATCAGCGGACGCTTGGCGCCGCGCAGCACGTCGAGCGCACGCTCGACGGCGGTGGGTGCCGGGATCTGCGCCGGTGCCGGATCGATCACCTTGACGAGCGAGCGACGGCCGGCCTCGGCCTCCATCACCTGGCCGAACAGTTTTGCTGGTAGGTCGAGATACACGCCGCCCGGCCGGCCCGAAACCGCGGCGCGGATCGCGCGCGCGACGCCGATGCCGATGTCGGCGGCGTGCAGCACGCGGAATGCCCCCTTGCACAGCGTCTTGGCAACGGCGAGCTGGTCCATCTCCTCGTAGTCGCCCTGCTGCAGGTCGACGATCTCGCGTTCGGACGAGCCGCTGATCAGAATCATCGGAAAGCAGTTCGTCGTCGCATTGGCGAGCGCGATCAAGCCGTTCAGGAAGCCCGGCGCCGAGACCGTGAGGCACACGCCCGGCGATTTTGTCAGGAATCCTGCGATTGCCGCCGCATTGCCGGCGTTCTGCTCGTGCCGGAACGAGATCACCCGCATCCCCGCGGCCTGCGCCAAACGGCCCAGATCGGTGATCGGGATGCCCGGGACGCCATAGATCGTCTTGATACCGTTCAGTTTCAGCGCGTCGATGACCAGGTGGAACCCGTCCGTCAGTTCGGCTTCGGGTTCGCCGACACTCTTTTCAAGTACTGCGGACATCAACCCCTCCGTGCCGTGTCATGGCCGCCGCAGAGGGTAAAAATCTTGTCCACGCCTTCGGCTTTCAGCGCCTTGGCGACCAGGTGACCGCCGGAGATGACCGAGGCGTCGCGGCTTTTCTCCTTCAACCTGCCATCGGCGGTCGTGCTCGCCGTTGCACCGGGAGGTTTGGCCAATGTGGTGGACATGGTTGCGTTCCTTTTCCCTTGTCGGCGCCGCTCAAGCCGTGCGCCGGCGACGTTCTTCGACAATCGATTGCTGCTGAGGTTGCGCCGGCGCATCGAGAAAATCGCCGTATTTCTGGACATGCGCGGCGAGGCCCATCGTATGCTCGCGGACCAGGCGCTCGGCCTCGTCCGCATTGTGGGCGGCGAGGGCGGCGATGATCGCGCGGTGGTCGGCGATCGACCGCTGCGCCCGGTTGTCCTGCGTCATCGTCACCGCGCGCACGGCGCGCATGTGAATGAACAAAGTCTCGGTCAGGCTGGTCATCAATTCGACGCCGCCGAGCCGGATGATCGCCGTGTGGAATGCCATGTTGGCGCGCGAGTACTCGGTCAGTTGCGCCGACGGATCGTCCCTGAATGCATCGACCAACGCGCGTAGTCCGGCCAGGTCAGGCGCAGTCACGCGGACCGCAGCGAGGCGCGCGGCCATGCTCTCGATGGCGGCCCAGACGGTGATCATCTCGATCACCTCGCGCTTGGATTTGCGCACGACCTGGATGCCGCGGCGCGGCACCGAGCGGACGAAGCCCTCGTGTTCGAGCACCGAGAGGGCTTCGCGGATCGGCGTGCGGCTGACCCCGAGCTCCTGCGAGAGCTGGCGCTCATCGAGCCGGATCTCGCCGGGATGGCCGTAGATGTCCATGTCGGTGATGGCGCGCTTGATGGCGTCGCAGGCCCGGCGGCGCAGGCCGACGCTGACTTCCAGCGGCTCGATCCGCAGGCGCGGTTGCGCGGCCGGGCCGGCGCCGGGGGGGTGGTCCTGGTAGGTGAGCGGAGCTTCCATGTATTATGAATATTGTATACCACGGACGCACGCAAGGGTGGCGGTGGACGTGCGCACGAGGTGGCCGGGAGGTTGCCATACCCTGAAGCCCGGTTCGGAGGCATGAAGCAGCCGGGGCTGGGGGCGATAGGGCTCGAAATACAGCATCGACGCGTATCTGGAGATCAAATACCTGGTGATCGGCAGCCTCGGCAAATAGCCAATCGCCCAGACGCTCACTACCTGTGCTACACTTCGTTGCCATGACCGCATCCAGCCCCCTGACGCCCGATGCTGTGATCGCAGTGCTGCGAGTCCACGCGGCAGAGCTGCGGCAGGCTGGCATCCGTCACGTCGGTCTGTTCGGCTCACTGGCTCGCGGCGAGGCCGGCGCGGACAGCGACATCGACCTTGTCGCGGAACTGGACCCGAACGCACGCGTCGGGCTGTTCCGATTGGTTGGCCTGGAACAGCGGTTGGCGGAGATCCTCGGCCGCAACGTTGATCTTTTGCCTGAGCCGATCGAGCAACCGCGCCTGCGTGCCAATGTCGAACGAGATCGTCGCAGTGCCTTCTAGCCATGATCCGACGGTCTGTCTTGCGGACATGCTTGAGAACATCGAACGCATCGCGTCCTACGTTGCCGGCCTGAACCGAGATGAATTTCAGGGCGACGGCCGCACCCGCGATGCGGTCGAACGGTGTCTGGAGCGGATTTGCGAGGCCGCGTTTCGGCTCGGTGACCAAGCCGCCCGCTTGATGCCCGACCAGCCCTGGGGCGAGATCCGCGGCATGGGAAATCGCCTGCGCCACGGGTATGACCGGGTCACCTTTTCGGTGATTTGGCATGCGGTCCAGGATGAATTGCCATCGTTGCAAGCTGACGTGCGATGCGCGCTGGCGCAATTAGAGGCGGGCGGGACCGGGACCTGACCAGGTTGGCTTGAGCTCTGGCAGCGGCACACCGGACCAGGGACAACCGCCGCGGGACTCGAGGCCGCGGCAAACCAGGTATTTCAACGCGTGTCGAGCGTCGTCCCCGGACGTAGCTCACCCGGCCGGATCCGATTATCATCAGGCAAACACCAGACTGGAGGGGACGATGCCCCGCTTCAACGACTATGTGCCGCACGGCGTGATCCCGGCGACGCTGCTTGCCCTGCACGACGATGGCAGCATCGACGAGCGCGGCACGCGCCGCCACCTGCGCGATGTTGCCGCCACGCGCGGGCTGTCGGCGATCACGGTGAACGGCCACGCTCCGAGGTGCACGCCTGCACGTTCGAGGAGCAGCAGCGCATCCTCGACCTGACGCTGGAAGAAATCGGCGACCGGCTGCCGGTGATCAGCGGCGTGTGGGCCGACGGCAGCCACAACGCGGCGCGGATCGCGCGCATGGCGGAGGCACACGGCGCCTCGGCGCTGCTGGTGTTCCCCTCGCAGGTGTTCAGCATGGGCGGGCAGTTGCGCCCGGAGATGGCGGTCCCGCATTTGTCCACCATCGCCGCGGCCACCGACCTGCCGCTGATCGTATTTGCTTATGCGGAACGTTCGACGCTGAGCTATCCGCTCGACACGCTGGTGCGCATGGCCGAGGCGGTGCCGACGATCTGCGCCATCAAGGACTGGAGCAACGATCCGATGCTCCACGAGCGGCAGATCCGCGTGTTGCAGTCCCTGCCTCGCCCGGTGAACGTACTGACCACGCACAGTGCCTGGCTGATGAGTTCACTGGTGCTGGGTTGCAACGGGCTGCTGTCGGGGTCGGGCAGCATCATTCCGGATCTGCAAGTGGCGCTGTGGCAGGCGGTGCAGGCGAATGACCTGGCGCGGGCGCGCGCGATCAACGATCGGATCTATCCGCTGGCGCAGGCATTCTACGCGGCGCCGGCGCTCGATATGCACAACCGCATGAAGGAGTGTCTCGTGCTGCTGGGCCGGATGGAGCGCGCGGTGGTGCGCCCGCCGCTGGTGCGCATCGGCGACGCCGAGCGCGAGCGGCTGCGCGCGGCCCTGCACGCGGCGGGCATCGGTGAAGCGGGGGCGTTCGGGCTGGCGGCCTGACCAACTTCCCTGCAAACGCCAACTTCCTTGCAAACGCCAACTTCCTTGCAAACGATCGACATCAATTTCCACGTCGTACCGCCACGCTTCGTCGACTGTATGCGCACGGGGCAGATCTCCGAAGCGGTGGAAATCGACAGCGCCACCGGCGCCGACCGCCTGGTGTTTCACCCACCGCCCGGCGTTGCCGTGGAGCCTGATACCCACCTGCGCCCGCAGGCTTATGACGCGCGGCTGATTCTCGCCGCCATGGACCGGCGCAAGCTGGACGCCGCCGCGATCAGTCCGCCTCCGGAACTGCTGATGTACTGGACGCCACCGGAACTCGGTGCCCGCATCGCGCGCGCCATGAATGACGGGATGGCCGAGCTGGCGCGCGCGCATCCGGATCGCTTCCTGCCGCTGGCAACGCTGCCGCTGCAGGACGGGATGCGTGCGGCAGGCGAACTTGATCGCGCCGTCACGCAGCTTGGTCTGCGTGGCGCCTGCATCTGCACCCACGTCAACGGCGTCGATCTCGACGATCCGGCTGTGGCGCCGGTATTCGACATGGCCGAGCGGCTCGGCGTGCCGCTGTTTCTGCATCCGCAGAATGCTGGCGATCTCACGCGCCTGAAGGACTTTCATCTGTGGAATCTGATCGGTTTCCCGATGGAAACCGCGACGGCGGCAGCACGGCTCATTCTGGCCGGCGTGTTCGAGCGGTTCCCCAAGCTGAATGTCGTGCTCGCGCATGGCGGTGGCTTCCTGCCGTATCAGCTTGGGCGCCTCGACCATGGGTATCGGGTCCGAGCCGCCCTGCGCGAGCATTTGCCGAAGCCACCCAGTGCCTACCTGGGCAACATCTATTGCGACTCCCTGGTGCACAACGACGCGGCCCTGCGATATCTCCTGGAGCGCATCGGCGCGGATCACGTGGTGCTCGGCAGCGACTATCCATTCGACATGGGGACGGAGACCGCGGTGGACGGCGTCCGCGCGCTGGAACTGCCGCAAGCGCAGGCGCGCGCGATCCTCGGGGGCACGCTTGCCAGGTTGCTGCGGCTCACGTGACTGGCCGGCACTTGTCACACGCGCGTGGGCGCTGGCTCGGTCCTTGCCGTGCCGTAACGGCCCATCGGGGCTTTTCGTGCCGCCGACAAGTGACGTGGAACGCGCGTTACGCATAGAACAGCGGCGCGAGCCGCGCGTTGTGCACGAAATCCGGATCGTGCAGCGGAACGAGTTCCGCCCCGGTCGAGGCAACGATGGCATTCAGCCGCCGAATACTCGCCAGCGCCGCCACGTCGTCAACCGCCGAGCCCAGGATCTCGCTAACAAAATTCTCCCGCAGGTCGGCCACGTCGGCGGTCAGCACTTTCGTTCCGCTTTCGGGTAGCTGCACCACCAGGGATTGATGGCCGGGCCGGTGCCCGCCCGTCAGAATCGCGTCGAGCCCTGGCATGATCTCGCAGTCACCGTCGATCAGGTGCCAATCGATGTCGGGCGAGGCGATGTCGGAAAAGAAGTAGCGTCCCCTACCTTCATCGGAGAAGGCGGCCGCGTGCTCGACGCGCTGGATCACGACGCGCGCGCGGCGGAAGTGGCGCAGATAGCCGACGTGATCGCCATGCGTGTGGCTCAGGATCACCTGGCTGACATCGTCCGGGGCCACGCCGATCGCTGCAAGCTGCGTCAGCAGCTCATGCTCGGGAAGCACGATCGGCGGCGCCGGGAACTTGTCGTTCTTGAACAGCGCTCGTGCGCGCGCGTCATCGGCCAGACGGGCGCTGTCGAGGCCGGTGTCGAACATGACGAGGCCCTGCGCGGTGTCGAGCAGATAGGCGCAGATCGGCACGGCCAGGATGAAATTGTCGCCGAGACCGCGGGTGCAGGCGGACTTGCGAATGATCTCGTAGCCGCAGAGAAAGATGTAGAGCTTCCTGACGTCGGTCATGGGCTGGTCCCTGGCGTGTCGGATTCGGTATCATTATGTTCGCCGATGGCTGACACGAATTCGCGGCCGACTCCTCCCCCAGCCTTGGTCCGCTTCGCAGCCCAAGCCCTCAAGGGGAGGCGGAGTATCTTCATTCGCCGCGCAGCATCGCGGCGATCGTGTCGGCAAGCTGCGCGATCGCCTGGCTCATTGCCTCGACCAATCCTGCCGTGGCCGCCGCCGTCGGTGGCACCGTCAGGTGAATGTTGCGCGTCGCCGCCATGCGCCCGCTGACCTCGACCTGCGCGATCAGCACCGCGGCACCGGTCGCGTCCGCGTCCAGTCGCTGGATGTTTACCGCCACCGTCGCGGCCGGGCTGATGGTGATCGCGCCGCTCTCGGCGAACACCGTGCTGCCGGGCAGGCGCTGCGTCAGTTCCTGCACCAGCACGCGGCTCAGCATGGCGCCGAGCGGCTCGCCCCACCATTCGTTGCTGAGGACGTCGAGCCGATAGCCCTCGGACGAACGAACGATCTGCGAGCGTTCCAGATAGCGCGCCAGGCCGATCTCGCGCAGCTCCACCGTGGCCGGTGCGCCCGACTGCGGCCCGCCCGACCGGGGCGCGCCCGGGCCGGGCACGCTCATTAAGCTCGGGCCGGTCAGGCTCGTGCCCGGCAGGCTGGTGCCCGGCAGCGGCGCCAGCACGTACAGCACCGGGTTAGGTGAGGCGCAGGCGGCCGGGGCGGCGGCGAGCAGCAACAGCAGGCGGCGACGCAGCATGGCGGCTACTCCGGTCCCTGGTCGGTGCGGCCGCGGATCAATGCCTCGGGATGGCGCGACAGCAGGTCGGCCAGCACCCGGACCGATCGCGCGGTGTCGGTCAGTTGCAGCATCAGGTGGTCGAGATCGCGGTTGACCCCGGAGTTGCTGCCATAGCCGGTGTCCAGCGAGCCGAGCAGCCTGTTGGCGCGCCGCACCGCGTCGTCCAGCCCCTGCGAGAGTTCCGGCAGCTTTTTCAGCAGCGGCTCGACGCCGGCATCGGTCTGGCGCACCAGCGCCTGCACGTCGGCCAGAGTACTCTGCAACGTGGCGATGGCCTGCGACAGTTGCTGGTTATTGAGCAGTTTGTTCGCCCCGCTCAGCGTCTCGTTCAGGTTCTGGCCGATCTGCTCGAACGGGAGATGGTCGAGCTTGGCGAGGATCGCGCTGGCGGATTTCGCCAGGTCGGCCAGTCCACCCGTCTCGGTCGTCGGCACGACGAGCAGTTTGCCATCCATGTGCAGCTCGGCCGCCGGCGCATCCGGCTGCATGACCAGCGCGACCTCCTGCTGGCCGGTCAGCAGACTGCTGGTGCCAATGCTGGCGCGGAGGCCGCGATGCACCAGGACACGCAGCGTACCCGCCAGGTCGGTTTCGCCGGGCAACTGCAACTGGCTGATCCGCTGCGGTTCCACATCGAACTTCACGGCAACCACCACGCGGTCCGCTGCCTTGTCGTACGACAGAAAGACGCTGTTCACCTCGCCGATCGGCAGGCCACCCAACGTCACCGTGGCTTCCGGCGCCAGGCCGGCAGCGGAGCCGGCGAAGTAGGCAACACACTCGATGTGTGCGGCGACACTGGCATGCTCCGCGGCATCCCGGTCGGTATACAGCGCGAAGTTGTGGTTCGCGGCGCTCACCGGGGTGCCACGTACATCCGGCAGCGTATCGAAGGCGACGCCGCCCAGCACCAGGGCGCGCAGCGATTCAAGCTGGAGCTGCACGCCCTTCGGTCCAAGCTGCAGCGACGCGCCGGAGGCGTTCCAGAAGAGCGATCCGTCATGCACATAGCGGTCGAACGGCGCGCGCACGAAGGCGTGGATCGTGATGCTGTCGGCCATGTCGGCGATGTCCCAGCCCAGCACCTCGCCGACTTCCAGATCGCGATAGAACACCGGCGAGCCGAGGCTGATCGAGCCGATGCGCGGCGCGTGCAACAGGAAGGGGGTGCCGGTCTCGTCGGACTGCAGCACCGGCGGGTCCTCGATCCCCTTGAACTCGTGCGCCGGTGCCCCGGGCGGCACACCGGGCAACAGCTCGATGTAGCCGCCGGACAGCAGCGTCTCGAGCCCGGATATCGATCCGGCAAAGAACCGCGGCTTCACCACCCAGAACTTCGACGTGTCGGTCAGCAGCGGTTCGGCTGCGCGCTCCATACGGATGCTCACCATCACCCGTTGCAGGTCCTTGCTGAGCGCGATGCGCTGCACCAGCCCCATGTCGACATCCTTGTGCCGGACATGCGACTGGCCGGCCTGCAGCCCCTCGGCGCTCTGGAAACTGATGGTGATCAACGGGCCGCGCCGCACCAGCGTGTCCCAGGCGAGCCAGCCGCCGATCAGCAACGTGACCATCGGGATCGCCCAGATCCAAGAGTGGTACCACCGGTGCGCGTGGACGGAGGCGACGGGATGCGACGCCGGTCGAGCTTCGTTCGGTGGGGGATCGATTGCTGGGGGATCGCTCATGCGGCGGCATCCCACATCAGGCGCGGATCGAAGCTCTTCGCGGCGAACATGGTCAGGATCACCACCGCGGCGAAGGCGATCGCGCCAGGCCCTGGGTTGACCGTCACCAGCGCGCCGAAATGCACCAGCGCCACCAGGATGGAAATCATGAACACGTCGATCATCGACCAGCGCCCGATGCCCTCGACCACGCGGTACACGGCGGTGCGGTCGTGCAACCGCCACCGGCTGCGTCGCTGCGTGGTAATCAGCAGAACGGCCAGGCTGATCAGCTTCACCACAGGCACGACGATCGAGGCGAAGAACACCAGCAGCGCCAACGGCCACATGCCGTTGCGGACCAGCTCACGTACGCCGCCCAGGATGGTGTTGGGTTGGCCAGAGCCGAGCTGAATCAAGGTGAGCACCGGGTAGGTGTTTGCCGGCAAATAGAGGACCAGGGCGGTGAGCGACAATGCCCAGGTACGGGTGATGCTGTCGCGCCTGCGGACGTGCAGCGCCGTGCCGCAGCGCGGGCAGCTTGCATGGGCGGCGTCCGGCACGACGCTGACCAGAAAGCAGGTGGGGCAACCGATGGCGCGCGTCCCGGTTCGGTTGCCTCCCGGCATGCGGTCTCCAGGCGTGTCGCCGACCAGCGTGGCGCCAACAATGGGGGCGGCGGCGATGGTCGCCGCATGGTCGATCGGGGCGTGCGGCACGCCGCGGCGCTCCATCTCCTCCCACACCGCCTGGCGCTCGAGCATGGTATCGGCGGCAACCATCGCCAGCAGCAGCCCGCCGAGGGCGTAGAGCGCGCTCCCCACCTCGATGCGCACCAGCGCGCCCAGCTTCACGTAGGCGACGAACACGCCAAGCAGATAGATCTCGATCATCGACCAGGGCGTCAGGTGCATTGCCCAGGCGAAGACCCTGCGGATGTGGCGCGGCGGGGACGCCAGGCGCAGCGCCAGCAGCACGTAGGTGGTGCAGCCGAGCTTGGCGAGCGGCGCGCCCACGGTGGCGAGCAGCACCACGGCCCCGAGCTCCCACATGCCGTCCTGTTCCAGGCCGATCGGGCCGGAGAACAGGCTGGCGACGCGAACCCGTCCGCCGCTGGAGACCTGCAGCAGCGTCTGCGAGGCGGCAATGGCGAACAGCACCAGCGCGCTGAGGCAAAAGGCGAGCGTATTGTTCATTGGGTCGCGCCGGTGGCGCCGCAGGGTGGCGTCGCAGCGCGGACAGTGCGCACTGGCACCGACCGGCAGCGCCGGGACAATCTGCACCAGGCCGCAATCATCGCAGGCGCGCAGCGTGGGCTGGGTGGGTTGGGTGGCGCCGCTCACGCGTTACGCGCCGCGCCGCGCCACACCTCGTGGTACAGCGCGATGATCTCGGCCTTGTCGGGAATGCGTGGGTTGTTGTTGGGGCTGCCGGAGGCGAGCGCCTGCTCGGCCATCAGCTCCAGCTTGGCATTCCAGACCGCCTCGTCGATGCCGTAGTCCGGCGGGCTTGGCACCGACAGGTCCTTGTTCAGGGCCTCCAGGCCGGTGATCAGGCGTGCGCAGGCGGCGCCATCCGCATCGGTCGGCGCGGCGAGGCCGGTGCGCCGTGCGGCCTCGGCGTAGCGCGCCGGCGCCGCCTCGACCGAGAAGCGGGTAACCGCGGGCAGCAGCATGGCGTTGGACAAGCCATGCGGCACGTGGAAATGCGCGCCGATCGGGCGCGACATGCCGTGCACCAGCGCGACCGAGGCATTGGTGAAAGCCAGGCCCGCCTGGGTGGCACCGATCATCATGCCCTCGCGCGCCGCCGCATTGGTCGGTTCGTGGTACGCGGTGCGCAGATGGGCGCCGATCAGCGTCATGGCGGACACCGCGAACGCGTCGGAGAACGGGTTGGCGCGGCGCGAGACATAGGCCTCCAGCGCGTGGGTCAGGCTGTCCACACCGGTGTCCGCGGTGGTGCGCCTGGGCACGCTGAACGTCAGCTCGTAGTCGACGATGGCGGCCAGCGGCAGGGCACCGAGACCGGCGATCAGCATCTTCTCGTCGTGCGCGGTGTCGGTGATGACGGTGAAGCGGGTGCACTCGCTGCCGGTGCCGGCGGTGGTGGGAATGGCGATCACCGGCCAGTCGGAGCGGTCCGCCGCCACCGGCACCTTGTAGTCGCGCATGCGGCCGCCGCCGGTGGCCAGGATGGCCATGGCCTTCGCGGTGTCGATCGGCGAGCCGCCGCCGAAGCCGATCAGGCAATCGTAATCACCGGCTTTCAGGTGTTGCACCCCGGCTTCGATGACGGTGTCGACCGGCTCGGGGACGGTGTCGCTGAACACCCCGGCGGTGATGCCGGCGGCTTCCAGCGGGTCGAGGCAGCGCCGGATCAGGCCCGACGAGACCATGAACGGGTCGCTGACCACGAGGGGGCGCGACAGGCCGAACTTGGCCAGCACCTCGGCGACCTGCTTCACGCCGCCGCCGGCTACCAGCAGCATGCGAGGGGCCGCGATGGTGGCGTTGACGGTGGTCATGGCAGGTCCTCCGGTCCGCGCGTGGCGGGTGAATGGGCCTGTAGCCTACTCGGTCAGACAAGTCATGGTGCGGACGCGCAGCCGCGTTCACGTGGCGATGATGGCACGGCTTTGCGCATCGCTCGATCGTCTGCATGGCAGCACGCCAGGTCGCCACCAGGCATCAAGACCGTATCTGAACTGTGTCGTTATCTGAACTGTGTCGTTGGGCCTCCTTCGCTGGCACCGCCGCGTTCCTCCCGCCAAGGTCGCCAACGCTGCCGGTCCCCACCACCGGGTCGTGGCCCGGTGGCAGACTGTTGTATGGGGTCGCTGCGGAATTTTTCACATTCATCGCATTCGTCCCGGCGAGACGAGCACCGGCCACCCGTCGCGGCACGGCGCCCGTCTGCCGGCCGCGTCGCCCTGTCCGAACCCGACCGGCCCAGTCCCCAAGGCCCGCGCCCCGGTCCATAAGGCATGCCCTCGGGCGCTTGACCCGAGGGTCTTTGCATGGAAATCGCATTCCGCGCCCGGCCACAACCGTCGGCTGCGCGGCCCGTCCGAACGCCGGCCACCCCGGCCCCCGGCGCCGGCTCCCGCTCCATAGGGTCTTTGCACGAATTTCGCATTCCGTCCCCGGCCATAACCGCCAGCCGCCTCCTCCGGTCTGAACCTGGCCCTTCCGGCCCGCTTCCCATTGCCCCGCTTCCCATTGCCCCGCTCCCCAGTGCCCCGCTCCCCAGCTCCCCAGTGCCCCGCTCCCCAGTGCATAGGGTCGCTGCGCGAAATCGCATTCCGTGCTCCCCCACAACCGCCAGCCGTGCCGTCCGGTCCGAACCCGACCATCCCGGCCCTGCTGGCCCACGCCCCGCTCCATAGGGTCTTTGCATGGAAATCCGATTCCGCGCCCCGCCAGAACCGCCAGCCATGCCCTCCCGGCCCGAACCCCGACCATCCCGGCCCTGCTGGCGGCCTTGCCGGCCCGCACCCCGCTTCCTGGCCCGCGCCCCGCTCCATAGGGTCTTTGCACGAATTTCGCATTTCGCGCCCGACCGCCGCCACGCACCGCGCGCGCCGGCCTGCGCCCGACCATCCTAGTCCGCCTCGCCCGCGTCGCCATCGGCTCGCCGCCTGGTGGCAGGCTCGGCATGGGATTGGAGTGGCGGGTCGGGGGACAGCGGTCGGTGCCGCCCACGGAGCGTCGCCCACGGAGCGTCGCAACCCGCACCAGTCGGCCGTATCACGCCATCTGCGTTCACCTGCGTTCATCTGCGGTTGAAATTTCTTCCCTGGATGACTGGCGGCCAAAGCCCGCACCCTCGGCAGTCCGCAAGCAAGGACTTTCAGCCGCAGATGAACGCGGATGAACGCGGATAAGGGCAAGCAGACGGAGCACCTTGCCGCAGGCACCAAACCTCGGAGCCGGCGGCACGCCGTTGGACCGGTCCCCGCGCAGGCGCAGCCCGGGGCTTTGACCACCGCCGCGTGCACTCCACCCCCGCGTGCACTCCACCCCTGCTGAGGCGCCCAACCCTCGCCCCGCGCTCACTCCTCGCCGGCCGCGGCGGCTGCCTGGGACTCCGGCGTCAACATCGATAGCGGTGCCACCTGGCCGTCGTACGTATACCCGAAGAATTCCCGACGCTCCGGCTTGGTCATGTTCTCCCAGCCCGGATACGGCCGCGCCGCCCGCTCGTCGGGCTTGAAGCGATGGATGTAGTCCTCGGGCTTGTAGCGGTAGAGAACCTTCGGCCCGCTCCGCGGCAGCGGCGGCTCGCCGGCCTTCTCGCGGCGGTCGTCCTCAACCGCAATGGCGAGCTCCGCGTCGTCGATCTCGTCGATCCATTTGACGATGACCTGCGGCTCCGCCGCCGCCTCGCCTGGCTTGCCGCTTCGCGGTGGTTCGGCAGGCCGAGGCGGCTCCGCCCGCCACGCCGCCCCCAGGTCCTCCGCCGCGCTGCCCCAGTCGCGCGCCGGGGCCGCCGGGAGTAAGCGCTGCTGCGCCAGCAGGCGCAGCGCCCCGGTCATCGTGCGGGCGAGCGAGGCGGCGTTGGCCCGCTGCCGCAGCGCCTGCACCGCGGCGGTGCCGGGCTCGAACGCCAGCCGGTAGGCGTCGAGCGAGCCGGCATTCGCGGCGATGACCTGGATCGCCAGCATGGCCTCGATCGCGTCTCGCGGGTCAAACACGCCGAGTGCGTCGAGACCGGCCTGCACCACCTCCTGCCAGGCGCTCTCCGGCGCATCCGCCGCCGGCCGGGCCAGGGTGAGGACCATGCCGCGAAGGATCGCCGGCGGGATGCTGTAGGCGGCCTTGATCGGTGGGGCGGCGGCCGGAAAGGCAGGTTCGGACATAGGCGCGTCTCCTCAGGTTTCAGTTTGACCCGCCAGCGTAGCACAGATCAGACAATAATACTAACTAATAATGTCCCCGGGTGATCGTGGCGTCCACCGGCCTGCGGAAGAAGTCCGCGCCGCCGCGCGGCGTGCATTGTCGGACTGGGCGGTGCGCGCCCGGCGAACGGAAGCTGCCGCGAGGGGGCGCGAGGGCAGCAATTCTCATTTCGGCCGGGATGGGTACCCTCATCGTCTTGGCCGTCCCCGGACTGGTTCCGGGGATCAGTTCCGGCCGTCCATCGCCGCACCGTGCTGCGCGGATCGCCGGGTCTGACCCCCGGGATCAAGTCCGGCGACGGCCATGACGGCGAGAGGCCGTACGGCCCTACCAAAATGAGAATTGCTTGCGCGAGGGCTTGAACGAACCCCTGAGACATGTTCGGGATGCGACCATGGAGTGTTGGCAGGTGCGACAGAATACCGGTCTGGTCCCGCACAAAATCCACCGAGGAACACCACCCGCATGCCGCCACACACCGCGCCCGCCTGCCTCGTCGGCCTGATCGGCGCCGGCATCCAGGCGTCGCGGACCCCTGCCCTCCACGAGGCCGAAGCGGCCGCTCAGGGCATGCGCTACCTTTACAAGCTGATCGACCTGGAAGTGCTCGGACTCGGTGCCGACGCGTTGGCGGACCTGCTGACCGCGGCCGAGCGGATGGGCTTCAACGGACTGAACATCACGCACCCCTGCAAGCAGATGGTGCTGCCCCTGCTGCACGAGCTGTCGCCGGACGCGCGCGCGCTCGGCGCGGTCAACACCGTGGTGCTGCGGGATGGCAGGCGGATCGGTCACAACACCGACTGGCTCGGTTTCGCCGAGAGCTTCCGCCGCGGCCTGCCCGCGGTCGCGCGCGCGCACGTGGTGCAGCTTGGCGCCGG
Organism: Acetobacteraceae bacterium; assembly: GCA_003151425.1. Lineage (GTDB taxonomy): Bacteria > Pseudomonadota > Alphaproteobacteria > Acetobacterales > Acetobacteraceae > Palsa-883. The sequence continues at coordinate 26,641 of PLXO01000152.1, forward strand.
CGGCGCGGGATCCGCCGTGGCACACGCGGCGCTGACCTTGGGGGTGCGGCACCTGACCATCATCGACGTCGAGCCCGCCCGCGCCATGGCCGTTGCGGGCGGTCTGAACGCGCGCTTCGGCGTGGGACGTGCCGTGGCGGGCACCGACCTCGCCGCCGCGATCGCCGCCGCCGACGGGGTCATCAACGCCACCCCGGTCGGCATGGCGAAATACGCCGGCTTGCCGTTGCCCGCCGCACTGCTGCGCCCCGCGCTATGGGTCGCCGAGATCGTCTATTTCCCGATCGAGACCGAGCTGCTGCGCACCGCGCGGGCACTCGGCTGCCGCACGCTGGACGGCGGCGGCATGGCGGTGTTCCAGGCGGTCGAGGCGTTCCGCCTGTTCACCGGAATCGCACCGGATGCGGACCGCATGCGCCGGCACTTCGCCGCGATGGACACAGGCTGACCCACCTGACGGCCGGTCCTGGCTTCGGGCAATCGGGCCAACGAAGGAGGGCCAGGCGGCTTTGTCCCCAAGTCGGTGCGATGGCCGCAGGCGGCGCATCCAAGCGCCTCCGCGCCGATCCCGCTTCACGCCGCGCGGCACCGCCTTGCGGGGGAAAAAATCGGCACCAGATGGCTTGATTGGCCGAGCCGCTCGCGCTAGGCTACCCTGACCAACAATAATTCTTAACAAAAAGTCGGCGCCTAAGCGCTCGACCAACAGGGAAGGAACTGGCCATGACAATCATGAGCCGGCGTTCGGTTGTATCTGCATCGCTTGGCCTGGCGGCCGGCGCGGTGTTGGCGCGGCCGTATATCGCCAACGCCCAGGCAAAGACGGCAGTCTGCTGGTTGAATCAGGGCTTCATTCCTCAGGAAGACGAGGGGATGCGGCAGGTGGCCGAGGACTACATGAAGGCCAGCGGCAACAAGCTCGACTACAGCATCATGCCCTTCATGGCGATGAACCAGAAGACGATATCCGCGCTGACCAGCGGCGATGTCCCGGACCTTGTCTTCATGGACGCGCCGTCGTCAATTCTGCCGCAGAACGCCTGGGACGACAAGCTCGTTGATGTGTCCGACGTCGTGGCGCCTTACGAGTCGCAACTGTCCGAATCCGCCAAGCTGTGCTCGACCTTCTACAACAAGGCGACCAAGAAGCGCAGCTACTACCTGTGCCCGATCAAGCAGGGCGCGACCCCATTCCATGTCTGGGGCGATCTGGTCGAGAAGGCGGGCATGAAGATCTCTGAGGTTCCCGCGAAGTGGGACGGGATCTGGAATTTCTTCAAGCAGACGCAGGCGCCACTGCGCGCCAAAGGGATGCGGAAGGTCTACGCGCTCGGCCTGCAGATCACCACTGTCGGACCGAACGACGGCAACAACCTGTTCGCGCATTTCCTGATCGCCAATGGCGGTGAGGGTATCGTCACATCGGACGGCAAGCTGCATACCGACGATCCGGCGGTGCGCGAGGCGGCGATCAAGTCGGTCGAGTTCATGACGAACCTCTACAAGGAAGGCGTCGTGCCACCGGAGGCGCTGAGCTGGAACGACGCTGACGACAACAACGGCTATCACGAAAAGCTGTTCGTGATGGATTTCGACGGCACGCTGTCGACCGAGTTGGCGATGATCAAGGACAAGCAGGCGTTTTATCACGACATGGTCACCATGGCCCCGGTGCAGAAGAATGATGGCACGCCGATGAAGACCCAGGTCGGCACCGGCGGCGGCTACATCCCGAAGGGGGCGAAGAACATCGAGGTCGCCAAGGACTTCATGAAATACTTCATGCAGCCGAAGGTGATGAACGCGAATCTGAAGGCGGGCCTGGGCCGCTGGGTGCCCGCGATCCCGCAGATCGTGAAGGACGACCCGTTCTGGCTGCAATCCGATATGCCGTGCCTGAAGCCCTATGTCACGGAAGCCGTGCTCAACCCGACCCTCCCCGTCTATGAGGGGTTCACACCCGCCTGGGGTCAGGCGAACGCCGAGCAGCTCTGGGGCCAGTGCCATGCCGACGTCGTCAAGAACGGCATGAAGCCGGCCGACGCCGTCGATAAGGCCTTCAAGCGCTGCAACGAGATCTTCGCGAAGGTCGTGATGTAATCCGGGCGAGGCGAACATGAGCGTCACGCAGCAGGCACTTGCGGTTGGACGGGCGCTGGATCCCACCCGCTCGGCCCGACAACGCTGGTTCGGCGGGGTGCACGGCGCCGACTACGTCTGGGCGGCGGCCTTCGCCTTGCCCTACGTGGCCGTGTTCTTCGCGTTCGTTCTCTATCCGATTGCTTACGGGCTCTGGCTGGGCAGCGACCCGGAGCTCTACGCCCAGTTGTTTGCGGATCCCCGCTATTTCACCGCAGTCATCAACACGGTGATCTACGTCGGCGTCGGCGTGAACCTGAAGATGGCCCTGGCCTTCCTGCTGTCGGGCTTCTTCATGCGCAAGCGCTGGTGGATCAAGGCCTTGCTGGTGATCTTCATCCTGCCTTGGGCGACACCGGCGCTGCCGGCCTACATGTCGATCCACTGGTTCATGAATGGCCAGTGGGGCATGTTGAACAACGTATTATGGATGCTGTTTGGCATCGACGGACCGGTTTACCTCAATTCGCACTGGTCGGGCCTGGCAGCGAATATCGGCGCCTATATCTGGAAGAACCTGCCGTTCTGGACGATCATCTTGCTGGCCGGAAGGATGGCGGTCCCGCAGGAACTGTACGAAGCGGCCGACGTGGATGGTGCGACGGGCCTGCGCCGGTTTGCGCATGTAACGTTCCCACTGATGGCGAACCTGTATTTCGTCTGCATCCTGCTCGATACCGTGTTTGCTCTCGGCGACTTCAACGCGACGTTCTTCGTCTCCGGCGGTGGGCCGGCGATGTCCACCGAGGTGCTGGCCACGCTCGGCATTCGCTACGCCTACACCGTGGCACTGCCGCGCCTCGGCGTGGCCGAGGTTATGACGGCGCTGCCGGTACTGATCCCGCTCGTCTACATCCTGATGCGGAAACTTCGCATGTCGGAGGCGCAGCTATGAGTGTGACCTACGGCAGAACCGTCGCCACCGGCCCGGCCGGTGCCCGGGAGACAACGGCGGCCGCTGCGCGCGCGGTGCCTCGGCGCAAGTCACGGCTGCATTATCGGCTGCGACGCTACGGGATGGAAGCGATCGCGATGGTGTTCGGCCTGCTGATCGCTGTTTGGTCGATCACACCGATCTACAACATGTGGATGATCGCGCTCGAAAGCCATAACGGCGTCTTCAGTGGCTCGATCTGGCCGGAGCATCCGACGCTGCAAAGCTTCGTTGTCGTGGTGACCGAGGACTTTTGGTACCTGGCAAATTTCTGGCACCAGTTCGGCAACAGCTTCTACGTGGGCCTGATGGTGATGTTCCTGACGTTGCTCATCGGCTCGCTGGCCAGCTTCACAGTCGGTCGGTTGCGTTTACGCAACGGATGGATGCTGACCAACGCCGCGCTGATGACCTACGTCATTCCGGCGTCGTTTCTTGCGATCCCGTTCTATCGCATCATGCAGATCTATGGGCTGTCGAACCACCTCTGGTCAGTGATCGCGGTGCTGGTGACGTTCGCCACGCCGTATGCGATCTTCATCTTCTCGCAATACGGCAAATCGATCCCGATGGAGCTTGACGAGTCGGCGAGGATCGATGGCGCGAACCCGTTGCAGATCTACCTGCGGATCTACCTGCCGCTGATGGCGCCGGCCTTGGTCGCCGTTGGCACTTATGCGCTGTTGCTGGCCTGGAACGAATACCTGTACAATTTCCTGTTGCTGTCCACACCGGAGAGCATGACCGTGGCGGTCGCGCTGGCGCAATTCCTCAACAGCGATGAGTCGCCGTGGAACTTCATGATGGCGACCGCGATCATCTACGCGCTGCCGCCGATCATCCTTTACTACGGGTTCCGGCGTTACATGGCGGCGGGCCTGACCATGGGCGGCGTGAAAGGGTAGGCGCGTCCGCCGGGGCTGCGCGGGCTGGGACCATGGGCAGCACGCAGCAGACCTTCGCGCTGGATAGGCCCATGGCGGTCACCCGGGCCCGGCGTCCGCCGTGGCGCTTCCGGCTGCAAGGATCGGACACCACCTGGGCAATCGCATTCATCGTGCCGTACGTGGCGGTATTTGCCGCCTTCGTCATTTATCCCGTTGTATACGGGCTTTGGATGGGCCGCGATCCGGCGCTCTACGGCCTGCTGTTCACCGATCCGCGCTATCTGACCACGGCAGTCAATACGCTGCTGTTCGTCGTCATTGGCGTGAACGTGAAGATGTTCCTGGCCTTTCTGCTATCCGGCTACTTCATGAACCGGAGCTGGTGGATCAGGACGCTGCTCGCGCTCTACCTGATACCTTGGGCGTTGCCGGCGCTGGTCGTCTTCACCTCGATTCATTTCATGCTCGTCACTCAATGGGGCCTGCTCGACAGCCTGTGGCGCGCCGTCACCGGCCAGGACGGACCGCTGTTCTTGACCCACGAATGGATCGCGATGGGCGCGAACATCGTTGCCTACATTTGGAAATGGATGCCGTTCTGGACCCTGATCTTCCTCGCCGCCCGGATGGCGATCCCGCAGGACATCTATGAGGCAGCCGAGATCGATGGTGCGACGGGCTACAAACGTTTGATCTACGTCACGTTCCCCTTGCTGGCCAACGTCTATCTCATCTGCACCTTGCTTTCCACGGTCTGGACGCTTGGCGACTTTCCGACGGTGTATTTCGTGTCCAGCGGCGCGCCGGCAAGACTGACCGATGTGCTGGCCACCTACGGCTTCCGCGAGGCCTTCGATTTCGGCTACCCGAACCTGGGTGTCGCGGCGGTGATGTCGGCGCTGCCCGTGATGATACCGCTGATCATCCTGCTGATGCGGCGCGTGCGGGTGACAGGAGTGCAACTATGAGCATCGCACTGACCCCCGCGCAAACGGCGTTGCGTCCGCGCCTCCGCAAACGGCGCCGGTGGACGAAGGCGGCGGGGACGAAGGCGGCGGGTGCGATTCTTGGCGTCGGGTTGCTGATCTGGACGTTGCTGCCGGTCTACAACATGCTGCTGATGGCGCTCGATGACGACGCCGACGAGTTCACCGGCAGCATCTGGCCGCCGGATCCTAATTTCGACAGTTTCCGTTCCGTCTGGACGGAAGACTATTGGCTGATGGACCATTTCTGGCACCAGTTCGCCAACAGCATCTACCTGGGCTTAGCGACGATGGTGCTGACCGTGCTGATCGGTTCGCTCACCAGCTTTTCGTTGGGCCGGATGCGCCTGCGCAAGGGGTGGATCGTCACCGACTTTGCGCTGCTGACCTATGTGTTGCCCACCGCGTTCCTGGTCATTCCGTTCGTACACATCATGCACCAATACGGCATGTCGGACAGCCTCTGGGCGGTCATCGCGGCGATGGTGACGTTTGCCACGCCATACGCTATTCTGATCCTGCATCAATATGGCAAGCTGATCCCGATGGAACTGGACGAGTCAGCGAAGATCGACGGCGCGTCACCGCTGCAGGTGTATCTGCGCATCTACCTGCCGCTGATGACACCCGCGCTGGTCGCAGTCGGCGTCTACGCGCTGCTGCTCGCGTGGAACGAATACATCTACCAATACTTGCTGCTGTCATCGACCTCGAATATGACAGTGGCAGTGGCAATCAACCAGTTCTTCGACAGCGACGAAGCGCCGTGGAACTACATGATGGCGATCGCCATAATCTACTCGCTGCCGCCGATCGCGATCTACTTCGCGCTCCGCCGCTTCATGGTGGCGGGCCTGACCCTGGGGGGCGTGAAGGGATAGGCCGGTGGTGGGCTCGCTCAGCGACGAACGTGGCGATCGCGCTGCACTGAAACCCAGGCGGGCACCGATCCGGAACTGGCACGCAGCCTTTGCTGGGCGGATCGACGGCATCGCCTGGCAGTCGGAGCGTGCAGCAGTTCTCATTTTGGCGGAGCGTGCGACCGAGACGTCGGGCGTCGGCCCGATAACGGTCGACCGGCACCGGTTCTCGCACGATCGCGCGGCAGCCTCGCCCGCCGCGCCGATCACTCTGTCACTCCTGGCGCACGCTGCGACCGTGCTGGCATTCATGCTGCTCGTGCCGAGCCGCGCGGAGCTTCGGGATATCGCGAGTGCAGCGCCTGTCACGATGCTGTTCGAGCCGGCACCGGCGGCGCTGCCATCGGCGACACTGCCGTCGGATTCTCTGTCTTCGGTGGCGCCGCCATCCGCGGCCGAAATCGTGCCCCCGGCACCGCACGACCTTGTCCCCGAGCACACGGAACCGAGCCATCCGGAGACGCCGACTGAACCACCATCGCCGCCCGTTGCCCAATCGTCCGTGACGCCCGCACCAACCCCGCCGGTGCCACCTGCCCCTGCGCCGGTCGCGTCCCCTGCCCCTGCGCCCTCCCCTGCCCCGCTTCTGCCAGCCGGGCCGGCGCCGGTCACGCAGCACGTTCCCGAAGCGCCCGCCCCTTCGCTACCAACGCCGACACCGTTGCGACCAACGCCGCCAGCTCAGCGCCAAGCCGTCGTACGTCCTCGCGGTGCCCCCGCCCGGCCGCTCGCCAGCCTCACGCCGCCGGCCTCACCCGCACCGGCGGGGACGCCGTCGGCCTCAGTTGAATCTGCCCCCGCCGCCGCGAGCGCTCCGCTTGTGCCGCCGCGACCCGTCGCCGGCATGGAAAGCAATCGCGCACCAACTTACCCCGCCATTGCCCTGCGCCGCGGCGAGCAGGGACGCGTGATGCTGCGCGTCAGCGTGTCCGCGGATGGCGCGCCGCTGGAGGTGGACGTGGCGCAGACGAGTGGCTTTCCGAGCCTCGACTCGGCCGCGCTGTCGGCCGTGCGCCAGTGGCGATTCGTTCCGGCAACACAGGCTGGGCGTCCGGTTGCGGCGATCGCTGATGTCCCGGTCCGGTTCCGGATCGACAACTGAGGCCGCGCGCGCTCTGCCCGTCGGCGCACCACAAGACTTTTACCAACGGTCGCACTTTATGACCGTTGGTATGCAAGCGCGGACGGGGCGCCGGCCTCAGTTCTTGTAGTCGGGCTCGGTCTTGTCGAGCATCCGCTTCAGTGCGTCGAAGTGCCAGTCGTACGGCTTGCGCCCGCCATAGGTCTCGCCCTTGCGATAGCAGGCCCAGGTGTCCTGGATGACGTTCTCCGGCAGGGTCTTCAGCTTCCGGCCGGTCCACATCGCGTAGAGCTGCACCTGCGCCACGCGCTCGGTGTAGTACAGCAGGTCATACGCCTTGGCGACCGAACTCGCGACGATGCCAACGCCGTGGTTGGCCATCATCAGCACTTCCTTGTCGCCGATCAGTCCGGCGAGGCGCTCGCCCTCCTCCGGCTCCATAGCGGGGCCGGCATAGGTGTCGTCGTAGACCGTGTGCATCATGATGCCGAGCTCGGTCTGGCCGATCGGCAGGATGCTTTGGTCCTCCAGCCGCGCCAGCGCGCTGCCGAAGGGCTGGTGGGTGTGCAGCACGCAGGCGCCGTGTTCCACCAGCCGGTGGATCGGCGCGTGGATGCAGTAGGCGGAACGTTCGATCAAGCCCTCGCCGGCGAGCAGGGTGCCGTCGTAGCCGACTTCCATCAGGCAGCTTGCGGTCACCTCGGACCAGTGCAGGCCGAACGGGATCTGGTAGTAGCGGTCGTTGTGCCCCGGCACGCGCAGGGTAAAGTGATTGAAGATGCCCTCGTGGAAGCCGTGCTGCACCGCCAGGCGATGCGCGGCCGCCAGATCGACACGCGCCTGCCATTGCGCGACTTCGACCTCTGTGGTGGTTCCGATTGACTCCAACGGCATCTGTCCCTCCTGCCCGACACGGATTTCGCATTGCAGCATGGCGCGGGTTGGGGGATGGCGTCAATCCCGAATTGGCGGGAAACGGCCAATTTGGCCGGATGGCCATGCGGGAAGCGCAGTGTCTTGGCGAGACAGCGGGTCGGCCCGGGCACTCTCCTGGTGCACCGGGGCGCTCGATCTATGGCAAGCCAAGGCTCACCACAGAGGCACAGAGACACCGAGAAGGCAGTCGATGTGTTTCGCGCGAAGCGCAATGATGTTTCCCTGTCTCTGTGCCTCTGTGGTGAACCTTGGCTGTTCTGCGGGCCAAGCGAGGTTCGGGCCAATTGCCATGACCGCGCTGCACGACCAAACCTACCGTCGGATTAAGCCTCCGTCATGCGCGCGCCAATCGCCGCCGCCTGCTTGCAATGCCCGCCGGTTCCGCTATTCCGGCCGGCCAGTCGATTCCAGCGGATGAACGAGGGAGGCAACGTGTGACCGACGGCCCGACCACCGCGGCGCTGATCGAGATCGAGCATCTGACCAAGCGCTTCGGTCACTTCACCGCGGTGGACGACGTGACGTTCAGCGTCGCGCGCGGCGAGGTGCTGGGGTTTCTCGGCCCGAACGGCGCCGGCAAGTCGACCACCATGCGCATGCTGGCGGGGTTCATGCCGCCCTCGACCGGCACCGCGCGGATCTGCGGCCATGATGTGCAGACCGACGGCATCGTTGCCCGCCGGATGCTCGGCTTCCTGCCCGAGGGCGCGCCGACCTATCCCGACATGTCCGCGGAGGGCTTCCTGCGTTTCGTCGCCAAGGTGCGCGGCTATCGCGGGCGCGAGCTGGAAGAGCGCGTGGCCAAGGTGGTCGCGCTGACGCATCTCGATCCGGTCCTGGCGCAACCGATCGAGACGCTGTCCAAGGGCTTCAAGCGCCGCGTCGGCCTGGCGCAGGCGCTGCTGCACGACCCGCCGGTGCTGGTGCTGGACGAGCCGACCGACGGCCTCGATCCCAACCAGAAGCGCGAGGTGCGGGCGCTGATCGTGGAGATGCGCCAGCACAAGGCGATCGTCATCTCCACGCACATCCTGGAGGAGGTGGACGCGGTGTGCACGCGCGCGATCATCATCGCCGCGGGGCGGGTGGTGGCGGACGAGACGCCCGCGGCGCTGCAGGCGCGCCATCCATCCGGCCGGCTGGAGGATGTATTCCACCAACTGACGCTGGATGAGGCGCTCGGGGATCAGGCGCCCCATGATCAGGCGCCCGGGGATCAGGCGCCCGGGGATCAGGCACCGGGCGAACCGCCCAGCGGGCAACCGCCCACCGGGAAACAGAAGGAAGCCGCCTGAGCATGCGCACCACGTTCATCGTCGCGCGCCGCGAGCTGGGCGGCTATTTCGCCACGCCGGTCGCCAGCGTGTTCATCGTCATCTTCCTGGTGTTGCAGGGTGCGCTGACGTTCAACCTGGGCAACTTCTTCGGCCGCGGGCTGGCGGACCTCAACCCGTTCTTCACCTTCATTCCGTGGGTGTTCCTGTTGCTGGTCCCCGCGATCACCATGCGGCTGTGGGCGGAGGAACGCCGGCTCGGCACGATCGAGCTGCTGCTGTCGTTGCCGATCACCAACGCGCAGGCGGTGCTGGGAAAATTCCTGGCCGCCTGGGCGTTCTGCGCCATCGCGCTGGCGCTGACGTTTCCCTTCGTCATCACCGTCAACATCCTGGGCAACCCCGACAACGGCGTAATCGCCTCGGGCTATGTCGGCGCGCTGCTGATCGCAGGCGCCTTCCTGTCGGTGGGCGCGGCGCTGTCGGCGGCGACGAAGAACCAGGTGATCGCCTTCGTGCTCGGCCTCGCGGTGTGCTTCCTGTTCGCCATGGCGTCGTATTCGGTGGTGACCGACTTCCTCAGCCAGAACATTCCGACCCTGGCGGCGATCGCGCGCCGGCTGGCGGTGATCGACCGGTTCCAGGACTTCACCCGCGGCGTGGTCAGCGCGCGCGATCTGGTGTTCTTCGCCTCGTTCATCGTGTTCTGGCTGTTCGTCAACACGGTGATCGTCGAGCGGACGAAGGCGGACTAAAACGATGCAGCGCCGCACCCTCTCCGCCGTCATCGGCATCATCGCAGTCGCCGCCATCGTGATCGGCGTGAACATGTTCGCCGACGCGCGGCTGGCCAATGTGCGCGTCGATCTGACGCAGCAACATCTCTATACGCTAGCGCCCGGCACGCGCCAGGTGCTGGCTGGGCTGAAGGACCCGATCACGCTCAAGCTGTTCTATTCGCGCAAGCTGGGCGCCGCGGTGCCGTCCTATGGCGCCTATGCCGACCGGGTGCGCGAGATGCTGCAGCAATATGCCGCGGTGTCGAACGGCAAGATCCGGCTGGACTATTACGATCCGGAGCCGTTCAGCGACACCGAGGACCACGCGCTGGCCTATGGGCTGCAAGGCGTGCCGGTCGATCAGGGGGGCGAGCAGGTGTATTTCGGCCTCGCCGGGTCGAACATGCTGGACGACGAGCGCACCATCGGCTTCTTCCAGCCGGAGCGCGAGCCGTTCCTGGAATACGACCTGACCAAGCTGATCTACGAGCTGTCCAATCCGAAGCGCCCGGTGGTGGGCGTGATGTCGGCGCTGCCGCTGGACGGCGATCCGCGCGCGATGATGATGAACCAGGGACGGCCGGGCGGCGGTGGGCAGCCCTATGCCTCGACCATGCTGCTGCGCCAGACCAACGAGGTGCGCACCGTGCCGACCGATGCGCAGGTGATCGATCCGGCGATCCAGGTGCTGCTGGTCGCCGAGGTGCCGAACATTTCTGCCCCGACCCAATACGCGATCGATCAGTTCGTGATGCGCGGCGGGCGGCTGATGGTGATGGTCGATCCCTGGAGCGAGGCGATGGCCGCCACCCCCTCGCCCACCGGCATGCCGCCGGAGAACACCAGTTCCGATCTGCCAACGTTGTTCAAGGCGTGGGGGATTGAATTCGATCCGACGCAGGTGTTGGGCGATCTGGACGGCGCCTGGCGGGTGCGGGCCAATCCGGGCGACCGGGTGCAGGCAGTGGATTACGTCGCCTGGTTCAACATCCGCGACGGCATCAACCACAATGATCCGGCGACCGCCGATCTGCAGCAGGTGACCGTTGCGTCATCGGGGTTCATCGCAAAGGCGGCGGACTCGACGCTCAATTTCACGCCGCTGTTGACCTCCGGGCCGCGTAGCGGGCCGGTGCCGATCGATGCAGTGAAAATGCCGGACCCGTCGAAGATCCTGGCCGACTTCAAGCCGGCGGGCGGGCCGAGGGTGATCGCGGCGCGGCTGCGCGGGGAGCTGAAATCGGCCTTCACCGGGCCGCCGGCGCTGGCCAAGGGCGCCAAGCCGCCGGATAATTTCCCCGCCTATATCGCGGAGACGAAGGGGCCGGCGAATCTGGTGGTGGTGGCCGATTCCGACATCCTGGCCGATCGTTACTGGGTGCGCATGCAGGATTTCTTCGGCCAGTCGCAGGCGACGCCGTTCAGCGACAACGGGCCGTTCGTTGCCAACCTGATCGACACGCTCGCCGGCGGTGACGCGCTGATCGGGCTGCGCGCGCGCGGCGCGGCGGCGCGGCCGTTCGTGCTGGTCGAGCAGATGCAGAGTGCGGCCGAGGCGCAGTTCCGCCAGTCCCAGCAGGCGCTGCAACAGCACCTGGATGCGGTGCAGAAGCAGTTGCAGACATTGCGGCAGGGCAACGGACAAGGCGGCGACCAGGCGGCGCAGCCGGTGATCACGCCGGAGCAGCGCACCGCGATCGACGCGGCGCGCCAGGACATCCTGGCCACGCGACAGAAGCTGCGCGCGGTGCAGCTTGAGCTCAATCGCGACATCGAGCGGCTGGAGAGCGAGCTGCGGCTGTTCGATATCGTGCTGGTGCCGGCGCTGCTGACGATCCTGGCGATCGGGATGGGCGTTGCCCGGCGTCGGCGTCGTGCGCGGGCGCCCGCCTCAGGGTTCCGTGCATCGGGACCTGAAGCATCGGGACCTGAGGCATCGGGACCTGGCGCATCGGGGCCGGGGACATCAGGGCCCCAGGCATCGGGACCAAGTGCATCGGGATCCCCGGCATGAGGACGCGCAGCATCGCGGCGCTGTGCGTGCTGGGCGCGCTGGCGCTGGGCGGCGGATGGTATTTCGGCACGGCGCGCGAGCCGGCCGAGCAGACCAGCGTGGCCGGCGGCACCCTGCTGTTCCCCGACCTGACCGCGCATTTGGCCGATGCGACGCGGGTCGAGATCACCCACCAGGGCACGACGATCGCCCTGGTGCGGCAGAGCGACAAGCCGGACTCGCCCTGGGGCCTGGCGCAGCGCGGCATGTATCCGGTGCAGGCCACCAAACTGCGCGGCATGCTGACCGCGCTGACCGAGCTGCGCCTGGTCGAGCCTCGCACGACGGATCCGGCGCTGTTCGGCCGGCTGGGGCTGGCGGACGCCGACCAGAAGGACAGCACGGCCGATCTGCTGCTGGTGTACGACAAGACGGCCAAGCCGATCGCGGCGCTGCTGGTCGGGCACCGCCGGGTGCACACCGAGGGCAACGTGCCGGACCAGGTGTTCGTGCGCCGGCCCGGCGATATGCAGACCTGGCTGGCCGAGGGCAGCCTGCAGGTGGATGCCGATCCGCAACTATGGCTCGATCGCGACATCATGAACATCGACCATGCGCGCATCGCCGGCGTGGCGGTGCATCGCGGCGATGCCGAGCTGGATTTCGTGGCCAAGGACGGCAAGCTGGTGCTGACCGCGCCGGCCAATCCTCCGAAGCTGGAGGACTACAAGCTGGACGATCTGGACCGCGGGCTGGAGCTGCTGACCTTCGAGGAGGTCACGCCGGACAAGGATGCGGCGGCAAGCAAGGTCGGCGCGCCGATCGGCACCGCGGTGTTCACCACCTCGGATGGGCTGGCGGTGCATGTGACGGTGCTGAAGGGCGAGAAGGATATCTGGGCGCGCTTCGCGGTCAGCGGCAGCGATAAGGCCAAGGATGCAGCAGACAAGCTGAATACGCGGCTGGCCGGCTGGACCTATCAACTCGGCGCCTGGAAGCAGAAGGCATTGGTGCCGGCGCTGGATGACCTGAAGGCACCCCCGCCCGAGAAGCCAGCTAACGCACCAGAAGCCACCCCGCCTGCCGCTGCTGTGGAACCGCCCAAGCAATGAGCGACCGCGAATATCCCGCACGACCGATCGTCGGAATCGGGATCGTGGTCATCAAGGGCGATGCCGTTCTGTTGGTCCGACGCGGCAAGCCGCCCAATATCGGCGCATGGACCCTGCCTGGTGGCGCGCAGGAAGTGGGCGAGACCGCCGAGGACGCTGCGCGACGCGAGTTGCTCGAGGAGACCGGCCTCGAAGTGGGACCAATGTATTTCGCCGCGACCGTGGACAACATCCGCCGCGATGAAACGGGCCGCGTGCGCTACCACTACACGATCATCGACTTCGCCACGCGTTGGATATCCGGCGAACCGGTTGCCGATACGGACGTGGCCGAGGCGACATGGGCGCCGCTGGACGCACTGGACGACTACGACCTGTGGAGCGAGGCGCATCGGGTCATCGCGATCGCACAACAACTGGTGGCATGATCTCTCCGATAGTGTGATACTAACGGCTGTTCTTGTTGACTCTCCTTGGTACCTCCCA
>PLXO01000253.1 GCA_003151425.1 Acetobacteraceae bacterium
GTAGTCTTTGGGCATTGCCTTAGGGTTCGAAATCGTCTAAGCGACTGATTTTTCATGAGAGGTCGTGCGAATTGGGCACCACACAGCGAGGCGACTTGCGGCGCCCGGGCCAGAACCGTCCTCAGGCCCGCGCACGCGGGTCCTTTTGCGTTCGGCCCTAACCACTATGGTCGTGGACGTCACCCTCTTAGCCGTAGGCACTACCGGGTCGAGGCCGCGGCGCGCATCCGCGCCCCTGATCGCCCCCGGGGACACCGGTGATCTCGCCCCTCAACGGCATTGAGGGGCCAGAGACAACCGCCGTCGCACGCGCGCAGGGCGCGAAGTTCTCCGCCGACAGGCGGACGTGTGGCTGGCGCCCCGCACCCGGGTCGCTGCGCGATCCGACCCGCCTGCGGAAGAAGTGTACGGGCCACGGCCGGTTGCGCCCGTCCGGCGGCTGGCTTATCGCCGGCCGTCCGCAAGCAGGGAGTGCCACCGATGCACGACACCGCCGAGGCCGAGCTGCGCCGCCTTCTGGACATCATGGCCGCGTTGCGCGACCCCGATCACGGTTGCGCGTGGGACCGGGAGCAGAGCTTTGCGACCATTGCCCCCTACACGATCGAAGAGGCCTACGAGGTGGCGGACGCGATCGCGCGGCGCGACCTCGCGGCGTTGCCGGACGAACTGGGCGACCTGCTGTTCCAGGTGGTCTACCACGCGCGGATGGCCGAGGAGGACGGCAGCTTCTCCTTCGCGGACGTCGCGCGCCGCATCGCCGACAAGATGGTCCGCCGCCATCCGCATGTGTTCCCCCGGGTCGAGCCCGGGGGCACGCTCGGCGCCCCAGGCGGCAAGGCGCTGCGCGATGCGGCGGCGCAGACGGCCGCCTGGGAAGACCACAAACGGGGCGAGCGCCTGGCGCGTGCGCAGACGGGCAGCCTCGCCGGCGTGCCTTGCGGCCTCCCTGCCCTCGCCCGTGCCGCCAAGCTGACAGCGCGTGCCTCCCGGGTCGGGTTCGACTGGCCCGATCCGGCCGCGGTCCTGGAGAAGCTCGACGAGGAGGTCGGCGAGCTGCGTGCCGAACTGGCGGAAGGCGATCCGGCGCGGTTGGCCGACGAGGTGGGCGACCTGCTGTTCGTGCTGGCCAATCTGGCGCGGAAGCTTGATCTGGACCCCGAGGTCTGTCTGCGGCAGGCCAACCAGAAGTTCGAGCGTAGGTTTAGTATGATGGAGGGTGTTTTTGAATCTAAACGACTAACATTGTCTGAGATATCACTTCAGGAGATGGAGACGGCCTGGCAGCAGGTGAAACAGACCGAGCGCGCTGGGCTGGACCGGCCGTGATCCCGGGAGCGCCGCCGGCCGCACCTCGGCTTCTGAATGCGCCGCGCCCAAAGTGCCGGAGCGTGCAGAGAAGACCCTCCCCGGGTCTCGCAGTTCCTATTTTGGCGCGGCGACATCGCCTTCCCGTCATGGCCGTCCCGCGCGGGACTCGGGGACGGCCATGACGGGAAGGCCCGGCTCCACGCGTGCTCCGGACGGTGCTAGGACCGCATGACATGCGGCGCGGTCCGATCATCAGCCACCTCGACCGGTACATTTTCCGTCAGCTCGTCTTCGGGCTGGTGGCGGTGACCGCCGGGCTCACCCTGCTGATCTGGCTGGTGCAGTCGCTGCGCTTCGTCGATCTGGTGGTGAACCACGGCCTGTCGCTCTGGGTCTTCCTGAAGCTGACCGGGCTGCTGATCCCGAGCTTCATCGCGGTGATTCTGCCGATCACCACCTTCGTAGTCGTGCAGTTCAGCTACCAGCGGCTGGCTGGCGACCGGGAGCTGACGGTGATGCGCGCAATGGGCCTCTCGCCGGGGGCGCTGTCGCGCCCGGTGCTGGCGGTGGTCATGCTGGTCATTGCGGCTGGGTACGCGTTCAATCTGTGGATGGTGCCCGCGAGCCTCGCCGCGTTCGGCGAGTTCCAGTGGGAGATCCGCAACCAGATCGCCGCCTTCCTGCTGCAGGATGGCGTGTTCACGCCGCTCTCCGACGCTGTCACCGTCTATGTCCGTTCGCGTGACCCGGACGGCACGCTGCGCGGTGTGATGATCGACGACGCGCGCAACAAGTCCCAGCACGCCACGATTCTGGCGGAACGTGGCCAGTTGGTGGAGGGTGCGGAGGGCCTGAACGTGCTGCTCTACGATGGCAGCCGGCAGGAGGTTGAACCCCAGACAGGGCGGCTCAACATCCTGACCTTCCACGAGAATGTGGTCGACCTGAGCAGTCCCACGCGCAATCAGGGCGAGCGTGTGATGGGGATGAGCGAGGTCTCGCTGTACGCCCTGCTGCACCCTCCGAAAACACTGTCGCACATCGACCAGGCGCGCTGGATCGCCGAGGCGCACAAGCGGATGTCCACGCCGATCGCCGCCGCGACCTATGCCCTTGCGGCTTTGCTGTCGGTGCTGACCGGCACCTTCAGGCGCCATGCCAGCGTCCTGAGACCGCTGATCTCGGTGGGCGGCGTGGTGGCCCTGCTGGCGGCCAGCTTGGCGCTGCAGACCCTGGCGGCGCGTGACAACGCCACGGTGCCGCTGCTGTGGGCGGCGACGATCGCGCCGCCCGTGGTGTTCGCGGTGATGCTGTTCGGCCCCCAGGTGCTCGCCGCTAGGCGGCAGCCACTGTCACGGCCGCTGCCGCGGGACACGACGGCGCCGGCCCAATAGGCCCCCAACGGGCCAACCGGCGGGATAACCGGATGGGACGCCTGTCACGTGCCGGCAGTCAGCTGGCCAGGGCAACGTGCCGCGGGGTCAAGTGCAGGGGTGGTCCCCGCATAGGGCGTCACTGGATCGTGTGGAGCGCCGCCTTGACTTGAATGTAGCCAAGGCTACATTCTGTGTGCTCTGGTGCATAGTAGGGCCGAGGCTGCGTATGGGTAAGGTCGCATGGGCGAGGCGATGATATCCAAGCGGACCACCACGGGTCGCACGATCGCCGCCGGGCGGGAGGTGTTGGCCGGGCGCCGGCGAGGGCTGCGGGCGATGCTGCCGTTCGCCGGTCCGGCGGTGATCGCCTCAATCGCCTACATGGACCCCGGGAATTTCGCGACGAACATCCAAGGTGGGGCGCAGTTCGGCTATCTCCTGCTTTGGGTCGTCGTGCTGGCCAACCTTGTGGCGATGCTGTTCCAGGCATTGTCGGCCAAGATCGGAATCGTCACCGGCCAATCGCTCGCCGGCCTGTGCCGCCGCCACTTCCCGCGCCCGGTGGTGCTGGCGATGTGGGTGGTCAGCGAGATCGCGGCGATGGCCACCGACCTGGCGGAATCGCTCGGCGCGGCGATCGGCCTGTCGCTGCTGTTCGGCTTGCCGCTGCTGGTCGGCCTGCTGATCACCTTCGCCGCGACCTACCTGATGCTGGTGTTGCAGGGGGGCGGCTTTCGCCCAATCGAACTGGTGATCAGCGCCTTCGTTGGCGCCATCGGTCTGTGCTATCTCATCGAGCTGATCATCGCGCCACCCAATTGGCACGAATTTGCCTTCCACTCAGTGGTGCCGCAGCTTGCCGGACCGGACAGCGTGACGTTGGCCGTGGGCATCATCGGCGCCACCGTCATGCCGCACGCGATCTACCTGCATTCCAGCCTGACGCAAGACCGCATGCCGGCCGCCAGCGACGCCGACCGGCGCCGCATCCTGGGCTACTCCAATCGCGAGGTGCTGCTGGCGCTCGGCGTGGCCGGACTGATCAACATGGCGATGCTGGCGATGGCCGCGCGAGTGTTCCATGAGGGCCATGCCGACGTGGCGGCGATCGAGACCGCCTATCACACGCTGGTGCCGTTGCTCGGGATCGGCGCCGGCGCGGTGTTCATGGTCTCGCTGCTGGCCTCCGGGTTCTCAAGTTCGGTCGTCGGAACGATGGCTGGGCAAGTGATCATGCAGGATTTTGTCGGCGTCCGTATCCCACTGTGGGTGCGCCGCCTGGCGACAATGGTGCCGGCCGTGGTCATTGTCGCCATGGGTGTGGATTCGACCCAGGCGCTGGTGCTCAGCCAGGTCGTGCTGAGCCTGGTGCTGCCGGTGCCGATGATCGCCCTGCTGATGCTGAGCGGGCGGCGCGACGTTATGGGCGTCTTCGCCAACCGGCGTGCGACCCAGGTGTTTGCCATCCTGGCGGCCGGCGCGGTGCTGGTGCTCAACCTGATCCTGCTCTTGCAGACCGCCGGCATCCCGGTGAATGTCCCGGGCTTTGACTGAACCCGCGAGTCCGGAATGACCGTTTTGCTGACCCCCATCATATCGAAGCTGGCACCCGCGGAGATGCCCGCCGAACCGACCCAGGCGCGGCGCTTCGGCAAGGCGCGCTCGGCGCAGCACGGCGCGCTCGGCGAGGACTACGTCGAGCTGATCGCCGACCTGCTGGCCACCGGCGGCGAGGCGCGGCCGACGGATATCGCCCGGCGGCTGGGCGTCTCGCACGCCACCGCGATCAAGACGATCGCGCGGCTGAAACGCGAGGGGCTGGTGGTGGCGCGGCCCTACCGCGGGGTATTCCTGACCGGGCGGGGCGAGCTTCTGGCCGAGCGTGTGCGGATGCGCCACCGCGTGGTGGTGGATCTGCTGGTGGCGGTTGGCGTGCCGGCCGAGGCGGCCGAACAGGATGCCGAGGGGATCGAGCACCACGTCTCGGACGCGACCCTGGCGGCGTTCGAGCGGTACCTGCGCCGCCCGGCGTAGTCTCCGTGTGCCACGGCCGGCACGCGCGGCTGAGGGTGATGGTCCCTGCCCCGAGCAGCAGCGCGCCGGATACCGCCACGCCGCGCACGCCCAACGCTCGATCGCGCCCGGCACCAGGTCGTGCAGAATTGCACCCCACAGATAGTATGTCGTGGTGGCGCCGGAGATCGGGAAGGTCGACCAGCTGCGCGTGTCACGCAGTGCGGCGAGATAGACCGGCTGGCCGTAGAAGCCGAAACCCCAGGCGAAGACGGCAAGGCAGAAGCACGCCAGGACCACCGGCCAGCCAACGCTGAACTCACTGCCGCGGGTGAGGTCGCTGTCGCGCTTGATCCCACTGCCGCGCGTGGGCTCACAGTCGCGCGCGAATTCACTGTTGCGCGTGAACCGACTGTCGCGCGAAAATTGACTGTCGTGCGCGAACTCAAGGTCGCGAGGGATGCGTCGGCGCATGACGCCTATCTTGTCTCCCCTGCCCTGCCCGGCAATCGCCATCGCTTCGACCGCAGCCGAAGCGAACCTGCAGGCTACGCGGGTGCTTGCTCCAGTTGGACCACGTCACACACCTCGGTCACATAGGCATCGAATGCTGCGGCGAGGCCGTCCACCTCGGTCGGACCCATCGATCCGCCGGCCCGCAATCGCGCCTCCAACGCCGCTGCCAGACCAGCCAGACGGGGCGCGCAGACCGTGCCGGCGGCCCCCTTCAGGGTGTGGGCCTCACGGGTGAGCCGGCCCGGGTCGATATCGGGCGACGCCATGCGGTGCAGCCGCGACCTGGTCTCGACGATGAACAGGTTGACCACTTCGGCCACGCCCTCGTTGCCGAGATCCTCGGCCAGAGTGCTCAGTGCGTTCTCGTTGCAGGCGGCGTCCCGCGCGTCGGCACCCGGCCCAGGGCCCGAACCTGCGTCACCGCCAATTGCGCGCAGGATGGCGGTGACGAGTGCCTGCTTACTCACTGGTTTGGCGACGAACAGGTTCATCCCGGCATCGAGGCAGGCGCGCACATCCTCGGGAAACGCATTGGCCGTGAGCGCAATGATCGGCACGCCTCGTGCCGCCCCACCCAGGGCGCGGATCGCACGAGTCGCGGCGAGGCCGTCCATTTCGGGCATGCTCATATCCATGCAGATCACGTCGTAGGCGACGCGCGACGCCGCCGCCACCGCCTCCAGCCCATTGCCCGCGACGTCGACCTGGAGCGCGAAACCCTTAAGCAACTGCAGTGCGACAAACTGGTTGGTTGGATTGTCTTCGGCGAACAAGATCCTCATGCGACGGCCCGATCGCACGATATGCGCCGTCAAGGCGGCCGAGCCGTCCGGCGGATCGACGCTGGCCGTGACCACCTCGGCAAGCGGCAGCGTCAGATGAAAGCGGAATATGCTGCCCTGACCCGGCGCCGAGTCCAGGCTGATCGCGCCGCCCATCTGCTCTACCAGCCGCTTGCAGATGGCCAGCCCCAGGCCGGAGCCGCCGAACCGGCGGGTGATAGAGCTATCCGCCTGGGCGAAGGGCGAAAACAGCGACTTGATGCGCTCCGAGGCGATGCCGATGCCGGTGTCGCGCACCGCCCACTCCACCGTGACGCCATCTGCCTGACGGCCATCTGCCGTGCGATCATCTGCTCGGCGAGGCGTCACGCGTGCGGAAATCTCGACCACGCCGTTCGCGGTGAACTTTACCGCGTTGGACGCAAGATTGAGCAGCACCTGGCGCACCCGTCCGGCATCGCCCGCAAGCGCCGGCGGCAATGCCGGATCCAGCACGATTCGCAGGTCCAGCCCCTTGGTGGCGGCGTGCGGGAACAGGATGCTGGCCACGCCCTCGGTCAACGTCCCAGGCGAGAAGCTCGTCGCCTCGAACTGCATCTGCCCGGCGTCGAGTTTCGAGAAGTCCAGGATATCGTTCAGGATCAGCAGCAACGACTCGCCGGACTCGTGAATCGTGCGGACCAGCTTGCGCTGCTGCTCCGCCATATCGCTGTCGAGCAACAGGCCGGCAAGCCCGAGCACGGCGTTCAGCGGCGTGCGGATTTCATGGCTCATGGCCGCCAGGAAATCGGATTTGGCGCGGCTGGCGAGTTCGGCCACCCGCTCGCGCTCGCGCATCAGGCCCGCCTCCGCGTGCGCGAGCGCGCGATCGTGTTCGACCCGCTGGGCGTGTTCCTGACCGAGCGCCTGCTGGTGCCGCCACCACCGTCCGATGGCCCACGCGGCGACCGAGATCGACACGCAGCCGAACAGCGCGACCACGGCGAGCACCCAGGCGGTCCTTTGCCAGGCGGCAAGCACGTCCGCCTCGGACTGAGTCGCCACCATTACCAGGGGAAAGTTGGTCAATCGGTGGGCGGCCTTGATCTGCATCGCACCGTCGAACGAACCCACGGCGCGGCTGGTCCCCGCGCTGCCCCCGTTCAACGCCCGTATTCCACCGTTCTTCAGGGCCTGGCCGATTGCCTTGGTCGGCGGGTAGTGCGCCAGCAGCACACCGTCCTGACGCAGCAGCGCGAGATTGCCGCTCGGGCCGATGGAAACCGAGCGATACAGGTCCTCGAAGTAGCTCAGCTCGATCGTCCCGAGCACCAATCCGACGAAGCTTCTGTCGGCAGCCCGCACGCGGCGGACCAAGAAGACGGTCCAGTTGCCATTCGCACGATTGCGTACCGGGACGCTGACGAAGCGTTCCAGCGACGGGTCGGCCTGCATGGCACGGAAATAGTCCCGGTCGGCGACGTTCACCACGGGAACCGGCCAATTGCGGGAGAAATTGATCAGGTTGCCACGCGCATCGATCATGGTGATCGCGTTCACAAATGGCATGCCGTTTATCTGATGCTGCAAGTGCCGGTGGAAGCGCTCCATCGCCATCTCGCGGGCAAAGCTGTCGGCATCCACGACACCCTCCGCCGGCACCATCTCAACGATCCCGCTCAGCACAAGGTCGAGCGCCTGCAGCGAGCGGTCCGCCTGCTCGGCAAGAACGAAGCTGAGGTTAGCCAGCATCGTCTCCGCCCCGCGCAGGGCAGCTTCCCGCATATTGACGATCATGGCCGCCGTCGCGCCGACAAGCAGGAGAAGTATCAGGCCCGTGCAGCCACCGAGCAGCACCCGCCACCCGGCGTTGGCCGAGGGCGTCCCACGTGGGCGCAGGGCGGTCGAAGCGGAGGAAGATGTCATGACATGGTCTGCCCACGGACCCTGCACCGGCGGCCATGAACAGTTGGTAAACCGGCCGTGGATTGGTTCGGCACGCATCGAAGCGTGCGGGCAGAAGATGCGCTATGCTGGCGCCATGGACAGGTTCTCCGACATCACACCGGTCGAGATCGCCGGCACCGCGGCGCTGCTGAGCGACGTGGCCCGCGCGGCGATGCTGTGCGCCTTGCTGGACGGTCGGGCGCGCACAGCGGGCGAGCTCGCCTTTGCCGCCGGCGTGACGCCACAGACCGCCAGCAGCCATCTCGGGCGGCTGGTGGATGCCGGGTTGATTGCGGTGGTGCCACAGGGTCGCCATCGGTACCACCGGCTCGCCACTCCCGAGGCCGCGCACATGATCGAGGTAATGAGTGTCCTCGCAACCGTGCAGCCGCGGCGCCCACGGGTGCCAGGCCCGCGCGACGCTGCAATGCGTGAAGCCCGTACCTGCTACGACCATCTCGCCGGCCGGTTCGGCGTGGCGATCGCCGATGCCTTGCGCGTTGCCGGCGGCACCATTGTGCACGACCGCGACGTGGAGATCACGCCGGATGGCGAGCGGCGCCTCGCCTGCCTGGGCGTCGACGTGCAGCCGCTGCGCCAGGAGCGCCGGCCGCTGTGCCGCCACTGCCTGGACTGGAGCGAGCGGCGTCCGCACCTGGCCGGCTCGGTGGCGACGCAGATCCTGCGCGCCGCCGTGGCGTCCGGGTGGATCGAGCGCTTGAAGGACAGTCGCGCCGTGCACGTCACGCCGGAGGGCCGACGCGCATTCGCGGCGGCCCTGGGCAGCAACTTCGAGCAGCTCGACGCCGCCGCCTGAAGCAAGACCAGGGACTCCGCACCCGGTCGGGCGAGCGCCGGCCCCCCGCCGCGGCACCGCGCCTCCCAGCCAGCCGCCCCACGTCATCGCCGGCCCCCCCCGTCATGGCCGGCGCAGGCCGGCCATTCACGACTTGGCTTTGCGTCGTCAGCCCACCCGCGTGGACCACGCCACGCAGATCCATCCTCACGTTCCATGGCATTGAAGCCGGGACTTTCGCATTCATCG
>PLXO01000363.1 GCA_003151425.1 Acetobacteraceae bacterium
CCAGGCTGGCGGTCAGCGCGGTCGCGTCGGTGACCTTCAGACTGCCCTCGCCGGTCCAGTCGGTGGTGTGCAGAAAGGTAACAAGCATGCGGACGGCACCCTGCGGCGCGGGTTTGCATCTGTCCATCCAGCGGGCACGCGCACAACGACGCCGATCATGGCTTGCCAGACAGAGTAATGGTCAGCATTATCGACAACCACGTCCGGTCGAAACCACCCGGAGAATAATAAATTATGTCGAAAATTCACTGTGTTGGTGAACACCGATCAGATCAGACCACCCGATTCGGTCGGGCGGCCCGGATAACATTGCGCGGAGTGGCCCCGTCCCTCGAACAATTGCGGCGATATTGTGGCACACGCGGCGTTATGGCGCTCCGCCACCGGGCGATATTGGTGGCGGCGATGGCCCTGCCGATGGCGCCAGTTGGTGCATCCGCGCAGCAGGTGCCCGACTCCCAGGCAACCTGGGCGGGTGAATCGGGCACTGCCTCATATTACGGCAACTGGCATCAGGGGAAGCGGACCGCGGGCGGCACGCGGTTCGACCAGCGCATGCTGACCGCGGCGCATGCCTGGCTGCCGTTCGGGTCCAAGGTGCGCGTCACCGTGCTGGGAACCGGCAAATCGGTGATCGTGACGATCACCGATCGGCTATATTCCACGCGGCGGGTCATCGATCTGTCCACCGCCGCGGCGCAGATGCTGGAGATGATACGCGCTGGCGTGACCCAGGTCAGACTCGAGCCCTTCTGATGCAACGTCGGGCCGATGTGGCATGATGCTGCCGCAGGCGCGGGAGCATCGGATGCACCACGATTCACACGGACTGGCCCTGAGCACCGACTCGGAAGCGGCCGCGCGCGCGTTCGACCACGCGGTCGCGGGGTATATCACCTATCGCGCCGATGCCGGCCAGCGCCTGGCGCCGCTGCTCATTGAGGACCCACAATTCGCTCTGGCGCATTGCCTCAAGGGCTACCTGACGATGCTGAGCTACAACCGGGCGAATGTTCCGCTTGCGGCGGCATCGTTGCACGAAGCGCGGCGCTGGGTGGGAACCGCGACGGCGCGCGAGCAGGCGCATATCGCCGCGCTCGCGGCCTGGATCGATGGCGAACCGGATCGCGCCAGCGCGGTATGGCAACAAATTCTCGCGGCGCATCCGCGCGACGCGCTGGCGTTCCGCCTGGCGCACTTCACCGATTTCTGGCTGGGCCGGCCGGACCGCATGCTCAGCGCGGTGCGCACGGTGGAACCCGCATGGAGCGCAGACCTACCTCACTACGGCACGCTGCTCGCCTGCCGCTGCTTCGCGCACGAGGAATGCGGCCATTACACCGAGGCCGAGGCCGCCGGTCGCGCCGCCATCGCGCACGACCCCGCCGATGTGTGGGCCGCGCACGGCGTGGCGCATGTGATGGAGATGCAGGGCCGTCGCGCCGAGGGCATCGCCTGGATCAACTTCTTGCGCGGCAACTGGGACGGCGCCAGCAATCTGCGCCACCATCTGTGGTGGCATGCCGCGATGTTTCATCTGGAACGAGCCGAGATCGATACGGTCTTGGCACTCTTTGACACCGAGTTCCGCAATCTTGCGGCGCCACTGACCAAGGCGCAGCCGGACCTCTACATCGACGCGCAGAATGCGGCATCGATGCTTTTCCGTCTCGGTCTGCACGACGTCGATGTCGGCGAGCGGTGGCATGAGCTGGCCGACAAGGCCGAGGCGCGCATCGGCGACACGCTGTCGACCTTCACGCTGCCGCACTGGATGATGGCGCTGGCCGCGACCGGGCGCACCGCGGCGGCACAGCGCATGCTGGCCGCGCTGCGCGACGCGGCGCAGGCCGGCACCTCGCACGCCGCCCTGGTCGGCACCATCGCGCTGCCACTGTGCGAGGCGGTGCTGGCCCATGGACAAAATCAGCCGGCCCGCGCCGTCGCGCTGATGCGCCCGGTGCTCGGTGAGATGTACCGCCTCGGCGGCAGCCACGCCCAGCAGGACGTGCTGGAGCAGCTCTACCTACACGCCGCGTTGCAAGCCGGGCTGGACGACGATGCGCGCCTGCTGCTGGAGCGTGTCGCCGGCCGCCACGCGCTACCGCCGCTTCGCCGTGTCGGCTACCGCGCGGCGGCGGAGAAGCTCGGCTTCGCATGACTGCGCGCTGGGTCCACGTGGTTGCGCCTGATTTCGAAGAGCACAGCGAGGGATGCGGCCTACCTGACCGGTGTGCCAAGAGCCCGCAAGTACCGCGCCGGCATGTGATCGGTGAGCCCGCCAGGCAATACCCCGTAGAGCCAGCCCAATATCCCCGGCTGTGCCGGGACGGGCCAACGACCCCTCAGCATGTCTCGCACTATGGAGAACACATGGCCTGTTTCGACCTTCACGAACGTCGGCAGATCGTCCAGGCTAGCGGCCGGCACCGATTCCGGATCGAAGGTGCCGGCATGCGGGCAGAATAGACTGCGCCCAACATGGCGAAAGCCAAGAAGCGATGGCGGAACGGACGGCACGGGATCGTTGCCATTCACTAATCTGAATGTCCGAAACCCCAGGATGGGCTCGTAGATGGCGCCGAATTTCGCTCCGCCCACGCGCGGTAAGCCGAAGGTATAGACCGCTTCCGCATTGATACCTGCTTCCCCCCGCAATCGGAACGCCGCCAGCACCGCCAGCGCGCCGCCCAAGCTATGCCCCGTCACGAACAGGCGGTCACCGCCCGGCAATACGGCAGCGGCTCGCAGCTGCGTCCATACCGCGTCGAGTGCACGGCGAAATCCAGGATGCACACCGCGATCGTCCGGCGCGGTTTCGGCGTCGGTCAGCACGGTCTTGACCATACCTGGGTCCGTCCCCGCAAACGCCACGATGATCGTTCCGTCGCGCCGGCAAACAAACCCTTGGGTTGCCGTGTCCGACGCCGGCCCTTCGGCGGGGCTGTGCAGATGGGCCAACGGCTGCAACTTCCATCGCGCAAGCACCGCGTCGATCGTGACGTCCTGTTCGTAGGATAGCTGCGACAACCACATCAAGGCCTGCGCAGCCGTGTAATCGAAGATAGAGCCCTGGCCGAAAGCGGACGGCAACTCGTCGGGATAGCTGCCGATCGGAAGCTGGACGAAGAATGTCATCGCACAGGTCCTTCCAGGCCGTCCTTTCGTTGGTGGGGCGGGAACCTATGTGCAACGATATCACCGGCTCGCAGTCGTGCAAGTGATGAATTCGAGCAGCTCCACCTGTATGCCGCGCCACAGGCCGGATTGGACGATGGCGGCTGTCCGTAGCGCAAACGAGTCTGACCGGCACACGGTTTCGCCGCGGCGCCGCATCGACTGCCGCGTGACGACTGGGCGGTGGGGCTTCTCATGCGCGCGCGCCCGGTCCACTCTGGATCGGCGAAAAGACCACGAGAGGAAACCGCATGGTCACCCCGCCCCAGACGAAAGCGCCACCGCTGTCGTGTGACTGCCATTTCCATATCTTCGGTCCGTACGACAAGTTCCCGCTGGACGCCGGGCGGCGCTACACACCACCCGAGGCGCTGGTCCCCGACTACCTCGCGATGGCCGACATCGTCGGGCTGCAGCGCATGGTGATTGTGCAGCCCAGTCCGTACGGCACCGACAACCGCGCCACGCTCGACGCTGTCGAGAGCTTCGGGCGCCACCGCGCGGTGGCGATCGCGGTGATCGACGACAACGTTGACGCCGCGACGTTACGTGGCCTTAACGATGCCGGCGTGCGCGGCGTGCGCTTCAATCTGGTCTCCGGCAACGGCACGCCGGTTGAGCAGTTGCAGATCATGGCGCGCCGCCTTGCCCCGCTCGGCTGGCACATCCAGGTCTATGCTGAGGGCGAAACGATAATGCAGCTCGGCGAGACGCTCGCGCACCTGCCGATGTCCGTCGTGATCGATCATTGCGGCGGTGTGAAGGCCGAGCTGGGCATCGCGCATCCGCAGTTCCAGGCGCTGCTGCGGCTGCTCGACAGCGGCAACGCCTGGATCAAGACTTGCAGTTATCGTGTCTCCTCGACTGGTGCGCCGTTCGACGATGCGCAAGCCAACGTGAAGGCCCTGGTCGCCGCCGCGCCCGAGCGTTGCGTCTGGGGCACCGACTGGCCACACCCCGGCATGGACCCGGTCCCCGATGCCGGCACGCTGTTCGATCAGTTCTGCACCTGGGTACCTGACGCCGCGACTCGCCAGCATATCCTGGTAGACAACCCAGCCAGGCTCTACGGTTTCGCCGCGACGTAGCAAAGCAGCGGAACAACCCCGCGTCGCGGAACGACGGAACAATCCGATATCGCAGCGCGACGCAGCAAACTGGACGTGACAACGCGACGTAGCATCTCGACGTGACCAATGACGTAGAAACTCGAGGTGACAACGTAACGTAACAAATGACGCAGCGACTCGACGTAACAAAAGGAGACAGGTCCGTGAAGGTCGGATTCATCGGCGTCGGCAACATGGGCGGGCCCATGTGCCGCAATATCATCAGGAACACCAACCACGAGGTCGTCGTATTCGATCTCGACCCGGCCGCGATCAAGCGCTGCACCGATCTTGGCGCATCCTCCGGCACCTCCGTCGCCGACGTGGCGAAACGCTGCGACGTGGTGATCACCTCGTTGCCGATCCCGCGCATCGTGGAAGACGTGGCGCTCGGCCCGAACGGCATCACCGAAAACGCCAAGCCCGGCACCGTCTACATCGATCTGTCCACCAACGCACCCTCCACCGCGCGCCGCCTGGCCGAAGGCGCGCGCGCCAAGGGCCTTGACATGCTCGAAGCCCCCGTCTCCGGCGGCGTCGCGCGCGCCACCGACGGCACCATCGTCATCATGGTCGGCGGTGACGCCGTAACATTCGAATCGCAGCTCCCGCTGCTCAAATCCTTCAGCGGCGAGGTGATCCATGTCGGCGATGTCGGTTTTGGCTCCGTTGCGAAACTGATCAACAACATGTTGGCGTTCTGCAACTCGGCGGCGGCAGCCGAAGCTTTGATGATAGGCAAACGCGCCGGCATCGACATGAAAAAACTCGACGCAGTCATCCGCAACGCCAGTGGTGATTCGACCGGCTACCGCAACATGGCGACCAAGGCCCTGGCCGGTAACTTCGCCGCCACCTTTGCCCTCGACCTGGCCCACAAGGACCTGCGCCTGGCCATGGAACTCGCCGACGAAGTGGGCGTCCCGGGCCTGATCGCGCCGCAGGTGCTGAACCTGATGCGCATGGCCCGTGGCATGGGTCTGGGCTCCATGGACTCCACCTCGATCATGCGCGTCTACGAAACCACCCTCGGCACCGAAGTGCGCGGTTGACTGGCAAGCTGGGGGAACCGACTTCCATTGTTCAACCAGTGGCCCGACGTGTGCCGGCGAATGAACTTGCGCCATCGCGGCACCGCGTGCACATTGCTGATGGAGAATGATCCAAACCGGGGGACACACGATGCCTGAGATTAGCGGCGGCTGCCTGTGCGGCAAGGTGCGGTTTACCGCGAACGGAGACCCAGGCTTCGTCGGGATCTGCCATTGCCGGAACTGCCAGCGCCAGAGCGGCAGCGCGTTCGCCGTCGTGCTCGGGTTCCCGGTCGCCGCCGTCGCGGTGCAGGGTGAACTGAAAACGTACACCGACACCGGTGACAGTGGAAAAAGCCTGTTCCGGCGGTTCTGCCCGGAATGTGGGTCCTCCATCTCGACGGAGGTCGAGGTAATGCCTGGCATGATTATACTCAAGGCCGGTACGCTGGACGATCCCAGCACCGTGAAGCCCATGATGCAAATCTATTGCGACAGCGCGCAGCCTTGGGTTTCACTCGGCGGGGAGATGAAATGCTTTCCGAAGATGCCGGGGTAGAAGACGCGGAGCGGCCCACCGTGATCATCCGGACCGAATGGTTGCAGCAACCCATCCGCGTCCAGTCCGGCAACGGAACGACTGGCCGATTCGGCCGCCGCCCGGGTCACCGCGCGGTGATGCGCGGCGCGCAGCGGGCGCAGGATCAGCAGCGCGGCCAGCACGACCAGTGCGTTGCCCGCCGCTGAGACGACGAACACGGTGTGCCAACTCCCGGTTGCCGTCTTCAGCACGTTGGCCAGCGGTACCAGCCAGGCGGACGTTCCTTTGGCCGT
Organism: Acetobacteraceae bacterium; assembly: GCA_003151425.1. Lineage (GTDB taxonomy): Bacteria > Pseudomonadota > Alphaproteobacteria > Acetobacterales > Acetobacteraceae > Palsa-883. The sequence goes on from PLXO01000363.1 coordinate 6,152, forward strand.
ATACAGCAGGCTGGCATTCGCGGTGGCGTAGCGCGTGCCGAACAGGTCGGTGCAGGTGGACGGGAACAGGCCGAAGATTTCGCTCGAGGTGAAGAAGATCAGCGCGGCGGCGACCACGAAAGCCCAGGGCGACGTGCCGCCATAGGCCAGCAGCGCGTAGCTGAAGGCGCCCAAGGTGAAGGCGATGGCCATCGTGGTTTCGCGACCGATATGGTCGGAGACCCAGCCAAAGAACGGGCGGGCCGCGCCGTTCATCACATTATCGACCACCAGGGCGACGCTCAGCACGCTGGCGCCGAGGAACAGCGCCGTGTTGTTCATGCCGTAGTCCTTGGCGATCGGCGCGATCTGCGCGGTGGCCATCAGGCCGCTGGCGGAGACCACGACGAACATCACATACAGCAACCAGAACGCCGGAGAACCGAGCACCTGAATCGGCGAGAAGCTTCGGCTGCTCTGCCGGACCTTCAGCGCCGCGGTCTGCGGCATCTCGTGCGGCAGCGGCGCGCGCATGATGGGTGCGATCAGCAGCAGCAGCACGCCCTGGGCGAGGCCGAACCAGAAGAACGCTGAGGCATAGCCGAAGCCTTCGATCACCATGCGGATCGGGATCACGGTCAGCGCCGCGCCGGCGCCGAAACCGGCCGCAGTGATGCCGACGGCGAGGCCGCGCCGGTCGGGGAACCATATTCACCGCGTTGCCCACGCAGGTGGCGTAGATCGTGCCCGCGCCGGTGCCGGAGATCGCGGCGCCGACATACAGCATCTCGAGCGAGCCGGCGTAGGCGTTCAGCACCTAGGCGATGGCGACGGTCATCGCGCCGAAGCTGATGGTGATCGGCGGACCGCGGCGGGGCCGCGGTTGTCGACGACCCACCCGGCGACCGGCGTCAGCCAGGTCTCGGTCGTGATGAAGATCGCGAACGCGATCTGGATGTCGGCGATGTTCCAGCCCTGTGCCTTGCTCATCGGATTGACGAACAGGGTCCAGGCGTATTGCAGATTGGCGATTAGGATCATGCAGACCATGCCGAGCCACAACTGGGACCAGCGACTGGCGCGCGCGACGGTGCTGGGCTGCACGTCAGCGGGCATGACTGTTTCTCGTGGACTGTTTTCCACAGGCATATATGCAGATATGCAGATATGCCGTTTGCACTCCGACGGATCAACCGGCCAAGTCTCACTGCGACTCAAAGCATCGCGGCGAGTTGTCGGACTTCTCCGTGGCAGTCATCTTTATCAACCGAGTCGCTACAAGTTTGCATGCGGGGAACTGGAATGACTCGGTTGCTGGGCGCGGCGTCGCTGACGTCGACGGACATGTTGGCGCGGGTGGTCGGGTTCGACACCACCAGCCGCAATTCCAACCCCGATCTCATCGGCTTCGTGCGCTCCTGGCTTTACGCGCACGACGTGCCGTATCGGCTGAGCTTCGATCCCACCGGCCAGAAAGCCCACCTGCACGCAACCATCGGCCCGGTGCAGCCGGGGGGTCTCGCCTTCGCCGGCCACGTGGACACGGTGCCGACCGACGGCCAGACCTGGACCGGCGACCCTTACACGCTGCGCCGGGAGAATGGTCGGCTGATCGGCCGCGGTACCTGCGACATGAAGGGGTTCGTCGCCTCCATCCTGGCCGCGGTGCCGGACATCAAGGCCCGCAGACCCACGCGCCCGGTGCATCTGCTGCTGACCTATGACGAAGAGGTCGGCTATCACGGTGCCCGCCGTCTGGTCGAGGACCTCAACGAGTCGGGGCTGCGACCGGCCGCCTGCGTGGTCGGCGAGGCATCGGGCATGCTGCCGATCGTCGCCGCGAAGGGCCGCCTGATCTGCCGGGTCAGCGTACGTGGCCACGCGGCGCACTCCAGCGCGGCCCACCGAGGGATCAACGCCGTGCATGCAGCGGCCGAGGCTGTCGCCTGGCTGGCGGCCGAGTCTCGCCGCCTCGCCCGCAACGGCCCGTTCGAAGCTGACTTCGATCCCACGTACAGCACGCTCCAGGTCAGCAACTTCACCTGCGAGGGTCTGCCGAACACGCTCCCGGACCACGCGGCTTTCGACGTGGAGTGGCGCAACGTTCCGGCGGACGATTCGATCCTGGAGCTCGCCCGCTTGCAGGGGCATGTGGCCACCGCGATCGAGCCCCGCATGCTCGATCTGCACCCCGGCACCGGTTTCACCTACCAGGTCCTGCTTGACCTCGCGGCGCTCTGCCTGCCGCCGGAGCACAAACTGGCGCGCACGGCGTGCGAGATCACCGGCACGCCGATCGGCGGCAAGCTGAGCTATTGCAGCGGAGGGTTATGCGCATGAGAAGTCGGCGGCGCCGTATGGTGTGGGATTTTCCAACTGATACCAACCGCTCGACCGAGTTGGCCTTCCTATCGCTGGCGCACCTGACTGGCCGGTCCGACCCCGGCCGGGTAGGTCAGCGCCAGCAGCAGCGCTAGCATGGCCAGCGTCCCGGTCAGCAGATAGGCGTGGCGCATCGCAACGGTGGTCGCCTCGGTCAGCCGGGCAAGGTCGCCGGCGTCCAGTGCCGCGCGCCGGAGCGGGTTCATGAGCTGCTCGAGCGCCCCCGCCGCTTCCGGCGTTCGGCTGCTCAAGCTGGCAGCGAGCACCGCGCCGAACATCGCCGCACCCAGCGATTGCCCGAGGAAGCGCAGGAACATCGTTGACGAGGTGGCCGCCCCGCGCTGCCGCCATGCTACCGAGGTTTGCATGGAAACCATGAAGGTGGTGTTGCAAAAGCCCATGCCCACCCCGATCAGCACCGCGCCGACGCCGGCCCAGGCCGGTCCGCGTGCCGCCGTCATGGCGATCAGCATTGCCGCGCCGGCGATCAGCAGCATGGCGCCGACCGTGGCGACGCGACGGTAGGTGGTGTGTGGCAGGCAAAGCCCGGCGGTTGCGCTGCCGAGCACCCACACGACCGACATCAGGGCAAGGATCACGGCGCACACATTGGTGCCGCGACCCATGGCCCCTTGCAGGTAGGTGGGCAGGTAACGCGGTGACGCCCATCATCAGCGTGCCGGTGACGAGGCTGCCGATACCGCTGCTGACAATGACCGGATTGCGCCACAGTTCCAGCGGCAGCATCGGTTCGGCGATCCGCCTCTCGTGGCGCACAAGGACGATGCCGGCCACCACGAAGATCGCGGCGAACCCAGCCAGCGTGACGCGGTCGAGCGTGGTGCCTTGCAGCACCAGCATCAGCATGGCGATCGCCAGCATGAGCAGCAGCGAGCCTTGATAGTCGACCTGGCGATGGCGGGATTGCACGTGTTCCGGCAGGAACAATGCGATCATGCCGATCGCCGCGGCGCCGATCGGTAGATTGATCCAGAACACCAACGGCCAGTCGCCGTACTGCACGATAAACGCGCCGAGCGACGGCCCGATCACGGCGGAGACGCCGAACACGCCGGACAGCAAGCCCTGCACGCGGGCGCGCTCGGCCGGTCCGTAGATGTCGCCGACGATGGTGTTGGCGATCGCCTGCACGCCGCCCGCGCCGAGGCCCTGGATGGCGCGGAACACGACGAGCTGCAGCAATGCTGTGCGAGAAGCCGCACAGCGTGGAGCCGAGCAGGAACAGGCCGGTGCCGGCATAGAACACCCTGCGGCGGCCATAGACGTCGGCGAGGCGGCCGTACACCGGAATGGTCGCTGCCTGGGCCAGCATGTAGGAAGAGAAGACCCAGGCGAACAGGCCGAAACCGCCGAGACTGTTGGCGATGCTGGGCATGACGGTGGCCATGATGGTGGCTTCGACCGCCGCCATGAAGCTCGCCGCCATGCACGCGGCCAGGATCAGCGGCCGCCGCGAGAGCGGGATTTCAGGGCTGATCGTTGCGTTCGCGTCGGACATGCCAGGCGGCTTGGAGGGCGACCTGTCGGGGGACGGGCCAGGGAGAATTGCAGCGCGGGTGCTTGGTGTTCACGAAGTGGGCGATCCCGACCGGCGCGCGGGGGCAGCGGGCGGCAAGCTGGTCAGCCGGGCGCACGAAAGCCGAGCCCAGGACACGCCACCGGGCCTGGGATGCGAATCGATGCAAGTTGCAGCAATGGACCACGCTCTTTGACAGACGATATTTACAGAACAATGACAGTAAGATGATTCAGACGTGACTTTGTCAAGATCATGTAATGCGCTGTTCATTCATTGAATTTTCACTTTAGTCACTCGGATTCAGCCGTACTGCGGCGTTGGTGCAAGCTGCCTGACACAAATCCGACTGGCGGCGTCGCCTTCCTGCACCGCAAGGCTGCCGCTCGCGCGCGACGATCCAGCGTGGCGCGCCAAGGAGGACGCATGACCGAGACTTTGCTTCAGCAACATTCTGCCAACCCAGCCGATCACGGTATCGGGCTCTTTCTGAGCCGCTGGGCCGCCAACCCGCTGCGTATGGGGTCGGTCGTTCCCTCCTCGGCCGTGCTTTGCCGCCGCCTGGTGGAGTGCGGTTGGCCACCGCCCGGGGGCGTTGTGCTCGAACTGGGGTCCGGTACCGGCGTGATTGCGCGCAGCTTCCTCGAAGCGGGACTGCCGCCGGAACGCATGGTCACCGTCGAGGTCGACAAGAAACTGGCCGATCATCTGCGCAACACCTTGGACCGCGTGATGGTCCTGGAGGGCGACGCCCGAGTGTTGCCGGATCTGCTGCCTCGCCATCTGCATGGCCGGATCAGGAGCGTGATCTGTGGGATTCCGCTGGTGATGCTGCCCACGGTCGAACAGCGACGGTTCATCGACGCGATGCGGGAAGTGGCGCCAGGGCGCGGCTTTCTGCACTACAGCTACTGCCTGACCTCACCCTTGCCGGCGCGAAAGCACCACCTGTCGGCCTGCCGCGAGGCATGGACGCCACTGAACTTTCCCCCTGCGAGCATATGGCGGTACATGCACGTGGATGACCCCGGGAATTGCGCCAAATTCGCGGCGGAGGTCGGCGGATAGCGGGTGGTGGTGACTCGCCGGCGTGCGATTCTCCTTGCTGGAGCAGTTATTGCCGTCCGGCGGGCGGCCGCCGCATTGCCGCTGCCGCCGGACCACACACTCGGCTTCCGGCTGATCCGCTATGGCAATGAGATCGGCCACCATACGGTGACGTTTGAACGCCAGGGTGATGTGTTGACCGTCCGCGTGACGGTGGATGCACTGGTGAGCTTCCTCTCGATCCCGATCGTCCGTTACAAGCACCGCGCCGTTGAGACTTGGCACGATGGGACACTGGTCGGCCTGACCGGCGAAACCGACAAGAACGGTCAAAATGGTTGGGTGAATGCGTGCCACACCAGCGAAGGCCTCAAGGTGGCGGGCAGCAAGACCGCACCCTATATCGCACCGGAGGCCGCGATCGGTACCTCCTACTGGAACAAGCGCATGCTGGACGGACCGATGATCAGCCTGGAGGACGGGGTGTTGCTGCGACCAAAGGTGGCACTGCGTCGAACGGAGGCCGTCCAACTTGCATCCGGCGGCAGGGTCGCGGCAGACCATTACAACCTGAGCGGCCCGTTCAATGTCGATGTCTGGTACGACCGGACCGACGCCTGGGTCGGCTTGGCCTTCACCGTCGCGGACGGCTCCACCGTCCACTACGAGCGGCTGTGAGCCGCCGGTGACAATCGATGGTTTTCTGATCGCATACGGCAGCGCACTGATATTGCCGTTGGCGGTGATCGAGGGACCAGTCGTATCGGTCCTCGCGGGCCTCCTGTCGGCGCGGGGAGACTTCCATTGGTATTGGGCGCTGTGCCTGCTGGTGTGCGGCGACCTGATCGGCGATATGATCTACTACTGGGTTGGGCGCAGCGGCAGAGTGCCAATTGCCGGGCTTGGCAAACTCCTTCGACTGCGCAACCTTGTTACGCCGGCGGTGCAGCGTGGCCTGCGACACAACGCCGTCAAGATGCTGTTCATCGGCAAATGGACGCATTCGATCGGTTGCATCGTGCTTGTCGGTAGCGGCATGATGGGCTTGCCATTCGCGCGCTTCATGCTGGTGAATCTGCTGGCCACCGTGCCGAAGAGCGCGGTTCTTTTCGGATTGGGCTACTTCGCTGACAGCTACTGCACGCTGTTCGAGCGCCACGTCCTTCTGGCAACCATCGCACTGTGCGCCTTGGGTGGCGCGACAGTCTTGCTGATCCTGCGGAAAGCCGGCCGTCCCTGGGCCAGCCGGATCGACCCCGGTGGGATAGGCCCCGGCGGGATCGGCCCCGGGGGGATCGACCAATGAGACGCGCGATATGAGAATCGCGATGTTCACTGACTACTTCTTTCCCGAACTGGGCGGGATCCAGGATTCGATCGCGACCATCAGCCGCTCCCTGGGCAGGCGCGGCCATCAGGTCGATATCTATGCGCCACGCTACGCGAGGCGGAACTATCGCCGCATCGGCGCCGCGGCGCGCGAGCGCGATCTGGGCGCCAATGTCCGCGTGCACCGGCGGCTCTCGCTGCCATTCCCCAGTTCGACGCGGCAGTCCCGCGCGGCGCTGCTCTCGCCGATCGCCTGGACAGGCCTTGCGCGCCGAACGAAGCCTGACGTCATTCACACGCACTCCTTCTTCGGCATCGGGCTCGAAGCACTGCTGGATGGCGCCTGTCTCGGCATACCCGTCATCGGCACCAATCACACGACGATAGCCGGCTTCGGCCCATATATTCCGGTGAGCGTCCATCGGGCAGCAGCCTATGTACTGTGGTTCTATAATCGCTGCGATTACGTCACGGCACCGTCCCGCTCGGTGTTCGAGGAGCTTGGGACGGCCAGATTGTGCCGGCCGCATCTTGTGGTCTCCAACCCAATCGACACGGACTTGTTTACGCCGGTGCGCGCTGATGAACGCGATGCAATGAGAGCGCACTTTGGATTATGCAGCCCGACGGTCACGTATGCAGGCCGGCTTGGACCGGAGAAGAACATCGAGGTTCTGCTGCGCGCCGTGGCGATGCTGCGGAACAGCGGCGTCACAGCCGAGCTGGCGATCGCTGGACACGGCTCGCATGAACCGATACTGCGGGCATTGGCGATGGAGTTGCGAATCGGCCCGCACGTCAGGTTTCTTGGTACTCTGCCGCAGGATGAACTTGCACGATTGTTGCAGATCAGTGACGCCTTCGCGATCATGAGCACGAGCGAGACCCAGAGCATGGTGCTGCTGCAAGCCATGGCGTCCGGCGTTCCCGTCGTCGCCGCCAATACCAGGGCCCTGCCGGAGTTTGTCGGTCCCGCCAACGGCGTGCTGGTGAACCCGCACGATCCCGCGCATCTGGCACAAACGCTGGCGCATCTGCTGGCCTCGCCGGAACGGCGGCGGCGGTTGGGCTCGGGCGGGCGCCGATCGGCTGAAAGATATGGGGTAGAAACGGTCACCGATGAGTGGGAATCGCTCTATCGGTCAGTCCGCAATGGGAGTTCAGGCGAGTGAATGAACATGTCACGATCAGCTTTGTCGTGCCGGCCTATAACGAAGAGAAACACCTTGCCAGGACGCTAACCGCGATCGTGTCTGAAATCAAACGATCAGGCTGTGCTGCGGAGGTCATCGTCGTCAACAATGCAAGCACCGACGGCACCGGGGAGCTGGCCGCCTCGTTCCCCGAAGTGATCGTTGTGGACGAACCGGTTAAGGGCCTTGTGCAGGCGCGAAAGGCCGGTTTTCTGCGCGCCAGCGGCAAGCTGATCGCGAATGTCGACGCCGATACGATTGTCACCGAAGGCTGGTTGAACCGTGTGCTGGACGAATTCCGCCGGCATCCCGATCTGGTCGCGCTGAGCGGCCCATACATCTACTACGACGTGTCCAAGAGCACGCGCTTCGCGGTGCGGGCGTTCTACGTCATGGGCTATGGCTTCTATGTCCTGAACCGCTTCGTGCTGCGCGCCGGTTCGATGCTGCAAGGTGGCAATTTCGTCGTAAGCCGCGCGGCGCTGGAACAGATCGGCGGCTACAATCCGCTGTTCACCTTCTACGGCGAGGACACGGACCTTGCGCGGCGCCTGAACGCGATCGGTGCGGTGAAGTTCACCTTCCGGCTGCCGGCGTTGTCCTCCGGGCGGCGCCTGCTCGAGGCGGGCTTGCTGAGGATTGGGCTGCGCTATTCGATGAACTTCGTGTGGGCCACGTTCGTGCACCGGCCGTTCACCGACGATTGGATCGACGTCCGTCACTGACGGCAGAGAAACGATCGGACGCCGCATCGAGCAAGCCGAACGCCGCGGGCGCGGCCGTCCGACGGGCGCGCGGGATGTTGCCTCACTGGTCGGAGCCGCCAATCTGCACGCTTACATAGACGCTTCCCGGATCGCAACAACATCCTATGCGGCGCACGCGACAAGTCCGCGGTGGCGGGGCAGCGCCATTCGGTGATACAGCGACGACGTAGCCGCGTCATCTTCCGCCCCGGAGGCCCCATCGGTGTGTCGTAGCGATCCGTCATGACTGGCCCGCCGACCTTCGCCATTCGACCCAGCTTCCTCGGCGTCGCCCGACAGGATGCGGCCGCGGACCTCGTCGTCGCCGGCATCCCTCTCGACATCGGCACCACCAACCGCGCCGGCGCGCGCGACGGGCCGCGCGCCATCCGTCAGGCCAGCCGCATGCTGGTCGATGGCGCACACCCGACGCTGTGGACCGATCCGGCCACACTGTCCCTGGCCGATGTGGGCGACTTCCGCATCGCACTCGGCGACCTTCAGGCCAGCCTGGCGCTGATCGAGCAGCAGGCCGCCGGCATCGCGCACCTGATCGCGCTCGGCGGTGATCACGGCATCACCCTGGCGCTGCTGCGCGCGGCTGCCAAACGCGTCGGCACGCCGCTCGCCCTGCTGCATTTCGATGCGCATGTGGACACATGGCCGGACAATTTCGGCCAGGCCTACGCGCATGGCTCGGTGTTCTTCCACGCCATCAACGAGGGCCTGGTCGATCCTCAGCGGATGATCCAGATCGGCATCCGATCGCCGGTGCAGCGCGAGGTGTGGGACTGGACGCTCGCCCAGGGCGTGCGCGTGCTGAGCGCGGAGCATGTGCACGCATCGTCAGCCGACGCGGTCGCCACGGAAATTCGCGAAACGATCGGCGACGCGCCGGCCTACCTCAGCTTCGACATCGACGTGCTGGACCCGGCCTTCGCGCCCGCCACCGGTACGCCGGAGGTCGGTGGCCTGGCAAGCTGGCAGGCGCAGGCCATCCTGCGCCGTCTCACCGCTCTTCGCTTCATTGGCATGGACGTGGTCGAGGTTGCGCCCGCCTACGACGTGGCAGAGATCACCGCGCTCGCAGCCGCAACGATCGTCTGGGAGTACCTGGCGCTGCAGGGTGGGTAGAGCGGACCGTCGCGCCCGGTGTCATTGCGAGAAGCGTTGCGACGNNCGTCGCAACGCTTCTCGCAATGACAGGCGGCCATGCGGTGAGCGTTTGCCGCGTCCTGAAAAAATGCATTGCATTGCCGGGGCGTTTCCCCATATGACGCGCCCCCACAACATCGTCCGGTGTGGTGGCGTTTTGACGCATCGCACGTGCCGCGAGCCCCGCAAGGGCACAGCAACGACGTAAGCGTCCTTTTCGGTCGGTCCGGTCACCTGTGGGCCGGGGTCGTTAGGGAGCTGCCTATGTTGGCTGATATGTCGGCTGCGATGCGAAGTCCGCGCAGCATCTGAACCTCGGCACCGGAGCGCTCGCGCGCCGGTCGTCGCGTTCCCCCGTCCGCATACGTGGTTCGCGCCCGTCGCGCGCGCCCGCCTGCTGTCGCCCTCATGCTGTCGCCCCCATGCTTTCGCGCCTCTGGGGTCGCGAGGAACCTCTCCGATGGACCTGCTGCGCTTCCGTTCCGCCGTTTCGCCGCTCCGCCGTAACTTCGATCCGGCCCCGATATCACTGCCCTGCGTCGACGACCTGGTCGCGACCGGCCGGCCGGAGGAGCCGATGCACTGCCTGCGTCCCGGCACGCTCGCCGCCACCGCGCGCGACTTCATCGCTGCCTTCCCGGGCGACGTGCTGTACGCCGTGAAATGCAACCCGGAGCCCGCCGTGCTGCGCGCGCTGTGGGACGGTGGCGTGCGGCATTTCGATTGCGCCTCGCCCGCCGAGGTGGCGCTGGTGCGGCTGATGTTCCCCGATGCGGTGATCCATTTCATGCATCCGGTCAAGGCGCGCGGCGCGATCCGCGAGGCCTGGGTGCGGCACGGCGTGCGCGACTTCGCCCTCGATTCCGCGGACGAACTTGCCAAGTTGCGCGCCGAGATCGCCGCCACCGGCGTGGCAGGCGAGCTCGGCCTGATCGTGCGCATCGCGTTGCCGAAGGGTCAGGCGGTGCTGGACCTGTCCGGCAAGTTCGGTGCGGTACCGGATCAGGCGGTCGCACTGCTGCGCGCGGCGCGCCCGCATGCGGCGCGGCTCGGCGTCAGCTTCCATGTCGGCTCGCAGTGCCTCGACCCGCTGGCCTGGCGGCGTGCGTTGCGCCTTGTCAATGAGGTGGTCCGCGCCGCCGGTGTCGCAATCGACATCGTCGATGTCGGCGGCGGCTTCCCGGTCGCCTATCCGGATGTGGAGCCACCTGCGTTGGGGGCCTTCATCGCCGAGATCGAGGACGGATTCGAGCGCCTGGGCCTGCCCGAGGCGGCGCGACTCTGGGCCGAGCCCGGGCGGGCGCTGGTCGCCGGCGGCGGCTCCGTCATCGTCCAGGTGCAGCTTCGGCGTAACAGCCCTGATGGCGCCTCGCCGGGCAACGCTGGTGGCGCCGCGCGCGACGAGGCTGGTGGCGCCGCGCGCGACGACGCTGGTGGCGCCGCGCGCTGCGACGCGGGTGGCATCTCGCCGGGCGACGCGCTGCATGTGAACGACGGCGTCTACGGCAGCCTGGCCGATGCCGGCGCGCTCGGCTTCCGCTATCCGGTGCGGCTGATCCGCCCGGACGGCGCGGCGCTGGCGGCGGAGTTGCGACCGTTCAGCTTCTTCGGCCCGACGTGCGACAGCGCCGATGCGATGCACGGGCCGTTCCTGCTGCCGGCGGACGTGGCTGAGGGCGACTGGATCGAGATCGGCCAACTCGGCGCCTATGGTGGCTGTCTGCGCACCGGCTTCAACGGCTTCGACCATGCCCGCATCGTCGAGGTGTGCGATGCGCCGCTGCCCACCGCATCGCGAACCGGCGAGCTCGCCGCGGCCGCGTGACGGTTCGGCGAACCGGCCGCAGCCTGACCGCGAATTCGTTTGGTAAGGAGTTCGATCAATGAAGCACGTCGCATTCTCGGGCCGCCTGGTGATGCTGGGCTTCGGCAGCATCGGCCAGGGCGTCCTGCCGCTCATCCTGCGCCACATCGGCATCACGCCCGCGCAGATCAGCATCGTCACCGGCGATGCGCGCGGCGCGGCGATCGCCGCTTCGTATGGCATCGGCATGCGCGTCGAGAAGCTGACCCGCGAGACCTATCGCGACGTGCTTACGCCGCTGCTGGGACGCGGTGACTTCCTGTTGAACCTGTCAGTCGACGTGTCCTCGGTCGCACTCATTGCGTTGTGCCAGAAGGTCGGCGCGCTCTATCTCGACACCTGCATCGAGCCCTGGGCCGGCGGCTACACCGACCCATCGCTGACGCCCTCACAGCGCTCCAACTACGCGCTGCGCGAAAGCGCGCTGGACCTGGGTCGCGCGTTGCCGGGCGGGCCGACCGCGGTGCTCACGCATGGCGCCAATCCAGGTCTTGTCTCGCATTTCGTGAAGCAAGCGCTGCTGACCATCGCGCGCGATATCGGCCAGCCAACGCCGGCGCCCGCCACGCGCGAGGGTTGGGCGCGGCTGGCGCAAGGGCTCGGCATCAAGGCGATCCACATCGCTGAACGCGACACCCAGGTGGCGAACATCTGCAAGCGGCCGAATGAATTCGTGAACACCTGGTCGATCGACGGCTTCGTCGGCGAGGGCTGCCAGCCGGCGGAGCTCGGCTGGGGGACGCATGAGCGCGCCCTGCCGGCGGACGCGCGGCGGCACGATTTCGGCTGCGACGCCGCGGTCTATCTGGTGCGCCCGGGTGCCTCGACCCGCGTGCGGAGCTGGACGCCGCTGGAGGGCCCGTTCCACGGCTTCCTGATCACCCACAACGAGTCGATCTCGATCGCCGATTATTACACTGTCAGCGATGGCGGCGTGCCGGTCTATCGCCCGACGGTGCACTACGCCTACCACCCGTGTGACGACGTGGGTGCTGTCGGTGCACGAACTGGCCGGCAAGAACTGGAACATGCAGGGCAGGCAGCGGCTGATGATGGACGAGATCGTCAGCGGCATCGACGAGCTCGGCGTGCTGCTGATGGGCCACGCGAAGGGCGCGTTCTGGTATGGCTCGCGCCTATCGATCGAGGCGGCCCGCACGATGGCGCCGCACAACAACGCGACCAGCCTGCAGGTGACCGCCGCGGTGCTGGGCGGCATGGTCTGGGCGCTGGAGAACCCGCGCGCGGGGATCGTCGAGGCCGATCATCTCGACCATGCCCGCGTGCTCGAGGTCGCGCGCCCGTACCTTGGCGAGGTGGTCGGCGCCTACTCGGACTGGACGCCGCTGCAGGACCGCAGCCGGCTGTTCGCGGAGGATCTGGACACCGCGTGCCCCTGGCAGTTTCGCAACGTGCGGGTTGTCTAGCTCACAGTCATTTGAAGACGCGTCGCCAGTGCGTTCCCGACACAATGGCGACAACGGCTTTATCGTCGCTCCGTCAACGCAGAAACTTTGGCGCGAGGGAAAGCGCGATGACCGACGTTCTTGGTCCTACGCCTGTCCAGCACGCGGCATCCGCCGGTCGCGAGGTGGATGACTGCGATGTCCTGGTGATTGGTGGAGGTCCGGCCGGCTCGACCGCCGCCGCATTGCTCGCCCGACGTGGACGCGACGTGGTGCTGCTGGAAAAAGATGCCCATCCGCGCTTCCACATCGGCGAGTCGCTGCTGCCCTTGAACCTCGCGCTATTCGACCGTCTGGGTCTGCGCGAGCAGGTGGCGGCGATCGGCGTGCTCAAGCCCGGCGCCGAGTTCGTCTTCGACAGCAACGGCGACAGTGTTCGCTACGCATTCGCTGATGCGTTGGACAAACGCTACACGCATAGCTGGCAGGTACGCCGCGCCGAGTTCGACTCGGCGTTGTTCGCCAACGCGAGGGCATGTGGTGCGCGTGTCTCGGAGCGCACGCGTGTCACCGACATGACGCTTGCGGCGACCGGTGGCCGCGCGCGGGTGACGGCGATCGGACCAGACGGGGAAGCGTTGTCCTACGCGCCGCGCTTCGTGCTGGATGCGTCCGGCCGCGATACGTTCCTGGCCCGCAGGATGCGCACGCTGAAGGTGAACAAGCAGAACAACACCGCAGCTCTGTTCGGTCATTTCAAGGGCGTCGAACGGCGGACCGGAGAGCTCGAGGGATACATCACCGTCCACCTGGTCGAGGATGGCTGGTTCTGGATGATCCCGCTTCCCGACGACGTCATGAGCGTCGGGTTTGTCGGAGATCAGTCAGCCTTCAAGAATCGCCACGGTGGCCCAGGCGAATTGTTTATGGCTCGGCTGCAGTCCAGCCCGACGGTCAGCGCGCGGATGGCAGCGGCCACGCTCGTCTCCGATGTCACCAGCACGGGCAACTACTCCTACGCGTCGAGTGTTGGCTGGGGTGACGCCTATATGATGATTGGCGACGCGTTCGCCTTTATCGATCCGGTGTTTTCGAGCGGAGTCCTACTGGCGATGACGTCCGGCGATCTGGGCGCGGCAGTGGTCGACACGTGGATCGACAATCCCGCGGCCGGACGCGTCATGGCCCGCCGGATGGAACGGGACTTGCGTCGGGCGATGAAGCGGATCGGCTGGCTCATTTACCGGATCAACACGCCGGCACTACGCCTGATGTTCATGGCGCCGGGCAATAGATTCCGGATGCGCGACGGCCTGGTCAGCCTGCTTGCCGGCAGCCTGCGCGGGAACTGGCGTCTGGTCGTTCCGGTACTGGCGTTCAAGACGGTCTACTACATGGTCTCACTGCTGATGCGCGTTGGCCTGCAACCGCCATACGGCACCGTCGCCACGCCACGGGTCGCGCCCGAATAATCGGTGCAAGCTGCGGGCCCATGACGCTGGTGCCCGCTGACCCCCGGCGCCTGCTGACCCAATATCAGCCCTGCGGCGCACCCATGATCGCCGCGCGCAACCGGCGCGAGATCGCATCGATCACCGCGACCGTGATCAGCACCATCAGAATCAGGAAGGACACTTCACGCCATTCCAGCACGCGGATCATCTCCGAGAGATACAGGCCGATACCGCCGGCGCCGACAATGCCGATAATGGTCGCGGAGCGGGTATTGGACTCGAAGAAATACAGCGCCTGACTGGCGAAGATCGGCAGCACCTGCGGCAGCAGGCCGAAGCGGATCACCGCGAACCGCCCACCGCCGGCAGCCAGCACGCCCTCGACCGGGCCTGCCTCGGCCGTCTCGATCGCCTCCGACATCAGCTTGGCCAGCCCCGCAAGGTCTGTGCAGGCGATGGCCAGCGCGCCGGCGAACGGACCGAGCCCGACCACGTTGATCCAGATCAGCGCCCAGATCAGCGTGTCGACGCTGCGCACGCAGTCCAGCCCGCGGCGCGTGAGGAAATGCACGATGCGACCGGCCACCACGTTGCGCGCGGCGAGGAAGCCAAGCGGCAACGCAATCACCGCGGCGGCCGTCGTGCCGACAAATGCGATGGACAGTGTCTGCCCCAGGGCGTCGAGATAGACCCAGAAATGCGCCATGCTGCTGGGCGACGGTGGCAGCATCAGCAGGAAGATGTCGCCGAGCCGCCCAAGGCGGGAGAAGATCCGGGCCGGCGTGACATCGAGCACGACCAGCCCGGCGACATAGGTGACGAGCCCCAGACCGATGAGCAGCAGCGCCATGGGGTGGTGGGTGCGCGGCGGCTCCGGCAATCCGCCGGCGCGCGCGAGGAACGTGGCGCGCAGCTCGCTCATCACGCGCTCTCCAGCGCCAGCAGGCGGTGGCGCAACCGTTCGGATGCCATATCGAGCAGCATCACGCAGGCGACGATCAGCAGCAGCATCGCGCTGACATCCTGGTAGTAGAATTTCCGGATCGCGATCAGCAGGTCCTCACCGATGCCGCCGGCGCCGACGAAGCCGATCACCGTGGCGCCGCGGACGTTGATCTCCAGCCGCAACAGCGTGTAGCTGGCGAAATTCGACAGCACCTGGGGCAGCGCGCCGAATCGCACGCGCGACAGCCAACCGCCACCCGTGGCGGCGACGCCTTCAATTGGGCGCAGGTCGATGCTCTCGACCACCTCGGTGAACAGCTTGCCCAGCGTTCCGGCGGAATGCAGTGTCAGCGCAAGCACTCCGGGCAGCGGGCCGAGGCCGAAGGCGACGACGAAGACCATTGCGAAGACGATGTCGGGCACTGTGCGAAGCAGCTCCAGCACGCGGCGCACCGCCATGCGCAACAGGGCCGAGCGCACCAGGTTGCGGCTGGCGACGAAACACGCGGCGAAGGCGATCATCGTGCCGCTCAACGTGCCGACATAGGCGATCAACACCGTCTCGCCGAGCAGGCGCAGCCAACGATGCAGGCCCCAGAACCAGTCCGCGGGATCGCTCCAAACCCGCGCCCCGGTATCCAGCGTCAGCAGCCGATCGAAATAGGAGCTGAAATTGCCGAGCTTTGCCCAGAACGTAAGCGGATCGACCTCGGCGCCCCGGACCGACAGGGCGAGCGCGAAAAGCCCGATGGCCAGCCCCAACACAAGCTGGCGCCGCCGCGCCGCCACCGCCTGGTCATAGGCGCCGGCGAGCGCGGTGCGCTGCTTCTCGGGCAGGGTCGCGACAAGTCTCGTCAAGGGCGTCTCGTCAAGGCGGGGCTCGTCAAGGCAGGCGAGCGAACCCGACTTGTCAGGTCGCCTTGCGGCGCAGCTTGTCGACGAACCCGACCATCTTGATGGTGTCGTCATAGGCGGCGGTGTCGATCGCCTGCCACGGTAGATTCTTGCCGTCGGACAGCCGGTCGAACGCCACCTTGTCGGCGGTCGCCGCATTCATGAACGCATCGCGGATCGCCGTTTTCAGATCAGGCGGCAGGCTGCTCAGCATGGCGGTCGGCGAGTTGATGATCAGCGCCGACTTCAGAATGATCCGGAAGTCTTCCTTCTTCATCGGGCTGCCGTCGGCATTCTTCAGCATGCCCTTGGTCAGCATACGCGTCAGGTTGGAATCATCGTCGGCGTTCCACCAATTGGCGGAGACATCCACCGTCTTGTCGGCGACCGCGATCACCGCGTTCTCATGGCTGCCGGTGACCAGTACTTTGCTGAAGTACTGGTCCGCGACCTCGATGCCCAGCTTGTCGAGCGTATACAGCGGCATGTTGTAGCCGGAGGTCGAATTCGGATCGACCAGGCCAAGGTTCTTGCCCTTCAGGTCCGAGATGTTGCGGTACGGGCTGTCGGCGCGCACGTAGAACACCGAATAGTAACCCTTGGTGCCGTCGCTGTTCACGTCGATCACGAAGGCCTCGGTCTGCACGCCGGTCATCCGCGCGCGCGCGAACGAGGCGGGGCCGTAATAGCCGATATGGATATTACCGGCGCGCTGTCCTTCGATCACCGCGGCGTAGTCGTTGGCAACCCGCAAGGTCACCTTGGTGCCAAGCGTCTTCGTCAGATACCCGGTGAAGCCCGTGTAGCGGTCCACCACACCCGAGGCGTTCTCGGCCGGCACCACGGCATAGACCAGGTCAGGATAGTCGCTCTTCCAGGATTGCGCCAAAGCGGCAGGCGCCACGGCGGCGCTCGCGAGGCTCGCGAGCATCGTTCGACGGCGGATCATTGTTTCACCCCTTGGTTGTTGTGTCAGCGAACAGGTCAGGCGTGCGCCGGCAGCGACGCCGCGAGGGTTGGGATCGCTGCCGGCGCGGTGTCGATCACCTCGTCGGCCTCCATGCCGTACAGCTCACGCGCCGCATCCTCGGTCAGCGCGGCCGGCACGTCGTCGAACACGACACGCCCGGCGGCCATGCCGACAAGGCGGTCGCAATAGTCCCGCGCAAGATCTAGCGAGTGCAGATTGCACAGCACGGTCAGGCCGAAATGGCGGTTGATGCGCTGTAGCGCGTCCATGACGATGCGGGCGTTGCGCGGGTCGAGCGAGGCCACCGGTTCGTCGGCCAGAATGATCTCCGGCTCCTGCACCAGGGCGCGGCAGATCGCCACGCGCTGCTGCTGGCCGCCGGACAGATGGTCGGCCCGGCGCGGGGCCAGCACCGCCATGTCAAGATGATCCAGCGCGGCGAGCGCGATGCTGCGATCCTCGCGCGGCCAGGCCTTGATCGCGGCGCGCCAGAACGGCGTATAGGCAAGCCGGCCGAGCAGCACGTTGTTCAGCACATCCAGGCGGCCAACCAGATTGAACTGCTGGAAGATCATCGCACAGCGCCGGCGCCAGTCACGCAGCTTGCGCCCGGATAGGCCGGTCACCTCCGCACCCTGCCAGAGGACCCGACCGGTGGTCGGCTCGGCCAGACGGTTGATCATCCGCAACAGGGTGGACTTGCCGGCACCGGATCGGCCGATCACCCCTACGAACTGCCCAGCCGGAACTTCCAGACCGACATCCTGCACGGCATGGGTTCCACCGTAGGCCTTCGTCAGGCCGTCGAGCACAAGCATCGTCAACCCCTACGGTCGTCGCCAATCGCGGCCTCTATGGCAGAGGCGCGGACGCATGTTGGTTAAGCTTCGATGAACGCGCGCGGGTGGGAGCCGCTGTGTGAACCAGAGGACCTCCAGGGTGATCGCATTTCGATGCAGTCAACCGTGGCGCGCTCACCGGCAATGGCTTTTGCGATCGCGATCAGCGGTTGCAGTCGTTCGCCGACGGCAGTGCCGCAACGCAAGAGCGGCGGCGGCCGCGGCGGTGACGCGCAAGCGGGGCCTTGTGCTGCGCGCGCATCCCCTGACCGACGAGAACCCCATACGGCCGTCACCAGCTTTCCGCCCAGGGGTGCATAATCGCGCGTGATCGGCGCATGAGGCATGGCCCGGTGCAAGCCCCCGCGGCCAACGCCGACCCGTGCCAGGCTCGGCGGTAGGAGGCACCGGAGGGGCAGGGCCTGGTGTCCCAGGCGTGTGCATAGGGTAGCTGCGCGTTTCGCACGTTGTGCCGGTCCCGGCCTCGGCGGTGCCAGGCTCGGCGGTAGGAGGCA
>PLXO01000270.1 GCA_003151425.1 Acetobacteraceae bacterium
GCGGTAAGATGTGCGAATCCCCTAGTCCCTCAAGGGGAGGGGGAGAAGGTAACGAATAGGCAACATCACCACAGATGCCCCCCGCCTCACCTAACCCCCTCATTGGCCAAATCGCCCTCGTCACCGGCGCCAGCCGCGGCATCGGCGCGGCGGTGGCGATCGAGCTGGCCCGCCTCGGCGCCCGCCCGGTCCTTGTCGCCCGCACCCAGGGCGGGCTTGAGGAAACCGACGACGCGATCCGCGCCGCCGGCGGCGAGGCGACGCTGCTGCCGCTCGACCTGACCGAGGGCGAGCAGGTGGAGGCGATCGGCCCCAGCCTGCTGCAGCGCTTCGGCCGGCTGGATATTCTCGTGCACGCTGCCGCCGCGCTGGGCCGGCTCACGCCGGTCGGCGACATCCAGCCGCGCGACTGGGCGGATGTGGTCGGCGTCAACCTGGCGGCCGGCTGGCATCTGATCCGCACCTGCGATCGGCTGCTGCGCGCTGCCGAGGCCGGGCGGGCGGTGGTGCTGACCGACGGGCTGGCGCGCGAGCCGCGGGCCTATTGGGGCGCTTACGGCGCCACCAAGGCGGGGCTGGAGCACTTGGTGCTGGCTTGGGCGGCCGAGACGCGCACCACGCGGCTGCGGGTGAACCTGTTCGAACCCGGTCCGGTAGCGACGCGGTTGCGCGCGCAGGCGATGCCCGGGGAGGACCCGCGCAGCCTGCCGCTGCCCGCGCACATCGCCCCGGCGATCGCCGCGCTCTGTTGTCCGATCGAGGCGCGGCACGGCGCGATCGTCGGCGCCGACGCATGGCTACGCCCAGGGATCGGCTCCACCACGGCGGATGCGTTCCGCACCGGCGGTTGATCGGGTGCCGGGGGGCTGGAGCGCAGGCGCCCGAGGATTCGAGCGATAGGAGTCGGGCGAATGTCCGCAATCGGTGGGCAGCGGACGTCCCCGACTGGCTGGGTCATTGATGCCTTCGCGTCACAACGAGGCGGTCAACAACCCACCGGTTGCTCCGGACGAATGTCCAGCGTCCCTTCGAACAAGCTTGCACCCGCCTTGCTGTCCGTGCGAAGCTCACGCATCCAAAGAAAAGCTTTGTCGTGCTCAAGTCGGAAGACACAGTACGTGTTCCGCTCGCTACCGGGACGACGGGTGCCCCCAGTGCTCCCGTTGGATATCACGTGTAAGGGTTGCGCTGGCGTTCCGGCCATCAGCGGGATCGTTTGATACCGTGCAAGGCGAGGCATGTGTTGATGCCCATGAATCGCGACGTGAACACCCGCTTGCTGGGCGGCATCAAGGAGAGCTGAGGCATCAAGGGTGAGAGTTACTCCCTTTGAATTCGGAGCCTCGACTTGCACTACCGGTAGCAAATGGTGATGGAGGGCAACGAATTTATAGGATGGGCGCACAATGGTATCGGTCTTCAGTTTGCTGATAGCGTCGAGCCCGCTATTTCCAACAAATCCATACTCTGTCCATTCCGTGGCCACGATAGTGCATGAGTTCAACACGCAAATCAGAATATCAGCGCTACGGAGACTTATTCTCCGAACGTAATTTAGTGACTCTTTCCAGCTCCGGCCGATCAGTTCGTCGACGAACGTGCGAAATTCGCGTTCATGTTGGTACGTAGTCTGGTTATCTACGGCAATATCCTCTATTCTGACTGCGGCTCCTGGCGGATATCTCACGATGTCATGATTCCCAGGGACGGCCACAATCTGTTCCTGCTTCAAGCCTAGCTCGGCACGAAGGGCCTCAAACTCCTGGAGCAACTGCTTCCGTGTTCCGTCATGCCAATCACCTGCCGTAGTAAAATCTCCAGTCACGATAACAGCCGCAATGTCGCTACGCAGGCCAATACGGTCGAGATCGGCTCCCAGACTCTGGGTTAGGGTTGTGCGCAGGTCTCCAACCACCGGTTGCTCATTCTGTGGAATGAACGCGTAATCCGCACCAAAATGAAGGTCCGAGAGGTGGAGAAGGCACGACTTATTGGATGCTGACGCGCTTGCGGCAACCTTGTCGCTCCGCTCGTCGACGGAAGTGTCGAGCCGGATTAAGGTCTTATCGCCAAAGCGTTGAGCGATGCTGTCATCAAACTGGATCTGCCGGATCATCCTCAGTAGGAACCATCCAAACACCTGGGCTGCGTGCGTTCGATAGTACTCAGGAACTCTTCCTAAATCGATTTCATCCACATTACCAACCGACCAGCGTACCGATTCGGCGAGGAACATTCTATTCGTTGATCGGTCGACAATAAGGACCTCTATCGGGCCCTCCGCCCACAAGGTGCTTAGATAACTCAGGTGGTCGTCCTCAAAACCCTTCTTCCACCAGCCCCACCAAACCGCTCCCTCCCGGTTCAAAATCGAAAGATGAGCTCCCATCGTGTCTACACCAGGTGTAGTATCACGAAACCGAAGAGCTATTGCAGGTGCTGCCATTCGAACATTCTCCGGTAAGGTGGCCGTGGAATTTCCCATTCTAGTAGCCCTTCGTACCCGACAAGCCCAGCCTCGAAAGACCGGGGATCAGGTGCTTTCAGCGCCAAGCGCAACGCGTTCGCTAGTAGCTGCGGGTTCTCGACGATCGCAACCTCATTGCGCGAGCTCCATAGATTAATCGTCGACCGCCCGGGCGCACGCTTACTTACAAACGGCCAGATCCAGCCTTTGGCATTGGGGTGTTTGCGCATGGGGAGCGAAGTCCTGTCTGGTTCCGCCAAACATACCGCAAGCTGGTAATCGTTCAAGACAAACCGCAGCCACGGCTTACCCGTACTGGTCGGATGGGGAATTTGAGGGCGTTCTCTAACCTGGAGGCGCAGCAAGCGCCCCTCGCCAGGGCTCGCGGCGAGAAGCCCATTTTCTGATACCCGCAGAGCAGCTAGCTCGAACATCGGCCTCGCGTAGCGTGTAACTAGCGACAAGGTCTGTACTTCGGCCCAACTCCTTACCCATTTCAGCATGTGCTCTGCCTCCTCCGCAGCACCGGGGCGCGTCGTATTAGGCCAGAGAGATACAATGATGATCCCATCCATGGATACAAATCGAGCTGTCCAAGCGAGCCATCGACGCATTTCTAACGAATACCAAGGTGGATCTACGATAGCAGACAAGTATTGCCCCAACACAATACCTTCACTCCCAGGCTCGATCGCCCAATGGTTCCTGACTCCTTGGATGGGTTGTCGATCTACGAGCGTCACAGAAATGCCCAGGCCTTCCAGGCTCCTTGCAACCGAAGGCGCACCGATTGCCAATACCTGACCGTTTTGTTCTGGCAGCAGGTCGCAAAGGGCAGACGTAGTCGCGGCTGTGTACCTCCAGTCATAATCTAGCGGGTGAGGCTCCGGCAGGGATGCATGTTCAGATTGCATTCAGATCCACTCTGGACGGGAACTTGGCACCCTATCACCCACACGTTCAGCTGACTACCGGCAGCGACGTGCTGCCCCGCGCATTGTCTGCTCACGAGCACCGCGCATGCCGTCGGTCTGTGGCAATGGATCTCCGTGGATCGGTCGGCGGGAGGAGAGAAGGTCCGAGAAGGGTCGGCAGGCGGCATTCGGACTGACCCACCAGCCAAATTCTTCGCCCAAGCTCCGCGTACCCCGACGCCTGCCCGCGGCAACGAGGTCTCCCTCGACCAGCACGCACGATAGTCTGAAGCCGTAGTTGTGTGTGCTGCAAGAACCCCGGACAGCAGGTCGACAAGCGCCACCTGGCCTCCCCCTGCGCCAGGCAAGATCGCATGACAGTCCAGCCCAACGTGCCGTCTAACGGCGTGATCGCAAGACCGCGCGCGACCATCACCTACCAATCAAGACTTCCGCGGCATGTGCGCGCGCAGCACCTCGTTGATGCGCGTCTGCCAGCCGCTTCCCTGAAGCCGGTATGCCTCCAAAATGTCCGGGTCCAACCGAAGCGTCTGATTGACTTTCCTGTCCGGCTTGGTCGGCCGTCCCCTGCCGCGCCTGAGTGCCGCCGCCGCCTCGGGCCCGAGCACCTCGGCGATCACTTCCAACGCCGGGCGCGCATGGCGCATCTCCTCCCGCGTCCACTCGGGGTTCTCCTCATCCGGACGCGAGGCCGGGTCATCCTTTCTCTTGCCCATACCGCTTCACCTCTTTCTTGTTTGCCTTGCGGAAGCTGATGACGTGCGTGGCATCACCTCGCTGTGTGACAACGGCGACATGCAGGCGTCCGTCGAGCAGCGCCACGACCCGCAGTCGCCTTTCGCCGTAGTCCTTTCGTGTGTCCTCCACCGCCACCGCCGTATCCCAATCAAGGTCGCCAACAAGCTCGAACGACAGGCCGCGTTCTGCAACATTCCTGTCGTTCTTGGTGTGGTCGTATGTGATGCGCATCCGAATTTCCGCTACTACAAAAAATAGGTCTCGTCAAGAATATTCGCAGTAGCGCAAATTCGCCGTCTCGCCCAAGACCGAAATGCCAGAACCCATGGCTGCCGACACGCGCGACGCACCGATGACACGCCGTGACGCGCGCGACGCGTTATGGACCTCGGGGTGCCGGCCGGTGGCGTCGCATGACCTTGGCCAGAAGATCGAGCGGCAACGCGTGCGCCGTATGGCCGTTCCTGCCGGTCATCGTCTCCGCCATCGTCAGCGCATTCAGAATCGCTTCTTCCGTCGCTTCGGCCGCGGCCTGGAACAGCGGGTTGATGCAATCGGGCGACAGCATGTGCACCGCGCTGACCGCCTCGCCATGACGTACGTGGTTGCCGGTGGCAAACGCCAGGAAGATGTCGCCGCTGCCGTTGAATCCGACCCCGCCCACCCAGGCCAACCCGATGGTGGCGCGCCGCGCGAGCCGCTGGCACTGGATCGGTAGCAGCGGCGCATCGGTGGCGAGTACCACGATGATCGACCCCGCCTCGCGCGGCATGGTGTGATGCGACGGCAAGATGTCCGCGCCGATCTCGCGACCCACCGGCACGCCATCGATCCGCAACAATTCGCGCGATCCGTAGTTCGCCTGAACCAGTGCACCCACGGTGTGGCGCGTGCCCGCCACCTCGACGACGCGCGACGCGGTGCCGGTGCCGCCCTTGAACTCGTGGCAGATCATGCCGGTACCGCCGCCGACATTGCCCTCCGCGACCGGACCGGACGCGGCCGCGTCGAGGGCGGCGATGGCGTGTGCCGCCGTCACCGGAAAGCGCGCGGCGTCGCTCAGCCAGCCATCATGGGTTTCCGCAACGACCGGCAGCAGCCACGGCACCGGCACCTTCTCGCGCACGGCCAGCGCGCAGACCGCATCGCGCACCACGCCGACGGAATGCGTGTTGGTGATGCAGAGCGGGGCGGCAAGCAGCCCCTGCTCGGCGATCCAGGCCCAGCCGGTCATCTCGCCGTTGCCGTTGAACGAATGGATGCCGGCGAACGCCGCGTCGGTCCAGCTCTCCGGACCGCGCGGCCAGATCGCGGTGACGCCGGTGCGTGCAACCGAGGGGCTATCGTGGATCAGCGTCGTGAAGCCAACGCGCACGCCGGGGACATCGGTGATCGCGTTCCACGTTCCGGTGGGGAGAGTGCCGGTGGCCAGCCCAAGGTCACGCAGTCGCGCGCGCGGCATGATTTACACCTTCAATCGCCGGCGCCTCCAAACGACGGCGCCTTCAATGGCCGGTTGCATTTGGCGGTCCGTCTCGTTTGGTCGGCTTCGAGGTTCCCAGTCGCGACAAGTTGCCCGCGACGACTTTCCACCTACGGGCCGTGCGCGTTGCGGAAGCGGATGCCTTCCCTGACCTCCCGGATGGCGCGATCGATCAAGTTCGTGGCTGCACCGGCATGACCGCCATGATCTCGGTATTGATCGGCGATGATCATTTCGCTTCGCGCGTTCTCAAGTGCCGCAAGCGCCGCTTCCATATGGGGCTGGGGAGCGGCAGCGGCCACTCCCGCAAACGCCAGCAGCGCGCCCATAACAACGCCCGCGCCGATAAGACCACGCATGGTAACCTCCCTTTTGGTGAAACCGGGATTTCGAGGACAGTGGCCGATTCGCTTGGTATCGGCGTCAGGATAATGCCCAATCCGTTCCTGGGGAACCCCGATGTTCGAATTGTGCGGCACGGGGGATCACGACGCCGCGATCCTCGGCAACAGCCGGAGACGCAAACCCGACCCCGAGCAAGTCCGAGCACGTCGCCTCGGCCGAGGTGCGTATGCGCGCGTGGATCGTCCGATTCTATCGTTGCGGGTGCCGCAACGACATCGAACAGAACGCCGAAAACCCCGACCTCGGCTGACCTGTTTGCAAAGCGACTGTTGCGTGACGGTCTCGCCCGAATGGTCGAGTTGCGCGAGGACGGCTGCACCAATCGCCGAATGGCGCGAGGACGGCTGGACCGATCGCCGAATGGCGTGTCTCATCTTCATTGGCACCGGGGGGAGCTCGCGCGCATCCCCGATCAATCAACGCCCCAATCAATCAACGAACCAGGAGCGAAGCCCATGAAGGCCCTGACGCCGCAACAAGTGGAATCCTACCGCTATAACGGCTTCCTCTTCCCCATCCCGGCCCTCGCGCCGATGGAGGTCTCGACCTGCCTCGCCGGCCTTGACCGGCTCGAGACGGACCTGGGCGTCCCGGTCGCCCAGGCCGACATCAAATGGCGGTCCCACGCCTACGCCCATTCCCCCTGGTTCAATGCGCTGATCCGCCATAAGCGCATCCTGGACGCCGTCGAGGACGTGATAGGTCCCAACATCCTTGTCTGGACCAGCACGTTCTTCATCAAGGAGCCGCACTCGCCCACCTTCGCCGCCTGGCACCAGGACGGCACCTATTTCGGCCTGGAGCCGCATGAGCAGGTCTGCGCCTGGGTCGCGCTGACGGACGCCAGCCGGGAGGCCGGCTGCATGGAACAGCTCTCCAGCCACGGTGCCCCGCGCCAGTTGCACCACGCCGCCCTGGGGCTGGCGAACAGCATCAACCGCGCCGGCCAGACCATCATGGAACCGTTCGACGACACCGCACCGGTGGCGATGGCACTGCCGGCCGGGTCATTCTCGCTGCATCACGAGCTCGCAGTGCATCGATCGGCGCCGAACAACGCCACGCATCGCCGCATCGGCATCGGCCTAAATTACATCCCGACCCGTGTCCGCGTGAACGGCCCTGTCCGCCTGTGCGCGATGCTGGTCCGCGGCGAAGACACCTACGGGCATTTTGACCTGGTCGAACCGCCCTCGGCCGAGCGCGACGAAGCCGCTCTGGCGGCGCATCAGCATGTCAGCGACCGCTATCGCGAGAACTACCGCGAACAGGTCAAGCGCCACGAACAGATGTTCGCCGGCGCGAGTGCATAGGGCTGGGGTGCTCGATCTACGGCAAGAAGGTCCCGAGCGCAGCGTGCTGCCCCCGGCTCGCAAATGCGTGGCCAGCGCGCGCCTCGCCGCCTCAGATCGGCAGCGGCGCTTCCTTCAGCCGTTCCATCGAGAACCGGCTGGTCACATTGCGCAACGGTACCGCCGCGATCAGCTTGCGATAGAACGCGTCATACGCCGCGATGTCGGGCACCACGACGTGCAGCAGATAGTCGACATCGCCGCTCATCCGCCACGCATCGACGATCTCCGGCGTATCGCGTACCACCTCGGCGAAACGCTGCAGCCAGCCGGCGGAATGATCCGCGGTCTCCACCGCGACAAACGCCGCGACCGGCAAGCCGACCTTGGCGGGATCGATCTTGGCGATGCGGCCGTTGATGATGCCCGCCTGCTCCATCCGCCGGATGCGCTTCCAGCACGGGGTCGAGGTCAGCCCGACCTTCTCGGCGATCTCCGCCAGCGACAGCGAGGCGTCCGCGGCGAGCAGGCGCAGGATCTCGCGATCCAGTCGATCCATCTCTTTGACGGTCATGCGAGGTCCTCCAACGCCCGCACCCTTGGGCTTGCGGGAGCAGGAATTTGCACACCTAGCCAATTCAGCGCAAGTTTGGAGAAAAAGTTACTTATCACCCGCGGCTAGGCGACCGCGCGCGCTCGTCCATCCCGCCAACCCTGCTGCCATTCTGGGAACCGCGGCCACGCGTAGTTTGGCGCTCTCACGGGTACGGGATGCTGGCGATGAGCATTGTCGTGCCCCGAGTCATTCGGCCTTTTCGTGCTCCTCCGGCGTGCGCAGCGTCAAAGCCAGGGCGTGCATCCCGCCGCTGAACTCCGCCGCCAGCACCGCATGCACGGCGCGCGACCGCTCCACCCGGGTCATGCCGCGAAACGCCGCCGCCACCAGCAGCACGCTGTAATGCGTCTCGCCCCCCGGCTGCGCGCCGGCATGCCCGGCGTGGCGCGCGCTGTCATCCACCACCCGCAGAAGTTCCGGGGCAAAGGTCCGCATCAACATGTCTTCCAATCTTGCGGCGCGCAGGCTCATCCACCAGATATCCACCGGCTCGGCACGCTTGCCAAGCGGACATTGCCAACCCCCACCTTCTGCCATAACGCTGTGCCCATGATCCGACGCAACGCGCGCCCGCGGGCCTACGCCCCGGACCCAGATTCACCCGGCCTCGGCTGCGACGCGCCCGATTGCACCGCCATGGGCGAGTACCGCGCCCCGAAATCCCGCAACGATCTACGCCACTACTGGTGGTTCTGCCTGAACCACGTGCGTGCCTATAACGCCGCCTGGGACTACTATAAAGGCGCGACGCCGGGAGAGATCGAAGCGGCACTGCGCTCCGACACCGCGTGGCAGCGTCCCACCTGGCCACTCGGCCGGCTCGGCACCGCGGCGTGGGGGGACGAGATGCTGCGCGACCCGCTGCACGTCCTCGCCGCCGCCGGCTTGCGCGGCACCGCGCGGCATCCCCCGGAACAAACCCCGGCGGAATTGCGCGAGCCTCTCGCCACGCTCGGCCTGTCCTGGCCCACAACGCTGGCCGCAGTGAAAACCCGCTACAAGGAGCTCGCCAAACGCCACCACCCGGACGCCAACGGCGGTGACCGCACATCCGAGGAACGGCTGAAAACCATCAACCTCGCCTACGCAACCCTGCGCAACCGCCTGAACCCCCTGACCCACGCCGCCGCCGGCTGACCGCAGCCCTGTCAGACAGAAGAAGGTCAGGGCTCCGCCCTGAAA